>NZ_JAWXYB010000018.1:2256250-2585000 GCF_033842475.1 Acidiphilium acidophilum | reverse complement strand
GCTGCGTAAGTGGTTGGTAAAGGCGATGGTGAGTTGAGATTGTAAGTGAATGAAGGGCATTCAGTGGATGCCTTGGCACCAGGAGGCGATGAAGGACGTGGCACGCTGCGAAAAGCCACGGGGAGCCGCGAGCAGGCGTTGATCCGTGGACATCCGAATGGGGAAACCCACCCGCAAGGGTATCTGCAACTGAATACATAGGTTGCAGAGGCGAACCCGGGGAACTGAAACATCTCAGTACCCGGAGGAAAAGACATCAAACGAGATTCCGTTAGTAGTGGCGAGCGAACGCGGAACAGGCCAGTGGCTTGTGATCGAGCAGCAGAACGGATTGGAAACTCCGGCCATAGCGGGTGATAGCCCCGTATGCGAAGCGAGATTGCAGGTCCTTGAGTAGGGCGGGACACGTGAAATCCTGTCTGAATATGGGGGGACCACCCTCCAAGCCTAAATACTCCCTGGTGACCGATAGTGCACAAGTACCGTGAGGGAAAGGTGAAAAGCACCCCGACGAGGGGAGTGAAAGAGACCTGAAACCGGATGCCTACAAGCAGTCGGAGCCGCATCTGCGGTGACGGCGTACCTTTTGTATAATGGGTCAGCGAGTTTCTGTTTGCAGCGAGCTTAAGCCGATAGGCGTAGGCGTAGCGAAAGCGAGTCTGAATAGGGCGCTTAGTTGCAGGTAGAAGACCCGAAACCGAGTGATCTAGCCATGGCCAGGCTGAAGGTGCGGTAACACGCACTGGAGGGCCGAACCCACGCCTGTTGAAAAAGTCGGGGATGAGCTGTGGCTAGGGGTGAAAGGCCAATCAAACTCGGAGATAGCTGGTTCTCCGCGAAATCTATTGAGGTAGATCGTCGTGTGTATGCCTTCGGGGGTAGAGCACTGGATGGGCTAGGGGGACCCAAAGTCTTACCAAACCTAACCAAACTCCGAATACCGAAGTGTCTTGCGCGGCAGACAGACGGTGGGTGCTAAGGTCCATCGTCGAGAGGGAAACAGCCCAGACCACCAGCTAAGGTCCCCAAATTGTGGCTAAGTGGGAAAGGATGTGGGAATTCCATAACAACCAGGAGGTTGGCTTAGAAGCAGCCATCCTTTAAAGAAAGCGTAATAGCTCACTGGTCTAATAGAAATCCTGCGCCGAAGATGTAACGGGGCTAAAGCCACATACCGAAGCTGTGGGTGCATGATCTCGTCAGGGTTCATGCGCGGTAGCGGAGCGTTCCGTAGGCCTGTGAAGGGAGATGGGGTGACCCCTCCTGGAGGTATCGGAAGTGCGAATGCTGACATGAGTAGCGACAAACAGAGTGAGAAACTCTGTCGCCGAAAGTCCAAGGGTTCCTGCGCAAGGTTAATCCGCGCAGGGTGAGCCGGCCCCTAAGGCGAGGGCGAAAGCCGTAGTCGATGGGAAGGGGGTGAATATTCCTCCGCCTGCTGGAAGTGACGAATGCGAGATGTTGTTCGGTCTTATTGGATTGACCGGGCTTTTTGAGCATTCCAGGAAATAGCTCCAGCGTATAGACCGTACCCTAAACCGACACAGGTGGACTGGTAGAGTATACCAAGGCGCTTGAGAGAACGATGTTGAAGGAACTAGGCAAATTACTCGCGTAACTTCGGGATAAGCGAGACCCGTATGTGGGCAACCATGTGCGGGTGGCACAAAAGAGGGGGTAGCGACTGTTTAGTAAAAACACAGGGCTCTGCGAAGTCGAGAGACGACGTATAGGGTCTGACGCCTGCCCGGTGCCGGAAGGTTAAGAGGAGGTGTGCAAGCACTGAATTGAAGCCCCGGTAAACGGCGGCCGTAACTATAACGGTCCTAAGGTAGCGAAATTCCTTGTCGGGTAAGTTCCGACCTGCACGAATGGCGTAACGACTTCCCCACTGTCTCCAGCATCGGCTCAGCGAAATTGAATTCCCCGTGAAGATGCGGGGTACCCGCGGTCAGACGGAAAGACCCTATGAACCTTTACTGCAACTTTGCAGTGGCATCAGAAGAGTGCTGTGTAGGATAGGCGGGAGGCATTGAAGCATGGGCGCTAGCTTGTGTGGAGCCAACCTTGAAATACCGCCCTGCGCGCTTTTGATGTCTAACCGCGGCCGGTTATCCCGGTCCGGGACCCTGCATGGTGGGCAGTTTGACTGGGGCGGTCGCCTCCTAAAGAGTAACGGAGGCGCGCGATGGTGGGCTCAAGCCGGTCGGACATCGGCTGCTGAGTGCAATGGCATAAGCCCGCCTGACTGCGAGAACGACAGTTCGAGCAGAGACGAAAGTCGGCCATAGTGATCCGGTGGTTCCACGTGGAAGGGCCATCGCTCAACGGATAAAAGGTACTCTAGGGATAACAGGCTGATCTCCCCCAAGAGTCCACATCGACGGGGAGGTTTGGCACCTCGATGTCGGCTCATCACATCCTGGGGCTGGAGCAGGTCCCAAGGGTTCGGCTGTTCGCCGATTAAAGTGGTACGTGAGCTGGGTTTAGAACGTCGTGAGACAGTTCGGTCCCTATCTGCCGTGGGTGTTGGAGACTTGAGAGGATTTGTCCCTAGTACGAGAGGACCGGGATGAACATACCTCTGGTGCATCGGTTGTCACGCCAGTGGCACAGCCGAGTAGCTAAGTATGGACGGGATAACCGCTGAAAGCATCTAAGCGGGAAACCCACCTCGAAAATAGGTCTCCCTGAGGGTCGTGATAGACCATCACGTCGATAGGCCGGGTGTGTAAGAGTGGTAACATTCTCAGCTAACCGGTACTAATCACCCGATAGAACTTTCAATCAGCTACAACCCACCCCCACCATGCACAGACATCAACACACACAAACAACAAAACGCACCAACCCAACCCACCAACCCATCGAACCCTCGATAGGCTGGACGACCTGGTGGCCATTGCGGGGGGCCCGCACCCGATCCCATCCCGAACTCGGCCGTGAAAACCCCCAGCGCCCATGGTACTGTGCCTCAAGGCACGGGAGAGTAGGTCGCCGCCAGGTCCTCCAACCTATCGATCAACAAAACACACAAATATACCCACACCCGCGGGGTGGAGCAGCCCGGTAGCTCGTCAGGCTCATAACCTGAAGGTCATCAGTTCAAATCTGGTCCCCGCAACCACCGACAGTAATCCCCCAGGAACAGATCGTCCCTGGGGGTTTTTCGTCTTGCTGATCATCAGCCAGATTTCCATCGATCGCTGGCCCGACATCATCGTGGGCGCAATCCCGGGCGATGCGGTCGATGGCTTGCCGGAGATGTCACCAGTCTGACCATATTTTGATGTCGAATGATTTTGGGGTAAGCTTCCAGGATTATCTGAACAGAGGAGCATCGTGATGGCTAAGGTTTTGGTTCTCTATTACAGCACGTGGGGACACGTGGAGACGATGGCGCATGCCGTTTCCGAGGGGGCGAAGGCTGCCGGTGCCGAGGTGACGGTCAAGCGGGTGCCGGAGACCATGCCGCCGGATGTTGCGGCTTCGATCCATGCCAAGACCGATCAGGCGGCGCCGGTCGCGGCGCCGGCGGAACTCGCGGAGTACGACGCGATCATTTTCGGCACACCCACCCGCTTCGGCAACATGTGCGGGCAGATGCGGAACTTTCTCGATCAGACCGGGGCGTTGTGGGCGAAAGGGGCGCTCGTCGGCAAGGTGGGATCGGTGTTCGTCTCGACCGGCACGCAGCATGGCGGGCAGGAGACCACGATCACGTCGTTCCATACCACGCTGTTTCATCACGGCATGGTCGTGGTCGGTGTGCCGTATTCGGTGCCGGAACTCACCAATATGAACGAGATTACCGGCGGGTCGCCCTATGGTGCCACCACGCTGGCCAACGGCGATGGATCGCGCCAACCGAGCAGTAACGAATTGGCGATCGCCCGGGCGCAGGGCAGGCATGTCGCCGAGATCGCGGCGAAACTCGCAGGCTGACGCGTAACTGTCATATGACACGCGGCCCTGGCTGTTATAGGTCAGCATCACTTCCGAACGCCTACATGGACAGGGACGCGCATATGAGCAGGTCAGGCACAGGCATTTCACGGCGGCGCTTTCTGGAATCGGGGGCCGAACTCGGGGCGGTCTCTCTTCTTGCCGGCGCGCCTGCGGTTGCGGCGGCCGCTACGCCGGAAACGCGGTTTTTCGTGATCGGGGACTGGGGGCGCAATGGCAAGCATCACCAGCGCGCCGTGGGGCGTGCCATGGCGGCAGCCGCCGTCGCCTCCAATCCTGCGTTCATCGTCTCGGCTGGCGATAATTTTTATGAATCCGGCGTGACCGGGCTGAGCGATCCTCAGTTCAGGACCAGTTTCGAGGATGTCTATTCCGAGGCCGCGTTACATCGGCCATGGCACGTTATTCTCGGCAATCACGATTATCGCGGCGATGTCGAGGCTCAGATCGCCTATTCGGGAGTTTCGTCGCGCTGGCAGATGCCGAGCCGATACTATACCCGCACCGCATCGGGCCGCGATGGCGGCGTCGATATCTTCTATCTCGACAGCTCCCCGTTCATCCGCAAATATATCGGGACGGTGACTGATATTTCCGGGCAGAACCCCAAGGCGCAGTTGGTGTGGCTGGACGCCGCTCTGGGCCGCTCGCAGGCGCGCTGGAGAATAGTAATCGGCCATCACCCGCTCTATACCGCGCTCGGCGGTCACGGGCACGACCAGCCGGACATGATCGCGGCGTTGGAGCCGGTGTTGCGCCGTCATAAGGTGCCGCTCTACATCAATGGGCACGATCATTCGATGCAGTATGTCGAGATGACCGGAATTTCGTATGTCACGACCGGGGCGGGGTCGCATACTTATCAACCGGGACTGCCGAGCCGCGCCGGGTATTGTTCGGGTGATCATGGGTTTTTGAGCGTGGCGGTCAGCGGCGCGGCGGCGCAGCTCGATTTCATCGACATGGCGGGGCGAAGCGTGTTCGCCAGGACGATTACCGCCTGAGGGCGTCAGAGTCCGGCGATCTGACCCATCGCCAGGAATTTTTCCCGCCGTTTGGTGCGCAACGCTTCCGGCGTCATGGTTTTCAGCGGGGCGAGTACGGCCGCGATCGCCTCGCCGAGTTGGGCGACCGCGACTGCCGGTGCCCGATGCGCGCCGCCGAGCGGTTCCGGGACGATCCGGTCGATGATACCGAGGCGTTTGAGATCCTGGGCGGTGACTTTCATCGCTTCGGCGGCCTGGGCGGCCATCGTGCGGTCCTCCCATAAAATGGCGGCGCAGCCTTCGGGCGAAATGACCGAATAGATCGCATGCTCGTACATCAGCACGACATCGGCGGCCGCAATCGCGATGGCGCCGCCCGAGCCGCCCTCGCCGATGATGGTGGCGATGAACGGCACCGGTGCGGCGAGGCAGGCTTCGATGCCGCGGGCGATCGCCTCGGCCTGGCCGCGGGCCTCGGCGTCGATGCCCGGATAGGCGCCGGACGTATCGACGAAGGACAGGACCGGTAGCCCGAAGCGCCCGGCAAGTTCGATCAGCCGGCGCGCCTTGCGGTAGCCTTCCGGACGGGGCGATCCGAAATTATGCCTGAGGCGGGAATCGAGATCGGAACCCTTTTCGATCGCGATGACCATGACCGGCTCGCCTTCGAAACGGCCTGGCCCGGCAATGATCGCGGCATCCTCCGCGAAGGCGCGATCACCGGCGAGGGGGGTGAACTCGGTGATCAGCCCCGCAATCATGTCGGTCGCTTTGGGGCGTTCGGGGTGGCGCGCGACCTGGGTTTTCTGCCAGGGGGTCAGCTTGCCGTAAAGGTTGCGAAGCTGGCGTTCCGCCTTTTCGGATAGCTGGGCGACCTCCTCGGCGATGTTGAGCTCGCCGGGATCGGTCATCCGGCGCAGCTCTTCGATCTTGGCTTCCAGCTCGGCGACCGGCTTTTCGAAATCGAGAAAATGACGCATCGGGTTCGGGTGTCGCAGATCGGCGCGGATGTCAAATGGCGGGCGGACGATCAGCGCTTGGTCCCGGCCCCGGCGCGTTCGAGATACGTGATCAGGGCGACGCCAACCTCGGGCGGTGCCGTATGGCGGATCGCGCTTGCCACGTCGTGCAACTGGCGGCGCAGGGCATAAACCTGATCGAGCAGGCACAGGACGACAGGCAAGGCGTCGTCGTTGACCTGCAGCTCGCGCGACAATTCATGGATCAGCCGGACCCGTTCGAGGTCGATGGCGCGGAATATGAAGCCATCGCTGGTCGGGTCGGGGCGGACCCAGCGATTGTCGATCCAGCGTTCGAGGTCGTGACGGTCGAGGCCTTCCACGGTCCGGATGACGACGTCGATGGTGATCACGGTTCCGCCTCCATGCCGGCGCGGGGGTTGAAGGCCGTTGCGGGTTTCCACTCGCGCAGGAATGCCTCGAGTGCCGGATCGGGCTTGCCGATCGCGATGCTCAAGGTTGCGTAGAGATCACCGGCGGGCGTGTTGCCCCGGCCCGGAACACCACGACCGCGCAGGCGCAGGACGGCACCGCTGTCCGAGGCGGGCGGGATGCGCATCCGGACCGGGCCGCCGGGGGTCGGCACTTCAACCGGTCCGCCGAGTACGGCTTCCGCGATGGTGACGGGCAGGTCGAGCCTTATGTCCTGACCATCGCGGCGGAAGAACCGGTGCGGGGTTACATGAACCGCGATCAGCGCATCGCCCGCCGGCCCGCCGGCATGGCCGGGACCGCCCTTGCCCCGCAGCCGCAATATGGTCCCGTCATCGGTCGCGGGCGGGATCCGGACGTCGAGTGTTCCGCCGTCCGGCAGGGTGATCCTTGTCGTTGTGCCGTTGACGGCATCGAGGAACCCGACCGCAAGGGTGAATTGGGCATCCGCCCCCCGAATCGGTCCCTGGCGGGGTCGGCCGCCCGGATCGTTGAACATGGTGCCGAAGATCGACTCGAAATCGGACGCGTTCCAGTTGGCGCCGGTTGAGGCGCCGCCGGTGCCGTAGCGCTGGCCGGCATCGGCCTGGGCGTAGTCGCGGTAGCGGGGCCGGGGTGGCGCTTCGTTGCCTTCGGCGTCGATCTCGCCACGGTCGAACCGGGCGCGTTTGTCGGGATCGGACAGCAGATGATGCGCGGCGGAAATCTGCTTGAACTTGCCCTCCGCAGCGGCATCCCCGGGGTTGAGGTCGGGATGGCTGGTCTTGGCGAGCTTGCGATAGGCACGGCGGATGTCCTCCGCACTCGCATCACGGGCAACGCCCAGGGTCTCATAGGGATCTGGCACCGAAATCATCCTTGGTCAGCTTCTGGATCGACCGTGAGCAAAGCATGGAAGCCGGGCCGATGACAGTGCCGCGATCGCGCACCCCGATTGATCGACAACCGGTTGGTTCCGAGATATGATCATGGCAGCGGATATGGGCGGCCGGAAAAGCGGTTGCAACGCCGGTCCGTTGCGCCAATTGCTCCCCTCGTTCGATCGAACCGGTTCATGACAACAGATGTTTCGTGGCGCACGATGATCGCGCCCTACCTGAAACCCGACAGCCGGCTGGCTCTGGCGCAACTGCTCACCACGCTGCTGCCGTTTCTGGCAGTGATGGGATTGCTGTTGGTGGCACTCGATCATGGCTACTGGATCGCGCTGTTGCTGCTTCCGGTGGGAGCGGTGCTGGTGGTGCGGCTGTTCATGTTTCAGCACGATTGCGGCCACGGCTCCTTTTTCGCGCCTCGCTGGGCGAATGATGCGCTCGGTCTCGTGCTCGGCGTGCTGACACTGACGCCCTACACCGCCTGGCGCGCGGCCCATGCGGTGCATCATGCCAATACCGGCAATCTGGACCGGCGCGGGATTGGCGACGTCAACACCCTGACCGTCGCGGAATATCGTGCCCTGTCGCGCTGGCGGCGGGCGGGCTACCGGCTCTATCGCCATCCCGCCGTGCTGTTCGGCCTCGGACCGGTATGGCTGTTCGTGATCAAGAACCGTATCCCGTTCGGTCATCCCGCGCGGCGGTGGCGCGAATGGGCGAGCGTGCTGGGCACCAATGCCGCCCTTCTCGCGCTGGTCGCTATTCTGTTCGTCACGCTCGGGCCAGTCGCGGTGCTGGTGGGGTGGCTGCCGATGATGGTGATGGCCGCGACCATCGGGGTCTGGCTGTTCTATATCCAGCACCAGTTCGAGCACACTTATTGGGAGAGCCGGCCCGAGTGGGACTTTCGGAGTGCCGCGCTCGAAGGGGCGTCGTTTTACGACCTTCCGCGCATCCTGCACTGGATGACCGGCAATATCGGGTTTCATCATATCCATCATCTGTCGAGCCGGATTCCGAATTACCGGCTGCGCGCCTGCCACGAAGCCAATCCTGCGTTTCAGGTGGCCCCGCGCCTCACGTTCTGGTCGAGCCTGCGCTGCGCCCGGCTGGCTTTGTGGGACACCGATCAGCGCCGTCTGGTGCCGTTCAGCCGCAGCCGGACGGCCTGATCCGCGTCAGGTACCGTTGCCGAGCCGGGCTTGGCTGAGGCACATTCGCGCGAGGACAGCCAAAGGAACACCCATGCGCGATTTTCACATCCCTGGCCGCAGCGCGGTCTATGCCGGTCGCGCTATGGCCGCGACCTCGATGCCGGTGGCGACGCTGGCGGCCCTCGATGCGCTGCGGGCGGGTGGCAATGCGCTGGATGCCGCGGTGACCGCAGCAGCGCTGCTCGGTGTGGTCGAACCGCAATCGACCGGGATCGGCGGCGATTGCTTCTGCCTCTATAAAGAGGCCGGCAGTCCGGACGTGATCGCGCTGAACGGCTCGGGTCGCGCGCCCGCTGCGGCCACGATCGATCATTACGAGGCGCATGGCATATCGAGCCTGGAGGCAACCTCGCCGCACGGCGTCACCATCCCCGGCGCGGTGGGGGCGTGGGAGACACTGCTCGAAGCCCATGGCAGGCGGGGACTGGCCGCGGCTCTCGCCCCCGCGATCTATTATGCCGAGGCGGGCTTTGCGGTCAGCCCGCGCGTGGCGGCGGATTGGGCGAATTCCGAAGACAAGCTGCGCCGGGCGGGGGCACACGCCCTGCTGCCGAATGGCCATGCGCCCGGTGTCGGCACACTGGTCCGCCAGCCGGAACTCGCCGCCACCCTGCGGTCGATCGCGGCGAACGGGGCGCGTGGCTTCTATGAAGGACCGGTCGCCGCCGCACTCGTCGCGGAATTGCGCGCGCGGGGAGGGCTGCATACCGAAGCGGATTTCAGCGAAGGGCGCATCGCAGCCCGGTTCGTCAGGCCGATCAAGCGCGCGTTCGACGGGCTGACGATCTGGGAATGCCCGCCCAACGGCTCGGGGCTGCTGGCTCTCATGCTGCTCGGTATCCTCGAAGGCTTCGGTCCTGCGCCTGACGGGCCGCTCGGACCAATCCGGGTGCATCGCCATATCGAGGCGGCACGGCTGGTCTATCGGGATCGCGACGCCCTGCTCGCCGACCCCGAGCAGGCGGCGGTGCCGGTGGATCATCTGCTGAGCGACGATTACCTCGCCTCGCTGCGCAGCCTGATCCGCGACGACGTGGCCATGACCGACCTGCCCCGCGCGGGCGAGGCGCTCCTGCCCGCGCATCGGGATACGGTGTATCTCTGTGTCGTCGATGAGGCGGGCAACGCGTGCTCGTTCATCAATTCGACCTTCGAGAGTTTCGGATCGGGGATTCTGGCGGGCGATACCGGGGTGATCCTGCATAATCGCGGCCTCGGCTTCCGGCTGGAACGCGGCCACCCCAACTGCATCGCCCCGCGCAAACGCCCGATGCACACGATCATCCCCGGCATGGCCACGCAGGACGGTCATGCCGTGATGCCGTTCGGCGTGATGGGCGGGCATTACCAGCCGATGGGGCAATCCTGGTTCCTGACCAATCTGCGTCATTACGGGCTCGACATCCAGCAGGCGATCGACCTGCCGCGGGCGTTTCCCTATGCCGGGATGCTGGAACTCGAACCGACATTTCCGCAAGCCACGATCGACGGGCTGACGCAGAGGGGCCACCAGATCACCATGACCAGGCGGCCCCATGGTGGCGGCCAGGCGATCCTGATCGATCGTCAGGCGGGTGTGCTCACCGGGGGGTCGGATCCGCGCAAGGATGGTTGCGCCATGGGCTATTAGGCCCGGGCGGGTCCGGCATGGATCGCTCATGTCCGAGGTTTCATCCCGCCGGCATCGTATTGCGTGTCATTCCCTCCAACATCGTAAGGGCGCGGCAATTCGCCGCGTGAAACGATGAAGGGGAACGCCATGAGCGGTTTCAATCCAGTGACGGCAGGCCATCCGCAGATGGCGACAGCCACCGATGAATCCTCGTTGAGCGAGACACGGAGCCTGATTGCGGCCAGCAAGGTCAACGGCACCCGCGTTTACAACACGCAGGGCGATTCGATCGGCTCGATCTATGACGTGATGATCAACAAGCGGAGTGGCAGGGTCGATTACGCGATCATGTCGTTCGGTGGCTTTCTCGGACTGGGCGAGCATTATCACCCACTGCCCTGGGAGCTGCTGAATTACGACCCGCGCCAGGGTGGCTATGTCGTCGATCTCGACCGAGACCGGCTCGAAGGTGGCCCCTCCTACGCGACGAGCGCGGCGCCGGATTGGTCGGACGGGGTCTATGGCCATCAGGTCGACGAATATTACGGTGTTCGACCCGGCCTTGCGACCCGCTGACCGATAGCCCCCGACGCAGCCGCGTCGAAGGGCGTTCGCCGTAAATCCTCTGGGGTTGAACCCGATGCGACGGTGATGGCAGAGTGTTGCCTTCTGGAACGGAGGCGAGGATGGAACCGTGCGATCTGACGGCAACCGAAGCACGGCGACTGATCGGGGCGCGCGGCCTGTCACCGGTGGAACTGGTTTCGAGTTGCATTGCCCGGGTTGAGGCGGTCGATCATGCGGTGAATGCGATGGTGGCGCGCGACTTCGAGCGGTCCCTCGGCGCGGCGCGCGACGCCGAGACCGCCGTGATGGCCGGGGCGACGCTCGGCCCGCTTCATGGGCTGCCGGTCGGCGTCAAGGATCTGGAAGATACCGCCGGCCTGCGCACGACCTATGGTAGTCCGATGTTTCGCGACCATGTGCCGCAAACCGATCAGGGGCTGGTCGCCGCAATCCGCAGCGCCGGCGGCATTATATTCGGCAAGACCAATACTCCGGAATTCGGCGCGGGGGCCAATACGATCAATGCGGTTTACGGTGCCACCGGAAACCCGTTCGACCCGCTGAAATCGGCGGCCGGTTCCTCAGGCGGATCGGCGGTGGCGCTCGCCACCGGCATGGTACCACTGGCAACCGGCTCCGATATGGGCGGCAGCCTGCGCAATCCGGCGGCATTCTGCGGGATCGTGGGGATGCGGCCTTCGGCGGGGCTGGTGCCCTCCGAGAAACGGCAACTCGGCGCATCCGGTCTTTCGGTTCTCGGCCCGATGGCGCGTACCGTGCCGGATCTGGCCCTGATGCTCGGCGCGATCGGGCGTTATGACCCGCGTGACATGCTGGCCGCGCCGCTCGATCCGCTGCGGGTCGGCACGGTGGATACCGGAAGGTTGCGGGTGGCCTTCACCGCCGATTTCGGGTTTGCGCCGACCTCGCGGGCGGTGCGTGACCTGTTCGCGGCGCGGATGGCGCAACTCGCGCCGGCATTCGCTCATGCGGAGCCGGCGGCACCGGACTGTGCCGGCGCGGACGATGCGTTTGCCGTGCTGCGCGCGGTGAATTTTCTCGCGGGTTTCGGGGCGACGTTCCGGAGCGATCCGAACCGGTTGGGTGCCAATATCCGCGCCAATGTCGAGGAGGGGCTCGGCTACAGCGCCGCCGATGTCGCACGCGCGATGACGATCCAGACACACATATATCAGGCGTGGCAGGCCTTCTTTCAGCGTTACGACGTGCTGATCGCGCCCAGCGTGACGACTGCGCCGCGACCATGGACCGAATTATTCCCCACCGAGATCGACGGGGTGGCGACCCGATCGTACTATCATTGGCTCGCGCTGGCCTATGCGGTCACGCTCGCCGGCCATCCCTCGTTGTCGCTGCCGCTGGGGCGGGATGACAACGGAATGCCTTTCGGGGTCCAGATCATCACGGCCCGCCATACCGACGCCATGACCATCGCGGTTGCTGCGGCGATCGAGACGATTGCGCAAGGCGATCCCGCGCTTGCCCGTCCGATCCCCGATATCGCAGCGTTGCGGTCCATGCCGCCGCTTCGCGATACGCCGGGATTTGGCGCTGACATATCGTGATCACCCGTCATCTTTACGGGACGATCGGCCAATCAACGGTCAGCAGCAATGCGCCGCGATGAATTGCCTCACGGCGCGGCCGCGATGGCTGACCGTGGATTTTTCCGCCTCGCTCATCTCGGCGAAACGCCGATTCGAGCCGATCGGGATGAAAATGGCGTCGTAGCCGAAACCACCTGCGCCGCGTGGCTCGGGTGCGATCCGGCCATGGCAGAAGCCGAGATAGGTCGCGGTTTCGCCCGAGGGCATCGCGAGGCAGAGGGCACAGCCGAAGGCGGCGTGGTCGTTGGTGCGGCTGGCGGCGACGATCGCCGCCATGGCTTGCGGATAGCCGCCGGCCTCGTTCGCGTAGCGTGAGGAGCGGACACCGGGTGCCCCGTGGAGGGCCGCGACCAGCAGACCGGAATCATCGGCGAGTGCGGGAAGGCCGCTGTATTTGGCGGCGGCGAGCGCCTTGATTTTCGCGTTGCCGGCGAAATCGGGGGCGTCCTCCACCGGTTCGGGCAGGCCGAGCGCGGCGGCGGAGGTGCAATCGAGCCCGTAAGGCACCATCAGCGCCGCGAATTCGGCGAGTTTGCCACTATTATGGGTCGCAATGACCAACTGCTGGCCGGTGCGGAGACGCCACGGTTCAGGCAGCATCGAGCGCGGCGTTCTGGGCGGCGAACAGGGCCGATGTGCCGGTGCGGGCAAGGCCGAGCAGCGTGGTGAACGCCGCCTCATCGAACGTCGCTTTCTCGGCGGTGGCCTGGATTTCGATGATGCCGCCGGCGGCGGTGAGAATGAAATTGGCATCGGCTTCGGCATTGGAGTCTTCGGCGTAGTCGAGGTCGAGGACCGGGATGCCTTCATAGATGCCGCAGGAGATGGCGGCGACCTGGCCGATGAGCGGGTCAGCCTTGAGGATGTTGTTGGCCTGGAGCTTGCGGATCGCGAGGGCGAGAGCGACATAGGCGCCGGTGATGGCGGCACAGCGGGTTCCGCCATCGGCGTTCAGCACATCGCAATCGAGGGTGATGCTCATTTCGCCGAGCAGTTTACGATCGATCACGGCGCGCAGGCTGCGGCCGATCAGGCGCTGGATTTCCTGGGTGCGGCCGGACTGCTTGCCGCGCGCGGCTTCACGGTCGCCGCGGGTATGGGTGGCGCGGGGCAGCATGCCGTATTCGGCGGTGACCCAGCCAAGGCCGGTGTTGCGCAGGAATCCGGGGACGCGGGACTCGACGCTGGCGGCGCACAGCACTTCGGTGCCGCCCATGCGGATGAGGGCGGAGCCTTCGGCGTGATGGGAAAACCCGGTGACGATTTCAACGGGGCGGAGCGCGCTGGCGGTACGGTTGCTGGGACGGGTCATTGAGGCTCCGAAGGGAAGGTGAGGAGGAAGACGTCGTGTCCGAAGAACACATGTATGAGTTAACCGCACGGTCGCTTCATCGGCACGCAGCAGAGAACGAACGGTCTTTGCATGCGACGATCCGCTTGATTTCCGCCCCGCGATAGCCTCTTCTGAGGCAATGGACCAGTCACCGCCGCGCAATACACGCAGTTTCCAGTCGGGTGCGCCGACCAAGATGCCGCCGGGGCTCGACGCGCGCTCGGCGGCGGTGCTGCGGGAAATCGTCGAGCAATATGTCGAGACCGGTGAGCCTGTGGGCAGCCGGACCCTGTCACGGTTGTTGCCGATGGGGCTGTCGCCCGCGACGATCCGCAACGTGATGGCGGACCTGACGGATGCGGGGTTGCTGTTCGCGCCGCATATTTCGGCGGGGCGGCTGCCGACCGATCGCGGGCTGCGGCTGTTCGTCGACGGGTTGCTGCATTTCGGCGAATTATCGGATGAGGAGCGCGAGCGGATCGAAGCGGTCCTCGCGCAATCGGGGCGCTCGGTGCAGGACACGCTGACCGAGGCATCGACCTTGCTGTCGGGGCTGTCATCGGCGGCGGGGATCGTGCTGGCGCCTAAATCGGAAGGGGCGGTCAAGCATATCGAATTCGTGCCGCTGAGTTCGGGCCGGGCGCTGGTGGTGCTGGTTTCGGCGGATGGGCAGGTGGAGAACCGGGTGATCGAAACACCGGTGGGCCTGCCGCCATCGGCTTTGCAGGAGGCGAGCAATTATCTGAATGCGCAGCTCTCCGGCCTGTCGCTCGCGGATCTGCGGCAGCGGGTGGCGGCCGACATGAAGGCCGATCGGTCCGCGCTGGATTCGATCGCGGCGGGGATTGTCGAAGCCGGGTTGGCGACATGGTCAGGTGAAGGGCGGGGCGGTTCGCTGATCGTGCGCGGGCAGGGGCGATTGCTTGCGGATATCGATCAGGTCGAGAAACTGGCCTCGTTGCAGCAGCTGTTCGAGCGGCTGGAGGCGCAGGAGACCATGCTGAAGCTGCTGGAACTGGCTGAACGATCGGATGGGGTGCGGATTTTCATCGGTGCCGAGAGCGGGCTGTTCGGGGCGTCGGGGATGTCGATGGTGGTGGCACCGGCGCGTAATCGGAATGACCGGATCGTCGGCGCGATCGGGGTGATCGGGCCGACCCGGATCAATTACGGCAAGATCATTCCGGTGGTCGATTATACCGCCCGGGTGATCGGGCGATTGCTGGGGTAGGGCCTGCGCGGGTGTTGGAGGCTTATTTGAATTGCTTCCCCATGATTGAGCCCTTCGATAATTTCGTGAGGTAGGTCACCAGATCCGTCATCTGCGCACTGTTTGCCGCAGGGGGCTTGCCCTGCAATCCGCCGGTGATGCAGTGATCGAGCTGCTGTCCGAGTGTCACGACACGATGGGCTGCGGGATTATAGCGCGGAAACTCTGCCGCGACGCCCATGAGGCTCGGGATTTTGGTACCGTTCGGCAGGTGCCCGATGGTGGTGCCGCCGTTGACATGGCAGGCCGAACATGTCCGGACGCCACCGAATTTGTCATGGTTGAAGATATGCTGCCCTTGCAGGGCCGCCTGCGCCAGAGAATGTGCCGGTGGCACTCCCGCCGCGTGTGCGGGTGGTAACGCGATGGTTCCGAGCGCGGCAACCGAGATCGCGCCGAGAGCCAGTTTCATCAGACGAGACATCACGGGTTTCATGACGATTTCCTCCTCACCGGAATAGGTGCGAGGCATGTAACGTCGAAGCGATCCGGATCGTCAACGGCATTCCGCACGATCACGAAAATCGGGCGTTCACGATATCGCGCGGTCCAATCGGCGCTGTTGTTTGCCGTATGAATACTGAAAAACGATCGGGGATCACATTCGCGTGCAATGTCGGATATATGAAGTACTATCAAATTTCTGTTTAATACCGGCGGTTTAACGTGACTTGCTGATAGAATGGTGGAGTATAAGGCATACGTGTCGAGGCATTGTCTTGCCTCATCGGGAACAGGGTGAGCTGATCATGATATTTTCACGGCGATTCGTTCTGGATGCGGGAATCAGGGCGACACTTTCGGTACCGTTATGGATGCAGATGGGATTGGCTCAGGCGGCGCAGCGCGGTCCGGGCCGGTTGCCCGCCGTGCGCGCCATGCCACCGTCGAGCCGGTTGGTGGTGATCGACCCCGGGCATGGTGGCCGCGATCCCGGCTGCATCGGTGCCGGCAATCTGTACGAGAAGGACATCGCGCTGGCGACGGCGTGGGATTTCCGCAATGCGCTCGCGCGCGGCGGATATGACGTGCTGATGACCCGCACCAGCGACGTGTTCCTGCCGCTGACCGAGCGGGTCGGGATTGCGGAGACGCACAAGGCGGCCGTGCTGATGTCGGTTCATGCCAACTCGGTTGCTCCGAACACCGTGGTGCGCGGGGCCAGCGTGTTCACTTTTTCCAACACCCCATCCGACCCGCTTGCGGCCGAAATCGCGAAAACGGAGAACAGCGTCGAGCGGATCTCGAACCCCACGTTCCACGGGGTTTCGCCGCAGGTCTCGCGCATTTTGTTCAGCCTGATGGATCAGAGCACCAAGGCGCAATCGCATCTGTTGCAGAGCAAGATGGTGGGCTCCCTGGCCCGTAGCGTCGACATGCTGCAGAATCCGGCACGGCATGCCACCTTCGTGGTTCTGCAATCGGCGGCGATTCCAAGTGTGCTGATCGAAACCGCGTTCCTGTCGAACCCGGAGGATGAGGCCGCCTTGCGCACCAATGCCTTCCGGATGCGGCTCGCGCGGTCGATGAAAACCGCGCTCGACGCCTGGTTCCTCGCCCGCAAGACCGCCGTCGCCAACCTTTGAACCCAGCGGATCTTCAGCCGGGCGGTCGCTGGCACGGGCGGTTCCGCTGGCGGCTGGTGTTCGGCATGGTTTGCTTCGTGGCCATATACGCCGTGCTCGCAGGGAAGCTCGTTCTTGCGACCGTGATCGCGCCGGTCCTGCCCAATCCAGTGGTCATCGCCGCGACGCGCCCCGATCTGACCGCCACGATCCCGCCACCGGACCGCGCGCCGATCCTCGACCGGTCGGGCAAGATCCTTGCGGTATCGCTGCCGAGTGCCGCCTTGTTCGCCAATCCGAAGCAGATCACGAACCCCGCGCGCGATACCCGCCTGCTGCGTTCCGTCCTGCCGTTCCTGAACCGGGAGACTCTGCGCGCGCGGCTCAGCAATCGGCATTATGGTTTCGTGTATCTCGATCGTTTCCTGACCTCGGCGCAGGAACTCGCAGTCAACCGGCTCGGTATTCCCGGCATCTATTTCCAGCGTACGTGGGCGCGGCATTATCCCAACGACGATATCGCGGCGCATATCCTGGGCGGCGTGACGCCGGGCCAGCAGGGGATCAGTGGCGTTGAACGCTATTTCAACAAGCGTCTGACCGCAGACCCGGGACGGCCGTTGCGGCTGTCGATCTCGGTCGCACTCGAAAACATCGTTCACAAAGCGCTGGCGACGGCGGTGTCTGACTATAAGGCGCAGGGGGCGTGCAGCATCGTCGAATCGATGACCGGGCGGGTCCTCGCAATGGTGAGCCTGCCCGACTACAACGCCAACGATCTGCACACGGTCAATCCGTCCCTGCTGTTCAACCGCTGCGTCTCCGGGGATTACGGGCCGGGCTCGATGATGAAGGTGGTCACACTCGCCGGGGCGATGCAGTCGGGGATGATGCATTACTGGGACCGGTTCAATACCAGCCACCCGCTCTCGCTCGACGGCTTCGTGATCCGCGACTACGAACCGGTGACCTACTGGCTCGCGATGCCGGCGATTCTCGCCTATTCCTCGGTGATCGGCACGTCGCGGATCGCGACCATCATGGGGCCGAAGCTTCAGCGGGCCTGGCTGCGCAACCTCGGCTTCTTCAAGCCGCCGCCGATCCAGCTTCCGGGGGTACAGCCGCCGATCTGGCATCCCAAGGCCGACTGGCGGATGCTGACCACCATGACGGTCTCGTTCGGCAACGGGATCGCCATGGCGCCGATGACACTGGTCAACGCCGAGGATGCCATCGTCAACGGCGGCATCCTCTACCGCCCGACCTTGCTCGCCCGACAGCCCGGCGCGCCACCCCGCCGCGGTGTGCGGGTGATGCGGCGGCACGTATCGGTCGTGATGCGCAATCTGATGCGCGACGTGGTGCTGTCGGGCACTGGGATCTATGCGCGGGTCCATGGCTACCTTGTTGGCGGCAAGACCGGTACGGCGCAGGTGGTGCGGCCGAGCGGGGGATATTACAACCGGCTGAACGACGCCGGGTTCATCGCGATCTTCCCGGCGGATCATCCGCGCTACGTCGTCTACGCCATGGTAATCCATCCGAAGCCGACCAAAAAGATGCAGCATTTCTGTTATGGCTTCACCACGGGCGGTTATGTCGCAGCACCGGTCGTGGGCAGTATTATCCGCCAGATGGGCCCGCTGTTCGGGATTCCGCCGTTGAAAGGCACCGCGCTGGCCGCAGTGAGCAAGCGCTTCCGGATTCCGCTGAAACCGCCGGTTCCGCCCGGACGGACTTCGCTCGGGCCGGATGATCCGTTCCCGCCGGGGGCGAACCGGTACGCCTATGTGCTGGCACATCAAACGCCGCCCAAACTGATCGATGCGGCGGCGGTCCGCGATGCACTGAGGCGGATCGAGCTTGCGGTTCCCGGCCAGGTGATCCGCCGCGACCGCAAGCACCTCATTTCATGGGACGAGGCGCATCAAGGTGTCGGCTGAACCCGGCCGTTCGTGAACTCATATCGGATGAGGCAAGGCATATCGAATGAGGCAAGGCAGGCGCTGCTTTTTTTCAACGAAGAAAAAACTCTCTGATTCCGGGCTCATGCCGCTGACAACGCCCGTGCATTTGCTCACAGACGTCTTTCGACCGCTCATCTATTCAGCTGCGACGAGTTCGTGGCGCAGCAATCCCTTCAATTCCGAGACGCAGGACCCGCAGCCAGTCCCGGCCAGCGTCGCCAGCCCGATCGCCTCGACCGTGCCGAGCCGCCCGGTGGCGATCGCGGCGCGGATCGCGGGCTCGGTCACCTGATGACACACGCAGACGATGCGCCCCGCCGGTGAAAGTCGTGGCGCGCCGAGCCCGATCAGTAACCGTCCGGCGTCGGGTTCCGGCCAGGACTGCCCGAATAAGGCCTCCAGCGCCTCGACGGTCGGCAGCGCGGCGGTATCGCGCGCGACGTGCAGCAGCAACTGCACCGTGCCGCGCTTCAGGACTGCGAGCCGGAATACACCGCGCCGGAGATCGGCATAGTCCAGACTCTCCAGCCCCTCCGGAAGATCGAGGAGTGCGGTTGCGACTGCGCGGCCGGTCGCACCAAGCGCCAGTGGTGCCGTGCCGGTGAACCGCAGGTGCATCAACCCGTCGGCCCGCGGTGTGCGCGCCCAGCAACCTGCATGCAGGGTATTCACTCGCCCGGTGAGCGCCGCCCGGCCAAGCGCGATGCCATGCCATTGCGCAGCGATCCGGCGCAGGCTGGCCTGGCCGTGTTTGTAGGCCGGCTCGCCGGAAGCCGGGTCGCAGGTGCTGCCGATCAGTTGGTTGACCGTGCCCGCGCTGCCCTGCCCCTCGGTCCAGTGCATGGCGGCGAATGCCGAGCCGCGACGTTGCCCCGGGTCCACCACCGCCGTCAGGGTGATCGTGCCATGATTGCTGGTCACCGCCACCAGATCACCGCTGGCGAGGCCGGATGCAGCGGCATCTTCCGGTGCGATCTCGAGTGCCGCGTGTGACCGATGCGCCATCAATTCCGGCACGCGACCGGTCCGCGTCATGGTGTGCCATTGATCGCGCAGCCGCCCGGTATTGAGCGTCATCATCGGCGTCGCTTCGGACGCCGGTGCAATGGTCGGCACGAACCGCGCTCGCTGATCCCCGGTGCTGAACCGCCCGTCCCCGAGCAGCCGATGGTCTGCCGGGCCGATCGGCCAGTGCAGGGGGCGTAACGCGTCGTAATCCTCATCCGGAATGTTCGTGAGGGCTGCCAGATTGAACACCCGTTCGCCCGCGTTCTCGAATGCCGACAGCGCCGCATGTTCGCGGAAAATGCTTGCCGGATTCGGAAAATCGAACGCTGGCCCGTGGCCCAGCCGGCGGCCGAGTTCGGCGAACATCCACCAATCGGGCTTCGCCTCGCCGGGTGCCGACCGAAAGGCGCGCTGGCGTGATATCAACCGTTCGGAGTTGGTCACGGTGCCGTCCTTCTCGGACCATCCCGCCGCCGGGAGCACGATATGCGCGCGCGCCGTGGTCGCGGTCGCCCAGCAATCGGCGGCCACCACGGTCGGGCACCGTGCCAGCGCCTCCCGCACATGGTTGCTGCGGGGTAGCGATTCGGCGGGATTGGTCCCGGCGATCCACAACGCTTTGATCCGACCGTCGTGCACGGCATCGAACAGATCGACCGCTTTGAGCCCGGGGTGCCTTGCGAGGTGCGGCGCATTCCAGAATCGCGCGAGCTGATCGTGATGGGACGGATCATCGAATCCCAGATGAGCCGCAAGTTGATTTGCCAAGCCGCCCACTTCGCGTCCGCCCATCGCGTTCGGCTGGCCGGTGAGCGAAAACGGGCAGGCCCCCGGTTTGCCGATCCGCCCGGTCGCGAGGTGCAGGTTGATGATCGCGCTGATCGTGTCGGTTGCGATCGCGGATTGATTGACGCCCTGGGAGAACGCCGTGATCATCCGGGGTGTGGCGACGACCCATTCGGCAAGCGTGGCGAACAGGGCGTCATCGATGCCGTGGCCGGCAGTACGGGCGGCACTCAGGGCCGCGTCGAACCCGCTGGTGTGTTCGCGGATGAAGCGGTGATCGAGCATGCCGCGTTCGGCACATACCGCGAGCAGGGCAGCGAACAATGCGAGGTCGCCACCCGGCGCGATCGGAATATGGAGATCCGCCAGTTCGGCGGTTGCGCTGCGGCGGGGATCGATCACCACGATCCGGGTCCCGCGTGCCTCGCGCGCACGCAACGCCCGCTGGAACAGCACGGGATGGCACCACGCCGCGTTCGAGCCGGTGAACAGGATCAGATCGGCCTGATCGAAATCGTCGTATATGCCGGGTACCAGATCCTCGCCGAATGCCCTGATATGCGCAGCCACCGGCGACGCCATGCAGAGGCGCGAATTGGTATCGATGTTGCCGCTGCCGATGAACCCCTTCATCAGCTTGTTGGCGACGTAGTAATCCTCAGTCAGAAACTGGCCCGAGACATAGAACGCGACCGAATCCGGGCCATGTCGGGAGATCGCTTCGGCAAAGCGGACCGCCGCCAGATCGAGCGCCTCGGCCCAGGTGGTATCCCGCCCGCCGATGCTGGGCTGGGTTAATCGGTCCCGATCGTCCAGCGTCAGCCCTAGAGTGGCGCCCTTGACGCAGAGCCGCCCCCGATTGGCCGGATGCGCTTCATCCCCGACCAATCCATCCGGCCCCGCGATCAGGCCGCAGCCGACTCCGCAATAAGGGCAGGTTGTGTTCATGAGGCCGCGATCGGCCCGGTGATGTCGAGTTGGACCCGATTTCCTTCGATCCGCACCCGAAACCGTGCGATGCACGGCACATCCTCTCCCACCGCCGCGCCGGTTTCGAGCGAAAATACCCAGCCATGCAGCGGGCAGGTCACCCCGTGCCCGTGTACGATGCCCTGGCTGATCGGCCCCCCCCGATGCGGGCAGGAATCGCGCAGCGCGAACACGGTATCGTCGCCGGTGCGAAACACCGCGATATCACCGTGGCCGGTTGCGACAGTGCGC
This sequence comes from Acidiphilium acidophilum, assembly GCF_033842475.1. Classification (NCBI taxonomy): domain Bacteria; kingdom Pseudomonadati; phylum Pseudomonadota; class Alphaproteobacteria; order Acetobacterales; family Acidocellaceae; genus Acidiphilium; species Acidiphilium acidophilum. The sequence goes on along the minus strand of NZ_JAWXYB010000018.1, from coordinate 2,563,551 downwards.
GCCCCGCGCAGAGGGATATCATCGAGCGCCGCGATATCGACATAGGCGGCCTCCGCCATCATCCCGTCCATCAGACCAGCTCCGCGACGTGGCTGTATTGTGCCGGTTCCGGGCCGGTCGATTGCTGCGCCCAGGGATCGAACTGCGCGAAGGTCTGGGCATGATGGAACCGGGCCGCGAGAGCGCGTCGCCCGTCATGGTCCTCGACCACACGCTGTCGCACGTAATCGATTCCGACCCGCTCGATCCAGGGCGCGGTGCGCTCCAGATACCGCGCCTCCTCGCGATAGACCTGCATGAATGCCGCGCAATATTCGATCACCTCCGCATCGGTGGTGACTTTGCACAGCAGATCCGTGCCGCGCAGCTTGATGCCGCCGTTGCCGCCGACCAGCAGGTCCCACCCTGCCTCGGTCGCGATCACGCCGAAATCCTTGATCGTGGCTTCCGCGCAGTTACGCGGACAGCCTGAAACCGCCATCTTGAACTTGTGCGGCGACCACGAGCCCCAGGACATCCGTTCCAGCGCCACGCCCATCGCGGTGGAGTTCTGGGTGCCGAAGCGGCACCATTCCGAACCGACGCAGGTTTTCACCGTGCGCAGCGCCTTGCCGTAAGCATGGCCGGAGACCAGCCCCGCCGCGTTCAGGTCGCGCCATACCGCCGTCAGGTCTTCGCGTTTGACCCCGAGCATATCGATCCGCTGGCCGCCGGTTATTTTCACTTCGGGAATCGAGTATTTGTCGACCACGTCGGCGATGGCGCGCAGTTCGCGCGAACTGGTCAGGCCGCCCCACATGCGCGGCACCACGGAGTAGGTACCGTCCTTCTGGATGTTGGCGTGCATCCGCTCATTGACGAAGCGCGACTGCTGATCATCGACATATTCGCCGGGCCATGCGCAGATCAGGTAATAATTCAGTGCCGGCCGGCACGAGGCGCAGCCATCCGGCGTGTGCCATTCCAGGGCCTGCATCACCGCCGCGATCGATTTCAACGCGCCGCCGACAATCCGCCGCCGGACCTCGTCATGCGGCAGATCCGTGCATTTGCACATCGGCTTGACGGCCGCCGGCGCGTAAGACTCCCCCAGCGTGGTCCGCAGCAGCGCCTCGACCAGCCCGGTGCAAGAGCCGCAGGATGACGACGCCTTGGTCTTGGCCCGGACATCCTCGATCGTCGCGAGTCCGAATTCGCCGATCGAGGCGACGATCTTGCCCTTGCACACGCCGTTGCAGCCGCAGATTTCGGCATTGTCCGGCATGGCCAGCACGGCGGCGTCGGGGTCGGCGGGGCCGTCGCCGACGGGACCGAAAATCAGGCTGTCGCGGAACGCCTCGATGTCAGCTTCGTCTTTCATCAGCTGGAAGTGCCACGCCGCATCCCGCGCATCGCCGATGCATACCATGCCAACGATGCGGTTCTCACGCAGCACCAGCCGCTTATAAATCCCCCGCGCCGCATCGCGCAGCACGATGTCGTCGGTGGTGGCGTCGCCCATGAACGCGCCGGCCGAAACCATATCCACGCCGGAGACTTTCAATCGCGTCACGCTGGCAACCGGGGTGAAGCCGGCACCGGGCGCATTGGTCATGGCCCGTGCCGCGACTTTGGCCATCTCCCAAATCGGCGCGACCAGCCCGAACACCTGCCCGTTATGCTCGACGCATTCGCCGATCGCGAAAATCGCGGGATCGGACGTGCGCATCCAGTCATCGACCAGGACGCCGCGATTACACTCGATGCCGACCGCACGTGCCAACCCTGCGTTCGGCCGTATTCCCACCGCCATCACCACCAGATCGGCGGGGATTGCGGTGCCGTCCTTCAGCCGCACCGCGCTCACCCGCTCATCGCCCTCGAAAGCGGCGGTTTCGGTCGCGGTCAAAATCGTCATGCCGCGTTTGGACAGAGCGAACTCGAGCAGATGTGCCGCCGACGGGTCGAGTTGGCGTTCCATCAAGGTCGGCATCAGGTGGATGACCGTCACGTCCGCGCCCCGCAGATTGAGCCCGTGCGCGGCCTCGAGCCCGAGCAGTCCGCCGCCGATCACCACGGCTCTGGTTCCCTGCCGGACCACAGCCAGCATGTCCTCGACATCTGCGACCGTCCGGAAGGTCAGCACACCGGCCTTGTCCGCTCCCGGGATCGGCAGCACGAACGGATTCGAGCCGGTTGCGAGCAGCAGCATATCGTATGGCACCTCGCTGCCCTTCGCACCGCGCACCACGCGCTGCTTGCGATCGATCCAGTCGACGTGCTCGCCCGCGATCAGGCGGATATTGTTCGATTTATACCAGTCGTAATCGTTGAGCACGATGTCGGCGAAGCTCTTGCCGCCGGCGAGCAGCGGGGAGAGCATGATCCGGTCGTAATTCGGTTGCGGCTCGCCACCGAACACCGTGATGTCGAAATACCCCGGCGCAATCGCGAGAATGTCTTCGACGGTGCGCATCCCCGCCATACCGTTGCCAATGACCACGAGACGTGGCCTGACGATGTTGGAACCATCCATTGAGTTAACCTTCCGTTATTCCAGGCAGATCAAACGCGAACCGTGGCACCCTCGACCGACGTGGCCGCGGTGAAATCGGCGCGCCAGCGGTGCTTCACAATCGAGAGCCCACCGAAAGCGAGCAGGGCGAGACCTGCGAAAATCAGAAATCCGGCGCCGTACGATCCGGTCAGTTGCTTCGACAACCCCATGCTGGATGCGAGATAAAACCCGCCGATCCCGCCTGCCATGCCGACGAAGCCGGTGGCGGTGCCGATCTCGCGGCCGAACCGCATCGGGATCAGTTGAAAGATCGCGCCGTCCCCCATGCCGAACGCCGCCATCACCACGATGAAGACAGCCAGCGCCGGCCAGAACGCGCCGATTCCCATGCTGAGCACGATCAATGCCGCCGCTGCGACCAGATACAGCACCGACAGCACGCGGACGCCGCCGATCCGGTCGGCCAGATACCCGCCATAGGGGCGGATCGAGCCGCCCACGAAGGCGCATAAGGCGGTTGCAAACCCGGCGTGAACGGGCGTCAGCCCATACGTGCTGTGAAAATACAACGTCAGCGACGCTGACAGGCCGACGAATCCACCAAAGGTGACGCCGTAGAACCCCATGAACCACCAGGTGTCGGCCACCCGCAAAACTTTGAAATAGGCCCCCAGCGGCTGCGGAAACCGATAGGTCGGCGGGTTTTTCGCCATCAGCGCGAACACCACCAACGTTGCGGCCATGATCGCCGCGGCCAGGCTGAATACGCCGCTCACGCCGATCGCGATGGCAAGCCCCGGTGCCGCGAGCGCAGTGACGACGGTGCCGATGTTCCCGGCCCCGGCAATGCCCATAGCGGTGCCCTGATGTTCGGGCGGATACCAGCGCGACGCCAGCGGCAACGCCACGGCGAAGGAGGCACCGCCGATGCCGAGCAGCAACCCGATCGCCAGCACCTCATGATATGAGGTGATCCCCACAATGCCGACCACGGCGAGGCCCGCGATAACGATGAGTTGCGCCACGATCGCGGTCACCCGCGCACCGAACTGATCGACCGCGAAACCGCCGACGATCCGCAGCAGCGCGCCGGCGAGGACCGGCAGCGCGACCATGAAACCCTTCTGCGCCGGGTCGAGGTGCAAGGCCGTGCCGATCTGCACTGCTAACGGTCCCAGCAGCACCCAGATCATGAAACTCATGTCGAAATACAGGAAGGCGGCGAACAGGGTGGGCCAGTGGCCCGCCTTCAGGAACGATTTTTCACGTGGTAAGCTCATTGTCGCACTCCTGTGAACCTGCGGTTCACAAACGGCCTTCGTTGGCGCGCGATTCTGGGCGTTGGAACTTTCGTCCCGTCCGATCACCGATACCGTCCTTGGCAGCGGCGGTGCACGTCCCCGTGCCAAGTCACAAAGGCAAAAAGGATGCCAACCGGCATATCAGCCTAAACTTAGGACGAGACGAGAACGAACGGACTAATATGACGCTTTTATAGTCTAGAAATATCTATAAAATAATCATATGATCGATAGTTAGTCCGATACCGACGGCGTTCCCATCAGCGTCGCGACCGCCTGCGTGGGATCCGTTCCGGCGAGATGCCCGGCGGCCTGCATCCGCGCGATCGTCCACTCCAGGTCTGCCACCGCAGGGCGCAGCGCCGCCCCGGTCATGAACACAGGATTGCCGCCGGAGGGCGTCAGTGCCGCCTCGAGCACGGATGAGGGGAGATCGAGATTACGTGGCGCCGCCAGAATCGCCGCGAGATCCCGACGCGCCGACGCCGTGCCGCACAGGGACGTCGCCGCACCCAGCGCATCGCGGAGCGCCGCTGCCGCCATCGGGTGCGCGTCCGCGAATTCGGCACGCAACACCAGCAGTTTTTCCGGATGATCCGGGGCGAGATCGGCCGAGACCGCCGTAATTATCCCGGCTCCCTGCCGTACCGCGATGCTGCCCCACGGCGCCCCGGCGCAGAACCCGTCGATGCTGCCGCGTTCCAGCGCATTCACCATATCGGGCGGCGGCAGCGTGATGATGCTGGCATCAGCAGGCACCATACCGCTCGCGGCGATCCAGTCACGCAGCAGGAGATCGTGGTTGGAATAGGCATGCACGACGGCGAACCGCACGGGTGCCGCCGCCCGGCCTGCCGCCAGCACGATCGCATTGCCGTTACGGCTCAGCGTGCCCGCGAAGCGCAAGGCGCTCGGTCGGCCTCGAAGCCCCAATGTCATCGCGACCGCCAGCGGTCCCAGAATGACGGCGGCATCCAGCATGCCATAGGCCAGCTTGTCCGCGATGTTGGCCCAGGAAGGTTCGATTACCACGGTAACGTCGAGCCCGGCCTGGGTGAAATATCCGAACTCGCGCGCCAGCAGAACCGGCGCGCTATCGAGCAACTGCACGATGCCGATGCGTAAACCCTGAGCACTCACGATCCTGTCCCTTCCGTGCCCGGCCAACTGCGTTCGGACAAATCGGACTCGGGTGCCTCGGAGTCCCGCAGCAACCCGCGCGCCACGTCGGCCAGCCGCATCTGTCGCTCCATGGCCCGGCGCTGCAGAAACCGGTGGGCGGCCGGCTCGCTCATCCGGTCACGCTGGATCAGCAGTTTTTTGGCACGCTCGATCAACCGCCGGTCCGCCAGTTCCGCTTCCGCTGCCGCCAACCGCTTCTCGCGCCGGCTGGCGTAGCGGTACAGCGCGATCGCACTGCGCAGAACCGGCTTGATATCAACGTTTGTGGCGGCGTTGACATGATACGACACCACCCCGGCTGCGATTGCCTCTTCCATGAACGCCGGATCGTCCTCGTCGATGAACAGCGTCACCGGGGCCAGCTGAGCCGTGATACTGCGCAACTGCTCCAGGCTGTCGCGATCCGGGCGTGCCATGTCCACGATCACGATGTCCGGCTGCTCGACCGCGACGATCGCGGCGAGGTTCTGATCGGCCGGGGCGATGCGGATGCGCCCGGTCCCGGTCTGGCCGGCGAGCCGCGCGGCCAGCGCCGTCGCTCGTGCCGGATCGGTGTCGGCGATCAATATGTCCACGTCCTGCTGTCAGCTCCGCCTGGTCGATCATGGGGGAGCGATGCAAGATCACGGCCAAACGCCGAACCCGGGCCTGTGGCGAGGCGCAAGACGGAATGGCCGATATCAGCCTCGTTGCGAATCGCAACCGGGTTTGTTGGCGTCCGCTCAGCCGATCCGCGGCGTCCAGAGCAACGGCACCGCCGCAAGCTCGAACGCGATGGATCGCGCGGCCGGGGGCAGCAGGATCGTGCCGGCACCATCGGTCCACCGCGCTCGGTCGCCGGAGGCGCGTGGGTGGAAGCCGCTTGCCGCAATCTCGTCGATATCGAGGCGGCACCGTCCGGCACGGAGACCCGCGATGGCGACACCGAGTTCGCGCCGGTCGTCCGATGCGGGGTCGACTTCCGCGGGGATGAAGCGTTTCGAGCGCAGGACGGCGGTGCCGTGTCGTGATGCAGGAAGATCGTAGCGTCCGGATGTTCCGGGCATGATCCGTCTCCCATCGATCCAGACGCCGATGTCGTGCTCCGCATTGACGGTGAAACCGAGTGCAAGGGCGCGCTGATGCAGCGCGACGCGCACCCCGCGCAAGGCCGCCCCGCCGGTTATCAGACGGCCACAGGCATCGCGATCCCAGCGCTTCGGGCGGATTGGCCAGGAGCCGGCGGTGCTGAACCCCTGCCGATTGCCGGTATCGAGGTACGTCTCGCACGGCGTGGCTTCGGCAAGGACCACGTCATGGCGTGCCAGCTCGATATGATGATAGGTGACGGCCAGCGTGTCTCGTTCCTGGATGATGGTCGCGCCGTTGACCAGCAGTTTCGCCGGGATCAGGACGCCATCGAACCACAGCGCATGGTCGGGCGACAGCCGAAGCACGCGGCGGGGAACACCCGGGGCCAGTGCGCCGGGAGCGATGCGGATCGGCAGTACGTTACGTGGCGCAGGATGCTGTGCGAGGTCGAGTGCATGCGAGCCCACCCACATGACCGGCAGGACACCGCCTTGCGCAGTCACCACGCGATCCCCGGCGACAAGGGTTTCAACCGGTCGATAGCCGGCAGGGGTGAGGATTGCGGTGCCACGGGCGAAACACGGCGGGTCGGATGGTACTGGCTGGACCGCGAGAATGACGCTGCCGCTTCCGGATGCCGTCATTCGAAGATCGACAGGCACCGCGAGTTCGAACGATCCGTCGATGCCGCCGTTGCGGTTGAGGATCGTTACATCGGTGCCGGCCTGCACGATGCTGCCATCGGCCAGGGTGCTCAAGTCGATCGCATCGCCGATCGTGAACCCGTTGAGGGTGACGCCGGGACCGAGCAGAGGGTCGGCAAGGTCGATCGTGCCGCCCTCGCCGGTGAATGAAAAATGCTGATCGGCGACACCATCACCGAATTCGGCCAGGGCAGCGGCACTGAGAGCGATGGTGCCTCCCCCGCCGATCGCTCCCCCCGTCACCGCGAGCGTGCCGCCGGTGAGCGTGACCAGCCCGGTATTCTCGAATTCGGTTCCGCCGATGTCGAGCGCGGCGCCTGCGGAAAGGGCGATCATCCCTGCATTGGCGAAGCTCGCCGCGGGGGCGCCGGTCAGCCCGGAGATTGCCCCGAGATCGACCACCACGGCGAGGTCCGATGCGGTCCCGACCGCAACGACGCCCTGATTGACTACTGAATCGTCGGCGTAGAGCGCTGCGGTTCCGCTGACCGACAGGGTGGACGATCCGCCCAGCACCACCGCGCCGAAATTGCCGCTCAGTGCCGCTCCATGACCACCCGAGGAGTCGAGCGTCAGATCCGCCTCGATGGTCACGCCCGGATCGACTACGGCAGCGATCCCGCTGATCGCGGCGGCAACGCCCGCGCCCGGTACGGCACCGCCGGACCAGTTGGTGGCGGCACTCCAGTCCGATGCGGGTGTGGTCGCAGGTTGAAAGGCTTCGGTCACGGCCGCCATGGCAATCCCCCGGCAGATCAACGTCGCATTCTGCGCCGATCGCTGCCCATCGAGACGGTTTTTCGGTCCCCGCTACCAGTCCTGTTAGCGAAAATCACCCAAGGGTTCAATAGAATTGCGCAGACCAGAGGCGAATAATGCAGATTAGTCCGCGCCCGCCGCCGCGCGCTGGGCGAGGCGGAACGCCGCTGCCGGATAGACGCCGAGAATCCGGATCTCGCGTGAGAAGAAGTCGAGTTCTTCCAGAGCGAGCCGCACGTCGCGGCGCTCCGGATGGCCGTCGATCTCGCAGAGGAACTGTGTGGCAGCGAACTGGCCGCCGACCATATAGGATTCCAGCCGCGTCATGTTGACGCCGTTGGTCGCGAAGCCGCCCATCGCCTTGTAGAGTGCGGCGGGTACATTGCGGACCCGGAAGACGAAGCTGGTGATCAGGTTTTCCGCGTCGACCGGCGGCAGGCGGGGTGTTTTCGCCATCACGTAGAAGCGCGTCGTGTTGTGCGCTGCATCTTCCACGTTGGCACGCAGGATATCGAGGCCGTAGATTTCGGCGGCGAGCGAGGAGGCCACGGCGGCGCTCTGGGGGTTCCCCCAGTTTGCCACGAGGTGAGCGGAGCCGGCGGTATCCGCCTCGACCACGGCCGCCGCCCCGAGATCGCGGATCAGCGCCCGGATCTGCCCGAGTGCCACCGCGTGGGAGTGGATTTTCCGGATATCCTCGATCCGCGCGCCGCGAACCCCGAGCAGGCAGTGTTCGACCCGCTGGAAATGCTCGCCGATGATCGAAAGTCCCGAATCCGGGAGGAGGGTATGCATGTCCGGCACCCGGCCCGAGAGCGAATTCTCGGTTGGCAGCATCGCCAGCGTGGCCTCGCCGCCTCGTACCGCATCAATCGCTGCCTCGAAGGTCTGGCAGGGCAAGGTTGCCATGCCGGGAAATGCCGTGCGGCATGCCAGGTCGGAATACGCGCCGGGGATGCCCTGGAAGGCGATTCTATCGGTCATGTTTGAGCTCCTGACGGGCGCGGGCGAGATCTTCCGGGGTATCCACCCCGAATGGCGCGCGTGCAATCCGTGCCGCGCCGATCCGCAGTCCGAGTTCCAGCGCACGCAGTTGTTCGAGTTTTTCGCGCCGTTCGAGCGGTGAGGGCGGGGCGGCGACAAATCGCTCCAGCGCGGCGCGGCGATAGGCGTAGACGCCCACATGATGCCATAAAGGCCCGGCGCCGAACGGGATTCGCGCGCGGGAAAAATAAAGGACCGGGGCGATGTCGCTCGCTTCGAAGCCACATGCGGCCTTGACCACCGACTCCGCTGCCGCTTCGGCATCGCTCGTGATCGGTGCGACCAGTGTTGCAATGTCGAACGAAGAGTCGGCTAGGACATCGAGTAAAGCCGTGAGCGCGCCCGGTTCGAACCCCGGCAGATCGCCTTGGAGATTGATCACGATTTCGTGATTTCGTGTGGGGTCGATCGTTGCGAGTGCGGCATGAATCCGGTCCGATCCGCTCGGCAGGTCCGGCGGGGTCATTACCGCGGTTCCTCCTGCTGCAATCACGGCATCGGCGATCTCCTGCTCGGCGCATGCGACCACGACCCGGCCAAGCCCGGCAGCCTCGGCGCGGTGCAGAACATGGACGATCATTGGCACACCGCCGATGTCGGCAAGAGGCTTTCCCGGCAATCGGGTCGAACCCATGCGGGCAGGAATCAGCACAATGGGTGATGGTGCCGAAATGGTCGTTGGGGAAATGACAGCCTCCGTGCGCGCGAACATGTTACTCTTGTCGCACTTTCCTAAATCGTTATACATCCTCCGGTAAAGCTATGGAGGATGCCGTCTGATGAGTACCAACCCGCATGCGCCTGGTCCCGGCAAAAAGGGTCGTGATCCGCTATTGCTGAACAAGATTGCCGGCGGCATTCTGTCGGCAGGGTTGGTCGCGTGGATCGTGATTCAGGCACCTGGCATTCTGTCCGGCAAGGACGCCGCCAAAACCAGAGCGGAGGTTGCCAAAAATGCACCGGCGACCGCTGCTGCAGCCGGTGGTGGTGTGCCTTCGATCGATCCGCTGATCATCAAGGCGGATGTCTCGAAGGGGCAGCAATTCGTGGCGCAGCAATGCGCGGCCTGTCATACTGTGGACAAGGGCGGTGCCAATGGGGTCGGCCCCAACCTTTATGGCGTGATGAACGACAAGATGTTCGCCAAAGCGGGTTATGATTTCTCATCCGCCGTGAAATCCAAGGCGTCGGGCGTCTGGACGTATCAGAAGATGAACGAATGGCTGGTTGATCCGCAGAAATTCGCCCCCGGCACCCGCATGGGGTACACCGGCATCAAGAACGATGTCCAGCGGGCCGATACGATCGCTTATCTCCGCACCCTCTCGACCGACCCGATTCCGCTGCCCAAGCCGGGCCAGGGTGCCGCCGCGACTTCCGCCGTGGCGATGTCCGGTCCCAGCAGCGGTGCCCCTGCGATCGCGCCGCTTTACGCCAGCGCTGTCGCGGGGAAGGGACAGAGCTTTTTCGAGCAACAATGCTCGGCCTGCCACACCATTACCAAGGGCGGTGCCAACGGTGTCGGTCCCAACCTTTATGGCATTGTCGGCGCGCCGATGTTCGCCAAGGCGGGTTACACATTCTCCGGCGCTGTGAAAAAGGCGGCTTCCGGCAACTGGACGCCTCATAAGCTGAACGAATGGCTGTACGATCCGATGAAGGACGTGCCGGGTACCCACATGGCCTATCCCGGAGTCAAGAATAATCAGGTCCGTGCCGATCTGATTGACTACCTCAACACGCAATCCGCCAGCCCGGAAAAGCTGCCGACAACCAGCGCCAGCGCCACCCCGGCGGCGGCGGCAACCCAGACCGCGAGCGCCGGGCTCGATACCGGCGCCCCCACGATCAAGCCGGTTCTCGCCAGCGCGGTCATTGCCAAGGGCCAGAGTTTCTTCGAGCAGCAGTGCTCGGCATGCCATTCGATCGACAAGGGCGGGGCCAACGGCGTCGGGCCTAACCTGTATGGCGTGGTGGGTGCCCCGATGTTCGCGAAAGCCGGATATTCGTTTTCCAGTGGAGCGAAGAAAGCCGCCGCCGACGGGAAATGGACACCACACGAACTCAACGAATGGCTCTACGATCCGGTCAAGGCGGTTCCCGGCACCCATATGGCATATCCCGGGATCAAGAATACGCAGGTCCGCGCTGACGTGATTGCTTATCTGAACGCCCAGTCGGCCACCCCTGAAACCTTGAAATGAAACTCGATGTCGCCGCCGTGGCCCACACGGCGGCGGATGCTGCGGGAGACGTGATACAGCGTTATTTTCGTCTCCTGCCCGAGGTCGAGACCAAATCGGACGACAGTCCGGTTACTCTGGCGGATCAAGGTGCCGAGTCGGCGATCCGCGCCGTTCTCACCACCTACACGCCGGAATTCGGCATCATTGGCGAGGAGATGGGCGGCAACGCCACGGGCCGCATGACCTGGGTGATCGACCCGATCGACGGCACCCGCGCATTCATCACAGGCCGGCCGATTTTCGCCACACTTATTGCCTTGCTCGATGACGGTGTGCCGGTTCTCGGGCTGATCGACCAACCGATCACCGGCGAACGCTGGCTCGCGCATGATGGCAGGCTCCATTTTACCGGTCGGCATGGGCGGCCCGGCACGCGCCGGATCTTCAGCCTCGCCGACGCGGAACTCTCATGCACCTCGCCTGACATGTTCAGCCCGGCCCAGCGCGGGCAGTTTTCCAATCTTGCCGGAACCTGCCGCCGCGTTACCTACGGCGGCGACGCCTATGCGTATGGGCTGCTCGCCCTCGGTCAGATCGACGTCATTGCCGAAGCGGGGCTCAAGCCGTGGGATTGGGCCTCTATCGTGCCGATCATCGAAGCCGCCGGGGGCGCGGTGACCGACTGGCAGGGCAGGCGCCTCGCTCTCGACGGCCCTGGCGAAGTCCTCGCCCTCGGTGACCGGGCGCAACGTGATGCCGCAATCGCGGCCCTGAACCAGTCAGCCGCATGACACGCGAGGTTGTTCATCTTATGGCCGACAGCCCTGACCTCATCCGCTGGCTGGAGGGTGCCGAACCGCTGCACCGCATGCTCCGCCCGCAGATGGAAGCCGGCTATGTCTCGAAGATGCAACGCATTCTCGGCGAGGGCGCTCACCTCGCTTTGGTTCACCAATCCGGTGTAATCCGCGCGCTCGCGATGTTCCGGGCCTTCCATAATACGTGGAACGGCTATCGCTTCTATATAGACGATCTGGTCACCGATGACTCACAACGCAGCGCGGGTCATGGCCATTTCCTGATATCTTGGTGCGAAGATCTTGCCCGCGGCTGGGGTTGCACCGCCCTCACGCTCGAATCGGGCGTCCAGCGCGGAGCCGCTCACCGGTTTTATTTCCGCGAGCGTATGACGGTCGAGGCCTTCAGCTTTATCAAGACGATCACGCAGCCGTGAATGGTTCGGCCCTTATGGCGGACTTCTGCACGTAGCAATCCGGGATCGTTTCGCTTTAGATCGTAATTGAGTAAAGGGAACGCTGGGATGAGCAACAGGTTCGGCGCGGCGGGTGTGGCTATCGCCATGGCCTTCACCCTCAACGGTTGCGCCATCCCGTTTTACGTATCGGCACCGCAGATCACGCCCGATCTGGCATCCGACCGGGCGCTGGGCTCAAGCCCGAACCCGAACACATCCGCGTTCTGTGTGAACGATCTCAAATCGTCGCATCTCGTGGCGTTCGGCTACGCGGTCAAAATACCGGCGACGGTCATGGCTCAGGCTCTTGTAGGGGGGCTTGCCAGCGGGGGGTTGCTCGCCAAGCCGGGGCGATGCCGATACGCGATCGCGGCCCAAGTGATCGCCTTGCGCGACCAGTTCGTCAACCTGCCGTTCGCGCCCCTGCCGATCACCAGCGTCGTGACCTACACCATGACTGATCAATCATCGTCCAGGACCGTCACCAGCCGCACAATTACCGAGCATTTCAGGGAGCCGTATGTGGTCACCCTTCCGCTCGATGTCGGCAGCGAAGAGACGGTTCACCGCGCCATTCGCGGCGCGATCCAGGCCAATCTCAAGCGATATATTGACTCGCTGATCGATATCCCGGCGTCACCGCCGGTCTCCTGATGATGGTTCGTAGTCGGCATCCGCGACGTAGCTGCCGATTTTGCGCACCAGGTCGGGATCGCGCTTTGCCAGCACGACCCCGTAGGCGATCGAGAGCACCAGCACGCCAAGCGAGATCCACGGGAATAAATTCAGCGGGCTCGGCTGGCCTGGTTGGATCAGCCCCCATAAGGGAAACAGCATCAGCACCGTGCCGACGATCGGAACGGCCGCGTGCCGGACCGGGCTGAAATCGCCGCGATGGTGCCGCAGCATATAGACCGGCAGCGCCAGATTGGTGATCAGATACGTGATGATGACCGGAATCGTGCCGAGCGAACCGGTATCGAAGAACAGGTCGACCGGATCGATCCGCCAGCCGAACACGATCACGATGGCGAAGGCCACCAGCACGTATGCCCACATCGCCACATACGGCGTGCGAAACCGCGGATGGATTTTGCCGAAAAATCCCGGCAGGAGCCCCTCGCGGCTCGAGTTGAACAGAATGCGCGCCTGGCTGTTGGTCAGTCCGAGCAGCGAGGAAAAAATGCTGGTCAGCCCAGCCAGATAGGCGAGGATCAGCAATCCGGCAGCAGAGGCCTTGATCGCATCGACGAAGGGGATGGTCGATTTGCCGATCGCGGCGGCGTTGTTGTGAAACGCGATTTCGGTCGCGTAGGCCAGAAACAGGTACAGCACGCCGATCGACAGCGTCCCGATGATCAGCGCGCGCGGCACGTTCCGTCGGGCATCGCGGGTTTCCTCGGCGAGGGTCGCCGAATTTTCCCACCCGATGAACAGATAGATCGCAATCGGAAACCCTGCGCCGATCCCCTTCAAACCGCCTGAGAGGTGGCTCCACTCGAACGGAGCGAGCGAAAGGTGGCCCCAGTTTACGACCAGCATGACCACCGCGCCGATGAGCAGCAGTGCGAGTTCGAAGTAAAAGAAGATCGCCGCCCAGGTTGTCGAAAGCGCAACCCCGCGAGCCACCAGCACACCGACGATGCCGGTCGCGATCAGACTGAGCAATTGCCACGGTACATCTATGCCGAGGAACAGTTTCAGCGTGTCATGCGCCCACCCACCGGAAATCACCACGACCGACGACGCCGCGACGACATAACCGAAGACCACGAACACCGATGCGGCAGCTCCTGCCGCCGGTCCGAATGCCATGCCGATGAAGGTCACGAACGACCCGGTCGAGGGCCGGTATTTCGAAAACTCGGCCAGCGTATTGGTGAGGAACAGTATGACGACCATAGCGACGAGAATGGTGATCGGCGCGGCCACCCCGGCACCGCCCACGATGCCGCCGAATCCGAAAAAAAAGCTCATCGCGGGCGCAATGTTGGCCAGTGTCGAAGCGACGATCTGCGGCAATCCAAGCGCATCGCGCTGGAGCCGATTGGTCGAGCCGATCGCGGTCATAAAGCCCCCTCGTTGTTATCCCGCTCGCAATCCTAAACGAAATGTTACAACTCCGCCACTCGTTTCGGCCAGCGGCGGTGCAGCCAGAGCCACTGGCCCGGCTGTGCGCGCACCCAGCGCTCGATCGTCTGGTTCATCCACAAGCTCGTCTCGGCGATATCCGCAGCTTTGTCCTCGCTCGCCTGCGCATGAACAGCGGGTTCGATCACCACCCGCAGCCGTGCGGCCCCGATCCGTTCGACATGCACCGGCAGGATCGGACAGCGGAATTTCCGCGCAAATACCGCGAGTGCCGGGGCGGTCATCGCCGTCATCCCGAAAAACGGCACTTCGATACCGTCATTTAGTTTCTGGTCGGTCAGCATGCAGAGCATCCCGCCCCTTGCGAGATGCGCGTAGGCACCGCGCGCGCCCGCCGCACCCTTGGCGAACATCGGCACCGGCTCGCCCATCGCCGCCGCGCGCAGGTCGATGATGAGTTGGTCCACCGCCGGATTTGCGGCAGCCCGATAGAAGAACCCGAACCGCAGCCCGAGTGAGCGCAGGGCCACCGGCAGGATTTCCCAGTTGCCGCAATGCGCGGTGAGCAGAACCGCCGGCCCACCTCGTGCGGCCAGGGTGCGCCCATGCTCGGCACCCACGATCTCGAACCCTGGTCCAACACTGGTCTCGCGCAATCCGGCCAGATGTGGAAACTCACCCGCATTGCGCGCCAGATTATCCCACACCGCGCCGATCACCTGCCGCCGCTCCGCCCGGTCGAGCCCCGGCATCGCCGCTACCAGATTGGCCTCCGCGACCCGCGAGGTCGGGATCATGGGCCCTAATCGGTGCCCGATCGCACCGGCGAGGTTGCTTGCCGCCGCCGGTCCGAGTGCGCGGAACAGCGCGAGAAATGCCCGCGCCACCGCATATTCCAGTCGTTGCAGCATGGTCATGGCAATAAATCGTTCAGCGCCGCGGGATCATCGAAGACGAGCCCTGCCCGGATGATCAGGCAGTCTGCCAGAAACGCATCCGGCAGCTTCACGGCATCCTTCTCGGTCGTGGCCAGTCGCGCTCGGTGGTGTGCCGCAAAGCCGCGCAGCCGGGCGAGGTCGGCCACGGTATAGCGATGATGATCGGGAAAGCCGCGCGTGGCTACGAGTTCCACCCCTAATCCCGCAAGGCTTTCGAAAAACTTGTCCGGTCGACCGATTCCCGCGAAGCCCACGACACGCCGCCCCCGCAGGGGAACCGGCCCGCGCACGACGATCCGTGCGGTCAGCACCGGCAAGGTATGAGGCAGCATTGCCCGTGCGCCGCGCGCATCATTCCCGATCATGACGGCGGCATCGCATCGCGCCGCGGCCGCCACGACGCTCTCGCGCAGCGGACCGGCGGGGAGCAGCCGGCCGTTGCCGAAGCCGGCTCCGCCATCGATCGTCAACAGGGTGACCGATTTGACCAGGCCAGGATTTTGCAACCCGTCATCCATGACGATGACACGCGCTCCCTCCGCCACCGCGAGCCGCGCTCCGGCGGCGCGATCGCGTGCCACAATGGTCGCCGCCGTCGCAGCGAGAAGCAGCGCTTCGTCGCCGACATCCCCGGCGCTGTGCCGCGCCGGATCGACCAGCGCCGGTCCGTTGACCCGACCGCCATGTCCCCGGCTCAGCGCACACGGAAGCACCCCGCGCGCCTCGTAAATTCCCAGGACGTGCCGCGCCAGAATCGTCTTGCCGGCACCACCG
This sequence comes from Acidiphilium acidophilum, assembly GCF_033842475.1. Lineage (NCBI taxonomy): Bacteria > Pseudomonadati > Pseudomonadota > Alphaproteobacteria > Acetobacterales > Acidocellaceae > Acidiphilium > Acidiphilium acidophilum. Next base: position 2,547,749 of record NZ_JAWXYB010000018.1, on the reverse strand, counting down.
ACCCCGGCATTGCCGATGCACACCACCGGAACCCCACAATCGAAGCCGGTCCGCGCCATGCGCCGCGCCGTGATGGCGCTCGTCACTGCCCCCAACGGTGCCAGGGCCCGGCTCAGCACCCCGTCGTGTTTCCAGAATTCCGGTGGCCGCATCACGGGATCACCTCGATGACCCGACGGGCCAGCCGCTGTGGCAGGTCCGCGAAGCCTTCGCATACGCTACGCCCCGCCGCCCCCATTTCGGCAAGCCGTGCGGTGTTGCTCATCAGCCGCGCGAGCGTCGCTTCCAGTTCCATGAAATCCATCACATCGACCAATGCGCCGACCGCGTGCAAGGTCTTCATCGCCTCGAAATGATTCTCGTAATGCGGCCCGATGACCACGGCACATCCGAGTTGCGCTGCCTCGATCATGTTATGCCCACCGACCGGCACCAGCGTTCCGCCGATGAACGCGAGGGGACACAGACGATAGAATAACCCAAGTTCGCCCAGCGTATCGGCGAGATAAATCCCGCCGGGGACCGGCATCTCGCCCCGGGAGCGCCGGGCCAGCGGAAAGCGGCGTGCCAGATCGACGATCGCCTCGGCGCGATGGGGATGGCGCGGCACGATTACCGTGGTCAGGCTCGGATGCAGCCGGGTCAGTGCGCCATGAGCCTCGATGATCGGAATATCCTCGCCCGGATGGGTCGAAGCCGCGAGCAACCACGGGCCGGGACAAGCTGCGTTCAGCGCCGCGCGCGCCGCTTCATTGTCTGGCAGATCGGGGGCCGCGAACTTCAGATTGCCCCAGCTCTCCACCTCGCGCAGCCCGAGGCCGCGCAGCGCTGCGGCATCGTGGCGGGACTGGGCCGCGATCACCGCGAACCCGCCGAACACCTCGTTGGCCACCTTGGGGAACCGCTTCCAGCGCGCAGCACTCCGCGCTGAGAGCCGCGCGTTGAACAAAAATCGCGGGATGCCCCGTGCATCGAGCCCGGTGAGCATATTCGGCCAGAGTTCGGATTCCAGAAACACCGCCGCATCCGGTTTCCAATGTTCGAGAAACCGCGCGACATAGGCCTGTACATCGAGCGGTACGAATTGATGGATCGCGAGTGCCCGCTGCGTCGCGAGTTCCGCCGAGGTCACGGTACCGGTGGTCAGCAGCACGTTCGCATGAACCGCAAGCGCGCCGATCAGCGGCAGGGCGGACATCGTTTCGCCCATGCTCGCACAATGTACCCAGACCAGCCTTCCCGCAGGCCGCGCGATGCGCGCGATGCCATAACGCTCGCCGAGCCGGGCCTCGATTTCCTTGCCCCCGCGCATTCGCCGCGCCAGCCACCACGGCAGAAACGGTGATGCCGCCGTGGTCGCGGCCCGGTAGAGAGGCAGTCCTAGCGACATCGGATTTGCGCGCGCGCAAGGTTGGCGGTCAGTTGCGCCTCTATATCCGCGCGCGCCGCCTCCAACCCCCCGCGAGTCACCGAAACCCCGGCGCCGGCCACCACGGCACCACGGCTGAACGGAAGAGGAATCCGCATGGCATCCCAACTGCCCAGCGTGATCGCTCGCGAGGTAGCGGCGGCGACGCAGAATACCGGTGCCCCGGTGAGAACCGCCAGTTGTGCAACGCCCGGTGCCGCTCGTCGGCGCGGCCCGCGCGGCCCGTCCGGCGTCAACCCGACCGGATGACCAAGACCGATCAGCCGCACCAGCTCGCGCAAACCGGCCGCCCCGCCGCGCGAGGTCGAACCGCCGATCGCACGTACGCCGAACCGTCCCATCGTTCGCGCGATCAACTGCCCGTCGCGGTGGCGGCTCGCCAGCACATAGCCGGTCGGCCCCGTTGCGATCCGCCCGGCGGTGCGCCACAGCACCGGCATTGCTGGCAGGCATTCGTGCCAGAAGGCAATGATGCAGGGCGTTCCCTGCCGGAGCGTGTCGAGCAGATCGTCGGCCTCGATGGTCCAACGCGTCGTATTCATTACTCCTGCCAGATACAGTCCCGCAGCGTCGCCGAGCCATCCCCGCACCAGCGGTGATTTCAGTGGCGAGCCGAAGGTGAAACGATCTGGGCTGTCCTGCATCGGCGCGGCGGTAGCATCTGCAATCGCGCTCGTCATCATTGCCTCGTGCAATGTCGCGCCAGCGCTGAGTTCGGGCACGGGGCTGTCATCCCTCGGCGGCTGCGGGTCGGGTCGTTGCCGGGCGCATGGCGGCCAGAACCGATGCGAGGGTGCGAAACGCGGGTGTCCTGGGGTCCGATCCGCGCCACACCAGCGCGATGGTCCGCCCCGCTGCGGCATCCGCCAGTTCCTGGCATACGACCAGATCGTGCAGTTCCGGGCGTGCCGCAACCGCGAGCGCCGGGAGCAGTGAATATCCCTCGCCCGCGGCGATCATCTGCCATAGCGTCTCGAGGCTGGTGGCGTGGCGTGTCGCGGGCTTCGCGTTGCACAGGCTCAACGCCTGATCGCGCAGGCAGTGCCCATCCTCCAGCAGAAGCAGGTCCTCGGCGGGCAGATCATCCAGCGTCAGCCGGTGCAGCCCTGCGAGCAAATGGCCGGGCGGCGTTGCGAGCAGAAACGGCTCGAAGAATAACGGCACCGAAACCAACCCCGCGCGCGGCACCGGCAAAGCAAGCAGCGCCACATCCAGCATACCGCCGACCAGACGTTCGATCAGCCGCACCGTCCGCGCCTCGGTAAGCCGCAGCGAGAGATCGGGTCGCTCCGAGCGCATCAGTCGTAAAACACCCGGCAGATAATAGGGCCCCAGCGTCTCGATCGCGCCCATCGCCAGTACGCCTTCGAGCAACCCCGGCTGCCCATGCGACAGGGCGAGCAGATGCCGCGCCTCGGCCATGACCCGCTCGATCTGGGCGAGCAGGGTCGCCCCGGCAGCGGTCGGCGCGACCCTGCGCTTGGTCCGCTCGAACAACGCGACGCCGAGCAGCGCCTCGAGTTTGCGGATCTGCTCGGAAAGGGCGGGCTGCGACACGCCGCATCGCTCGGCGGCCTGTCCGAAATGGCGTAACTCCGCCACGGCCTGCGCGTATTCGAGGTCGCGCAACGACAGGCCGGCGAGCGAGCGGTTGGGGTGCGTCGGCATCTGGCTCATGGGTCGATCAGTAATCGACAAATCCAATCAGGAAAAGGTGAAAATTAGCGAAATCCTATAATGGTCGGAAGTAGCGCGTTCATTGTCTTGGCACAGCATCGCGACGCGACATCCGTTGCCGGTTCAGGACGGTTTCATTACCAAATTCGACGGTTGAAGCCGAAGGCATGAACCCCCATTCCTGAAAGGCAACAGGCGGCAACTTCGCCGCGCTTTCAGCGAAGGGGATTTTCAATGGCGTATTGGGGCGGCAAGCGTAAGGATGCGATGGGCACACTCACCCATGAGTTCGATCGGTTTCAGGACGAATTCGAAGATCTGCGTACCAAGCTGGTGCGCCTCGCTGGCGATACGATGAAAGAATTCAACGACAGTCCGGAAAAGCTTGCGGAACTCAAGCATGCAATCGACCTGCGCCTCTCTTCGATCGAAGGCGAAATGACCGACCTTGGCAAACAATTGCGTGTTCAAGGCAGCAAGGCCGCCGGGAAGGTCGAAAAGAAAGTGCATGAACAGCCCTTCGCCGCGCTCGCGATCGCTGCCGGTGTCGGTTTCATTGCGGCCAAGTTGATCAGCCGCCGCCGCTCCTGATGTCCGGGCGCGGCGCAGTACCGCGTCGCGCAGCCGGCTTTTGCACGTTATTCATTCGTTACATCAGGGGCGTCCCTTGCTGAGAGTTCTATTCAACCTGTTCGACGGGTTCACGATCCGCCATCTGACGCAACGGATCGCGATGAGCGTGATGGGTCTCGGCGTCGGCTTGATCGGCATCGGCTTTCTGATTGCGGCAGCCTATGAAGCGGTCGCCGATGCACTGGGTACACTCGATGCGTCGCTGATCTTCGCTGCCGTGTTCATCGTTCTTGCCATCGCTTTGTTTGGTTTGGCCAGCTTTCGTTGGAACCGTCGCCCCCGCCCCATGTTGGCGCGGGCGCGGCTTGGCGTCGTCGCGGAAGCGATTGCCCTTGCCCAGACGCTCATACGCAAGGATCCGGCCAAGGCCGTGTTCGCAGCTTTGGTGCTCGGCGCGATCACTGAGTACACGCGCAAGCGTGATGCCGATCACACGGATTGATCGGCGGCCACTCCTCGTGATCAAATTTCGTCCGCTCATTGCACGATCGGCATTGGCGCGCTGCTGCATGTAGCGTAAGACGGGAAATCGACGCGGCGGCACGGTTTGTCACCGAAACGCTACCTTTGTATCGATTTTTCAACGGAGCCCGCCGCATGCTGCGGCTATCAATTCCCGTCCGCCAAGCGCTGTCCCGCCTCACATTACCGGTGATGCTGCTGGCGTCTCTCGGCCTGATCCTGGCTGGTCGGGCTGATCGTCATCTCGGTGACATGTTGCGTACCGGGCTCGACGATGCCCTGGCTCCGGTGTATCGCGCCGCAGCCGCTCCGGTCGCTGCCATCGAGCAGGATCGAGGCGCGCTCGGTAGTTGGTTCCGCCTCCATGCCGAAAATCTGGCCCTCACGAAACAGAACGAAGCCCTGCAGCGCTGGCGGGCCGTGGCGCTCGCCCTTGCGGCACAGAACGCCGCGCTGAAATCACAACTTCATTTCGTCCCGACCCCCACCCCCAATTTCTTCGCCGCGCGCGTTATCGCCGATCTCGGCGGGCTCTATGCGCGCTCCGTGCTGGTGACAATCCCGCGCGAGGCCCACGACATCGTCAACGCCATTGCGATGGACGGGCGCGGCGTGGTGGGGCGCGTCGTTCAATCCGGCTCACGTAGTGCGCGCGTCCTGCTCATCACCGATCTCAACAGCCGTGTCCCGGTCGCGATCGGCCGACACGGCGAACGTGCGATCATGGAAGGCCAGAACAGCGCCACGCCGCGCCTGATTTACTGGGCGCCGGGCGATCCGCCGCGTGAGGGACAGATCGTGCTGACCAGCGCGGTCGGCGGCGTGTTTCCCTACGGATTGCCGGTTGGCATCGTGCGCTACAAGGGCCGTAACGATCCGGTCGTCGTCCCGTTCGCCGGGCTGACGCGTCTGCGCGTCCTTCGCCTGTTCGAGTACGACACCCAGTCCGCCGCTCCGGCAGACCCGCCGGGCAATCCGTCCCATCCATGAGTCAGCCCGGTCAGCCGACCTGACATGGACGGTGTGGAACTCTGGCGTGGCCTCGATCGGGCGGCTCGCCACGCCTTGCCAGCCACCAGCATTCTGATCATGGTGGTGGTTCTGGGCATTCCGGGCCTGCTGCCCTGGCAACCGGCGTGCCGCGCCGGCTTTGTCGTTGCTTCGGTCTTCTTTTGGACGCTGTATCGGCCCGCGTCTCTGCCGGCACCGGTGGTTGCCCTGCTCGGTGTCCTGCTCGACCTGCTCGGCGCCTCGCCGCTCGGCATGTGGGCCGCTCTGTTGCTGATCGAGCAGGCCGGTATCGCCGCGGTACGTCGATCGCTGGTCGCTCAGGGATTTCCGCTTGTCTGGCTTGCCTTTGCCGGCGTGGTTCTCGCCGTCGCTGCCGCGGAATACGCGACGCGCTCCCTGCTCGATCTCGCGATCCTGCCCCCGGGCCCGATCATCACCCAGGCAATCATTGCGATCCTGCTCTACCCGCTGCTCGCCGTCGTACTGATCCGCGCACATCGAGGTGCCGCGGCGCCGGAGCAGGCATGAAGCGCGAGCGCGAACTTCGCCCGGTGTTCAGCCGCCGCGCTCTGCTCCTTGGCGCAGCCCAGGTCGCTGGATTCGGCGCTCTGGGCATCCGCCTCTACCGCATGCAGGTGCTCCAGCATGGGAAATACGCCACGCTTGCGAAACAGAACTCGGTCAACGAGCGCATGCTCGCGCCGCTACGCGGTGTCATCACAGATCGCACCGGCCTGATCCTTGCTGGCAATAAGCAGCACTGGCGCGCCCTGTTCATGATGATCCAGGCGCCCGATCCTGAAGCGGTGATCGATCAGTTCGCCCACCTCATCCCGCTTTCGCCGGCCGAGCGCACCCGCATCGCCCGCGACATCGCCGGCAAACCCCGCTACGTCCCGGTCCTGCTGAAGGACTATCTGGACTGGTCGGATATGGCCAAAATCGAGGTGAACGCCACAGCGCTTCCGGGCGTGTTCGTCGATGTCGGGGCGTCGCGCACTTATCCGCTGGGCGATATCACGTCCCACACGATCGGGTATGTCGCCCGTCCCACCCAGGCCCAGGCGCAGGACAACCCGGTCTTCGCCCTGCCGGGCATGCGCGTCGGGCGTGCCGGTGTGGAACGTGCACGCGACGATGCGTTGCGCGGCAATCCCGGTATCGTGCAGACCGAAGTCAACGCCCACGGCACCGTCATCCGGGTACTCGATCGTGACAACGGCACCCAGGGCGCCACGGTTCAGCTTACGCTCGATGCCGGGCTCCAGCGCCTCGCGGCGGAGCAACTCGCCGGTCAGGCCGGAGCCGCCGTTCTTCTCGACGCGACCAATGGGGCCATTCTCGCAATGTCCAGCCGGCCCGGCTTCGACCCGACCTATTTCGATGCCGGCGTGCCGGAAACGGTCTGGAAATCCTGGATGACCGACCCGAAGCGTCCGCTGAACGACCGAGCGACCGCCGGCCTCTACGCGCCCGGGTCCACGTTCAAACCCAATGTCGCGATGGCCGCTCTCGAATGCGGCGCCATCACGCCGAGCACAACCTTCTACTGCCCGGGCTACCTCAAGCTCGGCAATCATACGTTCTACTGCTGGCGTCATCAGGGCCACGGCACGATCAATGTGATCAATGCGCTCCAGCAGAGCTGCGACGTGTTTTTCTACCACACCGCGCTCGTGGCCGGGATTGACCGGATTGCTGCGATGGGACGCAAACTCGGCCTGATCGGCGCACTCCCGCTCGACCTGCCCGGCGTCTCTCATGGATTCCTGCCGACCCGCGCCTGGGCCCGGCAGCGGAAACTGCTCTGGACCAAGGGCAACACCGTCATCCAGGGCATCGGTCAGGGTTTCACCCAGGTCACCCCGCTCGGGCTCGCGACCATGACCGCACGCATTGCCACCGGTCGTGCCATCGGCCCCCATATCGCCAATGCGGTCGGCGAGATCGTGCAATCGGGCCGTGCGCCGGATGACTGGCCCTCCCTCGGCTTCGACATCCGCAATCTCGCCGCCGTCCGTCAGGGCATGTTCGATGTGGTGAACACCCAGCTCGGCACCGGCTATGCCTCGCGCCTGACCATTCCCGGAGTGTTCATGGCCGGCAAGACCGGGACCGCCCAGGTCCACGACCTGACCCAGGCCCAGGAAAAGGCCAATTATGACGACGCCAACCTGCCGTGGAAATTCCGCCCCAATGCGTTCTTCATCGCTTTCGCGCCAGCCGATGCCCCCCGTTATGCCGCTGCGGTCGCGGTCGAACATGGCAATGAGGGGGCCTCGGTCTCGGCGCCGATCGCTCAGGCTCTGATTACCGCTGCCTTGACCCGCGACCTCACGCCGGCACCGCCCGGTACCATCCGCAACGCGCCCCAGGCCGCACGTTCATTGGTCGACCACACCGCCGGTCCGGCGTGACGGCAGATTTCCGAAAGCAACCGAGCGGGTGGCCAATCGGATGAACGCGGGACGGCTGCTCCAACCCAACGACGCGCCCGGGCAGGTTTCGTTTCAGTTTTCGGTTCGATTCTGGCTGATGGTGGGCTTGACCGGCATCGGCACCGGGCTCGGGGCCGGGCTGCTGATGGATCTGCTGCGGCTGATCCAGCACGGCTTGTTCGATTACAGTACCGGAGATTTTCAGACGGCCGTCGAACGCGCTTCGCCGATGCGCCGTATCGCGGTCGTCACCGGTGGGGGCATCGTCGCCGCTTTCGGGGTGTGGGCGCTCCGACGTAGTCCGGGCGGCAAGGCCGGGGCCATCGATGAGGCGGTGTGGTTCAAGGCAACTCACATCGCCGCGATCAAAACGCTCCTGCAGGGCGTCCTTTCGATTGTCATCGTTGCGATGGGCGCCTCCCTTGGCCGTGAAGCCGCACCGAAGGAGACCGGGGCGGCGATCACCAGCAAATTGTCCGAATGGGCGGGGCTGTCCCCGGCGGAAACCCGGTTTCTGACCGCCTGCGGCGCCGGTGCCGGACTGGGTGCGGTGTATAACGTTCCTCTCGGCGGCGCGTTGTTCGCGCTCGAAGTCATGCTCGGCACGCTCGTCCTGCCTCTGATCGCGCCGGCGCTGGCCACGGCATATATCGCGACCGCGGTGTCATGGTTGCTGCTGCCGGCGCAGCCGACCTATCTGATCAGCCACTTCGTCCTCGCACCGAGCCAGATCGTCTGGGCCGTGCCGTTCGGCCCGATCGCCGGGCTCGCCGGCGTCGGGTTCGTCCGCCTGATCGTGAAGGCATCGCGGGTCAGGCCGAAAGCCGGTGTCTCACTCATGGCACCGGTCGTGGTGTTCGGGGCCCTCGGCATCGCTTCGGTCTGGTTGCCGCAATTGCTTGGCAACGGGCGCGGCATGACGCAACTCGCCTTTCAGGGTCAACTGGGACTCGCTCTCCTGTTCGGGTTGATCGTGGCTAAACCGTTGGCGACGGCTTCCTGTCTGGGCAGCGGCGCGCCCGGCGGTTTGTTCACGCCATCGACCATGTTCGGCGCCATGCTTGGCGGAGCGCTCGGCGGCGTCTGGGCGCTGGCATGGCCCGGAGCGACGGCCGGGAGCTACGCGGTGATCGGCGCGGCGGCCGTTCTGGCTGCCACCATGCAGGCCCCATTGGCCGCCATCGTTCTGGTCATCGAACTCACCCATCATGTCATCACGATTCTGGTGCCGATGCTGATCGCGGTCGGCGGTGCGTCCGTGACCATGCGGCTGTTCGACCGCCGTTCGGTCTATACCGGCCAGATCAGGATCGAAAGTCCCGATCGGCACGACCCAACCGCTCCGCCACCATGGTCGTCCGCCGGATTGATCATCATGGCAGGACCAAGCTTACCGATCTGGGCCGGATACCGCGATGTCCTGGAACAACTCCTCGCGGACGAAGCATCTCAACATCCGGTTTACGTCGTCGATGAAAACGGTCGTCTGGTGGGCCGGATCACGCCGGACCGGGTCAAGGCAGTGCAGCCGCTGACCCGCATGCTGGTTACCGGCGCCGCCGCCGACCTTATGACCAACGTCGAACCGGTCCTGCAGTCGCACGACCCAGACGCGGTCAAGACGCAGGTATTGAACGACCTTTGGCACGAAGCGCCGGTGGTGGACGTGCAAACCGGGACCTTGATTGGCGTGGTACGGTGCGGGGCGTAGTCGCACATAAGGCCGCACGCCGCCGGGCGCCCACCGATTCGGCAGTCAACGCGTCCGGCTGACTGCTTTACCCTTGGCGACGGTGGGATCTTCATTGGTCCGGGGGCCACGCCGCAGACGATGTTCGCCCAGCAGGAGGAGAATGGGGGCGGCGATGTAGATGCTCGACGAGGTGCCGACGACGATGCCGAACAGCATGATCCAGGCGAAGCCCGAGAGTGAGGCGCCGCCGAACAGGGCCAGCGGCAATGCGGCGAGGAAGACCGTGCTGGAAGTGCCGAGTGTGCGGTTAAGGGTCTCGTTGATCGACAGGTCGATCAGGTCGCGTAGCGGCATGGTTTTGTATTTGCGGAGGTTTTCGCGCATCCGGTCGTAGACCACGACCTTGTCGTTCGTGGAGTAGCCGATCACGGTGAGAATGGCGGCGATGGTCACGAGGTCGAACGGGATCTGGGTGATCACCATGAAGCCGACGGTTTTGGTGACATCGAGGATCAGGGTCGCAACCGCACCGACCGCGAACTGCCATTCGAACCGGAACCAGATGTAGACCAGGATCATCAGGAAGCTCAGGCCCAGTGCGATGATGCCTTGGCGGAACAAAGTCGCGGAGACCGATGCGCCGATTGCCTGGGTCGATTGGATCACGGCGCCGGGCAGCGAGGTTTTCACCACGGTTTCGGCTGCGGTGAGAGATTTTTCGGTCGCCTGGGCGTTGGCTTTCGATTCGAGGCTGATCAGGACACCCTTGCCGTTGCCAAACCCTTGGAGCGACGCTCCCTGCAGATGCACGGCATCGAGCCCTGAGCGAAGTTTCCCGAAATCGGGCTTGGTCGGGGTGGCAACCTGGATCACGACGCCGCCCTTGAAATCGAGGCCGAGGTTGAGGCCGGGATGGAAGAATAGGATGATCGAGGCGGTCGAGAGCACCGCCGAGACCATCAGGCCGATGAAGCGGCCCTTCATGAAGCGGATGCGGGTGCCGTCAGGCACCAGGCGGAAGGCAGGGGTGGTAAGGAATTTCATGTCATGAGCCTCAAAAGACCGGCAGGGCGGCGGGGCGGCGGGCGATATACCAGCGTGCCGTTATCAGCCGTACCAGAACGGTGGAGGTGAATAAGGTCGTGACGATGCCGACGCAGATGGTCACGGCGAAGCCGCGCACTGGCGGCGAGCCGAAGATGAACAGCATGATGTGCGCGAGCAATGTCGTGACATTGGAGTCGATGATGGTGCCGTAGGCGCGCTTATAACCCGCTTCGAGCGCGGCGAGGGGCTTCCGACCGAGCTTGACCTCCTCGCGGACACGCTCGTTGATCAGCACGTTGGCATCGACTGCCATGCCGAGGGTCAGCAATATCCCGGCCATTCCGGGGAGGGTGAGGGTGGCTCCGAGGAGGGACAGGACCGCGACGAGAAGAAGCAGGTTCACCACCAGGGCAATGTTCGCAAACCAGCCGAACAGGCCGTAGAAGCTTGCCATGAAGGCGATCACGAGCACGAACCCGACCGCGAGCGAGATGATGCCGGCGCGGATCGCATCCGCGCCGAGTTCGGGGCCGACACTCTGCTGTTCGACCACCTTGAGCGGTGCAGGCAAGGCGCCCGCGCGCAGCAGTAACGCGAGATCGGTTGCGGATTGGGCGGTGAAATTGCCGGTGATCTGGCCCTGACCACCGATGATCGGTGTCTGGATTACCGGGGCTTCGATGATCTTGTGGTCGAGTTCGATGGCAAACAGCTTACCGACGTTTTTGGTCGTGATTTCGGCGAATTTGCGGGCGCCGACGCCGTTGAAGGTGAAATTGACCACCCATTGCCCGGATTGGGGATCCTGACCGGCCTGCGCGTTGGTGAGATCCGCGCCATCGACCGCGACGCGCGACTGGATCGCCATCGATTGCGTGGGGTCGTTCAGCATCGGCAGGATTTCGACGCCGGGGGGAGGGATCTTGGTGGCCGGATTCACATTCTGCGCCACCATGTGGAACGTCATATGCGCGGTTTTACCGAGCAGGCGCTTGATCCGGTTGGGGTCCGATACGCCAGGCAACTGGATGACGATCTGATCGGTGCCCTGACGCGCGATCTGGGGGTCGACCACGCCTGAGCCATCGATCCGGCGCCCGATGATGGTGATGGACTGAGCGAGCGCTTGGGATTCCTTCGCGATCAGCCCGGCGCGTGAGAGGGTGAGGGTTACTGCACCGGAAGGGGTGATCTTAATGTCGAGATCGGGGGCTCCCCCCGCGGCATCGACCGGATTGATCAGTTTTTCGAGGAGCGGCTTGGCGGCGGCGGCGTCCGACGGTTTGAGCAGATTGAACTGGACCCGCTTGGCCAGGACATTGGCACCGAGATCGGTGTAGCCGATATCGGCTTTAAGCAGCGTATGGCGGACATCGTCGGTCAGGCCGGCGAGTTGCTCCTTGATCACGGCGTTCATGTCGATCTGCATCAGCAGATAGGAGCCGCCGCGCAGGTCGAGCCCGAGATGGATCTGCGGCCAAGGGATATCCGGCAGCGGCCGCTTGATCAGGTTCGGCAGAGCGAGCAGCACGCCGACCGCGCAGAACAGCACGATCAGAGTGGTTTTCAGGCGCGAGAAATAGAGCATGGCCGGCGTTGGGTCCTTGAACTTGCCACGATGGCGAGGCGGGGGTGGTATGGCGGGGCCGGCTTGCGCGTGCAAGTGTGGCGCAAATGCGGGAGGATCGGGAGCTTATGTTGAAGGTCGGCGTGATCGGTGCGGGGCATTTCGGACGGTTTCATGCGCTCAAGACCGCTGCGGCGGAGCGCGCGTTGCTGGTCGGGCTGCACGATCCTGATGCGGCCCGGGCAGAACAGGTAGCGGTGGAAGCGGGCTGTGCCGCGCTCGGGCTGGATGAATTGATTGCCGCGGCGGATGCGGTGATCGTCGCTTCGCCCGCCGATACGCATTTTTCGATCGCCATGCGCGCGCTGGGGGCAGGGCGGCATGTGCTGATCGAAAAACCGATCGCGGCAACGCTGGACGAGGCGGATGAACTGGCCGCGGCGGCGGCGGTATGTGGAAAGGTGTTGCAGGTCGGGCATCTGGAGCGGTTCTCTGCGGCCCACGGTGCCGTTGCGGCGCGGATGGGACGGCCATTATACATCGAAGCGGTGCGGGTGGCGCCGTTCAAGCCGCGCGGCACTGATGTTTCGGTCATTCTGGATCTGATGATCCATGATCTGGATCTGGTGCTGGCCTTGGTGGGGCAGACGATCGAGAGCGTTGACGCGGTAGGTGCGGCGGTCGCCAGCGCGCATGACGATATCGCCAACGCGCGGGTGCATTTTGCCGATGGGTGCGTGGCGACCATTACCGCAAGCCGGATTTCGTTGAAGACCGAACGGAAAATGCGGATATTTTCGGAAGCGGGATATCTCACGGTCGATTTCGCGGCGAAGAAGCTCACGCTGATCGGGCGGGACCGGGGTATGAAACTGCCGGGTTTCGAGGAATTCGGGCTGGAGACGGCATCGTGGGAGGATCATGACGCGCTGGCGGCGGAACATGCCGCGTTCCATGCAGCCTGTCTTGATGGTGCGCCGGTTCTGGTCGGGGCGGCGGCCGGGCGGTTGGCGCTGGAGGCGGCAATTGCCGTAAGCCGCTCTATCGCGGCCAGCCGGGCGCGTGCGGTCGCCTCAGGATTGATCCGGTGAGAGCACAATGGGCTGCGAGTCGAGCACATGGCGGGAGCGGTGCGTGATCGGTTGGTAAAGTCATTGAATCGTAAACATGTTTTTGAAAATCGCGATCAAAATTTCACTCCGTTGTTGACGGGGTGAAGCCGGGACCGCTACGTGCTGAGCGTGTCGAACATGACAATTCCGCTACCGACCATTCGAATCCGCGGGCGCTCGTTCATGGCGTTGATCGTGGTGCCCGAGCCGCCGTTCGAGGCATGGCTGGCAGCGCTCGACCAGCAGATGGCGCGTTCGGCGGGATTTTTCGTGGACCGGCCGGTCGTGGTCAATCTGGCAGCGATGACCGAGGCCGATGACGATCCGGCGACAATTCTGGCTGCGCTGGAGGCCCGCGACCTGCGGATCATCGGGGTCGAAGGGGTCGACATGGCGTTGCTGCGCGGAACGCCGTGGTTCGGCGCGACGTTGGCCGCACCCGGGCGGGAAGGCAGGCCGGATAAGTTCATTGACGTACCGGAGACGATCGAGCCAGTCGGAGTCGAATCAGTTGTCGAACCTGAAGCCGCCACCGTGGAGCGGCGACCTTCGCTTCTGATCAACCGCCCGGTCCGGTCCGGGCAATCAGTCGTTTTCGAGGAGGGCGATGTCACTGTGATCGGGCCGGTGTCGTCCGGGGCGGAGATCATCGCCGGAGGCTCGATTCACGTGTATGGCACCCTGCGTGGGCGGGCGGTGGCCGGGTTGCTCGGCGGGGCCGATGCGCGGATTTTCTGTTCGAAACTGGCGGCGGAACTGCTCGCGATCGACGGGTTGTACCGTACGGCAGATCACTGGGGTCATGGGTTGCAGGGCAAAGCCGTGCAGATCTGGCTGGACGACAAGGAATTGCGCCTCGCGGCGCTGGATTAGGGAAGCACGCTATGTCGAAGGTTCTGGTCGTTACATCGGGCAAGGGCGGCGTCGGCAAGACAACGTCATCGGCGGCGCTGGGCGCGGCGCTGGCGCAGGCGGGACAGAATGTCGTTGTCGTCGATTTCGATGTCGGGTTGCGCAATCTCGACCTGATCATGGGAGCGGAGCGGCGGGTGGTGTTCGACCTTGTCAACGTGGTGCAGGGCGACGCCAAGCTCGCGCAGGCGCTGATTCGCGACAAGCGGGTCGAGACGCTGTCGCTGCTCCCGGCTTCGCAGACCCGCGACAAGGACGCGTTGACCCCGGAGGGTGTCGAGCGGGTGATCGGGGAACTACGCGAGAAATTCGACTGGATCGTATGCGACAGCCCGGCCGGGATCGAACGCGGGGCGACGCTTGCGATGCGTCATGCCGATATGGCGGTGGTGGTGACCAATCCCGAGGTCTCCTCGGTGCGGGATTCGGACCGGATCATCGGATTGCTGGATTCCAAGACAGCGCGCGCCGAAGCGGGCGAGACGATGGAAAAACATCTGTTGCTGACCCGCTACGATGCGGCACGGGCGGCGCGTGGCGAGATGCTGAAAGTCGAGGATGTTCTCGAAATCCTGGCGATTCCACTACTGGGGATCATTCCCGACAGTGAGGATGTGCTGAAAGCATCGAATGTCGGCTGCCCGGTCACGTTGCATAACCCGGCATCGGGGCCGGCGCGGGCTTACGCCGAGGCGGCGCGACGCTTGTTGGGCGAAGCGGTGACAGTGACCTTGCCGGTGGAAAAAAAGGGCTTCATGAGCCGGTTGTTTGGGCGGAACGTCGCATGAGCATCTTCAGCTTCTTCTCGCGCTCTCGCAACACGGCACCAGTGGCGCGGGAACGGTTGCAACTGTTGCTCGCTCATGAGCGAGCCTTGTCGGGTAAGTCGGATCTGGCAGCGATTCTGCAGGAGGAAATCCTCGCAGTGATTGCCAAGCACATCGCAATCGATCGGGAGAAGGTTAAGGTGAAACTCGACCGGGATGGCACGATATCGACTCTTGAGATCGACATCGAGATGCCGGAGGCGGTCGCGCTTAAGAATTGAGATATCAGGGTTTCTTACCCCCTTCTGCCAAAATGGACGCCGTTTTCGCCGTTGCCCTTGATGACGGTGCGCGCATCGGCTAGACCCCGTTTCACGCGTGGCCCAGGTAGCTCAGTTGGTAGAGCATGCGACTGAAAATCGCAGTGTCGGTGGTTCGATTCCGCCCCTGGGCACCATCTTCTTCTTTCTGGTGAGTGACATGGACGGGATCGAGACTGCAACGGACAGTCTGGAGCGACACCAGCATTTGAAGGAGCATCCCGAGGCGCATCACGCGCGGCGGATGGCGTTGCTGATCGGTATCCTGGCGGCATGCCTTGCGATCTGCGAGATGGGCGAGAAATCGGCGCAGAACGATTACATCGCCAAGCAGATCGCCGTGAGCGATACGTGGGCGTTTTATCAGGCGAAATCGATCAAGGCGGATATCGCGGCGAGTCAGGCCTCGACCTTGGCGGCCATGGCGCGAGGAAACGATCCGGCGGTGGCCGCGCTGGCCGAGGCGGCGCAGGCACATGCCGCCAAGGAGATTTCAGACCCGGCGGGGCGGGAAGGCAAAGCGCAGCTGAAACAGCAGGCGCTGCGCCAGACCGAGGCGCGCGACCATCAATTGGAGCGGTACCATTTGCTGGAAATAGCGGTGGGAGCCTTGCAGATTGCCATCGTCCTTGCTTCGGTATCAGTGGTGACCGAGATCGTCGGCTTTGGGTTCGTCTCGCTCGGGCTGGGTCTTCTGGCATTTATCGGCGGCATGGCGGTGATGGCGTTGCTTTGATTTTTTGCAGGCATCACCTACCCCCTGTTCAAAGTTTCTGCGAATCGTTACAAGAATCGGGGCTCGCCGATTCGTTCTTGGCGGGTGCGTAGGATTCTTCAACCAGCCGGAAGCCCGGCATCGGTTCGTCCATCATGGCGATGGGGCCGATCAAGAACAGGAAAGGGGCTTCGACCATGTCGAAAGCGTTTCTCGCGGAAGTCATTCAGAAGTCGGCAAACCTCACCGGCGTGGCCTCGAACCGGACCGCGACCGAGCTGATGGAAGCGATCGTCAAGGAACTTAAGAAGAACGGCAAGTTCACTCTGCCGAGTTTTGGAACCTTCACCGTCCGCAAGACCAAGGCGCGAAAGGGCGTCAATCCTCGCACCGGCGAGGAGATCAAGGTGAAGGCGGGCAAGACGGTTCGGTTCAAGGCTTCGCCATCGCTCAAAAAGATGGTCTGATCGGTGGGCTGGTGCCGTATGACGGCTTGAATTGATCGAGTTGAACGATTGAATATAACGGCCGGATGTAAGTTCGGCTGTTATTTCCGGATTATATAAATTAAAATAGCAAACACCGCCGGGCTGGCTCAGGGACGTTGTTATCCGAGGAATCGTAGGCGTAACATCATTTAGACACGGAATTCTGGCGAGAAATAAAATTTGAAACGTGTCTTTGTTAAAAAATACTCTGTTATCAAAAGTAGAATAAACAAAATGTAAATAGATTGCAACCGATCGGTGCTCCTGATACGTAGTGATTACGCAGGGTTTAGTGCAGGAGCGGACAATGGGTGACATAACTGTAATCTCCGCCGCCATCGGTCGTTCAACGATCGCCGGTACCGTCGGCAAAGGCGACGCCTCCGTCGTTTCCGGGGAGCTTGCTGCGGGTCGTATTGTCGAAAACGTCACGCCGGAACCATGTGGCCGCTCTCCAGACGCGACGGAAGGGGGCGGCGTCGATCTGACCGTGTGTTTCCTTGAGGGCACCCGATTACTCGGTCTGCATGGCGACATCGCGGTCGAGGATATGGAACCGGGGGATCGGCTGATTACCGACAGCGGCGCAATGCGGCCCGTCAAATGGGTCGGTCGGCGCCTGATCGAAGCCACGCGCCATCCGCGTCCCGAAACAGTCTGGCCGATCCGGATCGAAGCCGGGGCGATCGACCATGGGTGGCCGGAGCGCCCACTCTACCTGTCGCCCGATCACGGCGTCTATCTCGATGGGTGCTTGGTTCCTGCAAAGGCGCTCCTGAATGGCCGGTCGATCATTCAGGAAAAGCGCGATCGGATCATTTATTATCACGTCGAACTCGAGAGCCATGACATTCTGCTGGCGGAATCTCTGCCGGTCGAATCCTATCTCGATACCGGCCATCGCGACTTCTTCGAGAACGGGACCGGCGCGATGGTTCTGCATCCGCACCTGACGCAGACGACCCGCATGGCCGGCTGTGCGCCATTCATCGATGACGGCGATGGCCTCGACCGGATCAGACAGCGCCTGATGGATCGGCTTCCAGCGTTGCAGCGCAGCGCCGACTGCCGTCTGCGCGCACTGCGTAACTCGGTCGAACTCCCGGTGACCGCGATTGACCAGTTGAACTTTCGGGTTGACCTAGCCGATAGTCAGGGCGATCTCGTTCTTCTCTCGAACGCTATGGTGCCGGCTGAGTGCGATGCAGCCTCACGCGATCGCCGCCGACTCGGGATTGATGTTGCATCTCTCGAAGTCGAGACCGTGGCGGGTAACCGGAGGGTCGCCCTGTCCGACCGGTCGCTGCGCTCGGGATGGCACAACGATGAATTCACCCATCGCTGGACCAATGGGGAGGCGGTGATTCCCGCAGCGATGCTCGAAGGCGGCCATGCTCTGTCGATCCGGCTGAACGAAACGGCGCGATACGTGGTCGATCCTGCAGCCGAGTGCCATGCATCCCGCGTCGCCGATCTGGTCATGACCCGCCAGATGAGTGCCCTGCGCCAGCTCGGGTTACTAGAATAGCCGGAGTCGTCGGGCTCGTCGCCTCCTGCGTCATAGCGACGTGCGCGGAGCTTTCGCACCTTCGATCGACGGATCGATCGTGACCAACGCTCCAGATCGCCATTGCTGCAGCGTGGCGAAGCTCGCGCGGTTTTGGCCGTCGGCATCGAAATCGACCCCCCAACCGTTCGCCAACGCACCGCGCTTGCGTTTGAGTGCGGTCAGTGCCGCTCCAAGACTCCGGCCCTGATCGAGGGCGGTAATGACGAGCATGGTCCCCACGTAAGTCGTGAGGCTGATGCTGCTGTGCGGCGGCGTTGCATAGCGATCGCGGTATGCCCGCAAAATCGCCTGCGCGGGTTTATCATAAAGCGGTGCATCGACGACCATGGTGTGCTCGATGCGATGACCAAGAGCATCACCGATTGCCGACATGCCATACCCGCTTCCGGCGCCGATGATCATGCGCGGTCGCCATGCCGCGATCGCCAAGGCTTCGTAAAGCAGTATGACGTGCTCCGGTTGCCCGGCATGGATCAGTAAGTCGATTTGGGCGCGCTGCATCCGCTCGACCTGATTGGAAAGGTCCAGCTTGTCCGAAGCATATCCCATCACGAGCAGGACCGGGAGCTTCGCCTGCTTCGCCTGGGCGAGCATAGATGCGGCAAAGGCCCCATCGGTAGCACCGTCATCGAACAGGAGTGCCACGCGCAGCGTCCCAGGGGCGCGATGCCATGCCGGCGCCAGCAGGCCCGTAATTGCTGCAACGGTACGAATTGCGAGATCGGTCGTCGTAAGCCCCGTCCGATGGAGCATTTTGAACCCGCGTGTGGTGATCGCATCGGCTGGCGCATCGAGTTCGACGTAGGGGATGTTCGCAAGTTCCGCAGCCGCCGTCGCTGCAAAAGAGCGGGATGAGGACATTGTCCCGAGGCAGGCGGTCGGCGGGGTTGAGGCTGCCAGGGCAGCGATGCTCTTCGTGGGGTCCGCCGCGTCGGCGCGGATCAGCCGGATAGGGTTCGGCCGAGACCGATTGGCGGTATCGAGGGCAAGAGTCACGCCGCGCCACGCCTCGTCACCTGCAAGCGCTTCCGGACCTGAACTGGGAAACAATCCGCAGAGGGTTGGTTGAGACGGGGGCGACGGAGCCTTTGCGCCACCGGCGGCGATCGCGCTCTCCGGGGAGACCGCTACGGCAGCGAGACCGGCAAACCCCGCACCGATCAGAGAGCGACGATCGAGCCGGGAACCGTAAGGTGAATGTGGGGGCGGTGGCGCGGTCATGCTGCCTATATATAGAGTGTGTTCGCGAGAGCGATGGGTGCCGACCCGTGCCGGTCGTTTCGCGCATTATCATGAATCAGGAGCCCCGCCATGAGCATTCCCGCCGAGATGCGTCATATCACCTTCAATCAACCAGGCGGTCCGGACGTGCTGTATCTGACCACCGGGCCGGTGCCTTCGCTGCAGTCCGACGAAATCCTCATCAAGGTGGCGGCTGCCGGGGTGAACCGACCTGACATCCAGCAACGGAAAGGTGCTTATCCACCGCCGCCCGGTGCGAGCCCCATTCTTGGACTGGAGGTTGCCGGGGAGGTGGTGGCCTGTGGGCCAGGGGTTACGACCTGGAATCGCGGCGATCATGTCACGGCTCTGTGCAATGGCGGCGGATATGCCGAATTTGTCGCCGTGCCGGCTGGACAGTGCCTGCCTTGGCCCGCTGGCTTCGATGCGGTTCAGGCGGCCTCTCTTCCCGAGACTTTCTTTACCGTTTGGGCCAATTTGTTCCAACTCGGACGACTCGCGCCCGGAGAGACGGTTCTGGTTCACGGCGGAACGTCCGGGATTGGCGTGACTGCAATTCAACTGGGCGTCGCCTTCGGCGCGGAGATGTACGCAACCGCCGGATCGGGTGCGAAGTGCGCAGCCTGCCTCGAATTGGGTGCGACTGGCGCCATCAATTATCGGGAGGCTGATTTCCTGTCCGACATCAAGGAAATGACCCAGGGAGCCGGAGTCGATGTGATCCTCGACATGGTCGGTGCGCCTTATGCGCAGCGCAATCTTTCCGCCCTCAAGCGGGACGGCAGGCTGGTGCAGATTGCGTTCATGCAGGGAAACGTGGCGCAGGAGTTCGACCTGCTGCCGATCATGATCAAGCGGCTCACCGTCACGGGATCGACGATGCGGCCCCGTACCGCTGCGGAAAAAGCGGCGATTGCGACCCAACTTCACGAAACCGTGTGGCCGTGGTTGGAGGCAGGCCGCGTCCGACCCGTCATAGCGGAAACTGCTTCGTGGGAGAGTGTATCAAAAATGCATCAAGTGATGGAAAATAGCTCTCACGTCGGCAAAATTATTCTAAAAATCAGTTAGGGAGAATTGGGTCCGGATCATTAAAATCGGAGACTTTTGCGCGAGAGTTAGGGAATCTGCACTAACTCTGGCCGACTATCGAACCCGATTGTGCGCTGCAGGAAACGTAATGATCTGGAAGGGAGGCTTTCCGTTACCGGCAAGGGGTTGCCCGAAAATGAGGCATATATTGCGGTTTTCTGGTGCTGGTTAGTCTGGGTGCCATCAGAAGTTAATAAATGACCGTGAAGTTTTCCTTGCTTTGCAGCATCGGGTCAGTTATCTGGAAACCATAAATTAAGTTTTTGGAGGCTTCCCGATGAGTAGTTCCGTTACGGTTGTAGGCGGTGTCAACAACACGACGATTTCAGGCACTGTCAGTGTCCCGGTGTCGGGCCTTTCGACGTCTGCATTGACCAGCCTGCAATCGTCGCTGAGTGCTCTCAGTCTCAGCGTAGTTGGTGGAACTGAAGGTCTGACCAACAGTGATCTCGCGAATGGTTCGGTCTACGGCTCCACGGTTTCCGGCACCGGCAATCTCCTCGTCCTGTCCAACACCGATTCGGTGGGGGCAACGACGGCGGGTTCGGTTTCGAATGTCGTCGGTGTATCGAGTATCTACAGTTCAGTTGTGGTGCAGGCTCCCGGCGCATTGACGCTCAATGGCAGTGGCGCAACTAACGCCAATTATCTTCTCGGGGCATCGAGTAACGTCGATCTCTTCACCGGCACTGGTAAGAACAGTGTTGTCGCGGCCGGTGGGACTGATACAATCAATATGCTCGGTAACACTGCCGTTACGGTCAGCGCCGGTGAGGATACCGTCAAAACATATGCCGGTTCGAACACGGTCGTCGCGACAGGTTCTGCCTCAGTCTACGCGGGAACACCGACCGGCTATGCCGGCAGTGTCGATTTCATCAACGGGTCGGTTGCCGGCTCAATGAATGCCGGTGCTGGTAAGGCCACGGTATTTGGCGGTAACGGCGGCGGCACGTTCATCGGCGGTACCTCCGGCAGTAACTCGCTGGTCGGCGGCAACGGCAGCGTCTTCCTTGTCGGCGGCGGCAACAATGACACATTGGTGGCCGGCGGCGGTGGCGCGACAAGCTCGAGTGGTGCCAATTATCTCTTCGCCGGTTCGGGCAATGAGACGCTTATGGCGACGTCGGTTACGGGCACCAACCTTTTCGCCGCGGGCAGCGGAACGGACGTCATGATGGGTTCCGGTAAGGACACCCAGTATTTCTTCGGGTCGACTGGTTCGGCAACCATGACCGGCTCGACCATGACGGGTTCGTCGAACATCTTTTTCTTCGGAACCTCCGGCAATTCCGGCGGCAACGACGTGATCACGAATTTCGGCAAGACCAGTCAACTGTTCGCGGTCGACGGCACCAACATTGCCGCGATCACTCAGGTTACCACAAGTGGCTCGCCGGGAGCGTTGGTCACTCTGAGCGACGGTACGCACATCACCCTGACCGGTGTTTCTGCGGCAAGCATCCAAGGCTCGATCGGTACGAGTTCGATCGCCTGATATCTGCAATCGATATAACGGCAAAACCCGGGACATCGTCCCGGGTTTTTTTTGGTCACGGATCAACGCGTCGATAGGTTTCGCCCCGTATCATCACTTTCGCAACGCCATCTTTATCGGCCCCTCACTACGGCCGTGAACGAATTGGTCGACCATGGGGTTGCCGCTGTTCATCACCGACGCGGCATCGCCTTGCCAGATCAATTTACCGTCGAGCAGCATGGCGATCCGATCGCCAATCCGAGCCGCGCTCGCCATGTCATGGGTGATTGCAATCGAGGTGGATCCAAGGCGCTTGACGCAATCGACGATCAGGCCGTCGATCACCGCGCCCATGATCGGGTCGAGACCGGTGGTCGGTTCGTCGAAAAACATGATCGAGGGTTCGGCTGCGATCGCACGGGCGAGGGCAACCCGCTTCTGCATGCCGCCCGAGAGTTCGGCGGGGGAAAGATCGCCCACACTCGCATCGAGCCCGACTTGTGAGAGCACTCGTGCCGCGACAGTACGCGCTTCCGAACGGGTCACCTTGCCCCGGGCCAGAAGCCCGAACGCAACGTTCTCCCATACCGTGCGACTATCGAACAAGGCGCCGTTCTGAAACAACATGCCGATCTGATCACGCAATACCCGGGCACGCGCCGGCTTTGCCTTCAAGACGTCTTCGCCGTCGATCAGGATTTCACCCGCATCCGGCCGGATCATGCCCAGAATGCATTTCAGAAGCACGGATTTTCCCGTGCCGGACCCGCCGATGATAACCATGCCGGTCCCCGGCATTACATCGAGGTCGATGCCGTCGAGCACGCGTTTGGCACCGAATGCCTTTTTCAGGCCGCGGATGCGAATTTTTGGTTGATTTGCGGGGGATTGGCTCATGGCGCGACTGACGCCTCCAGTTTGATGTCCGGTGCGCGCCGACGCGATCGTCGCATGAGCGCCATAAAGATGGGTTGATCGCCGTCGATGATGATTATGCTCAGGGGGTGAAGAAGGCCTGGGTCAAGACATAATCGAAAGCAAGGATCATGATGGAAGCGGAGACCACGGCGGCAGTGGTTGCGCCGCCGACGCCTTGCGCACCGCCGCGTGAGCGATAGCCATGGAAACATCCCATCAACGCGATGATGAAGCCGAACACGGCTGATTTGATCAATCCCGAAACCACGTCCGCCGCTTTAAGATAGCTCAACGTATCCTGTAGATACGCGGTCGGGTCGAAGCCGAGCCGTACCGTTGATACCAGAAAGCCGCCTGCCACCCCCAGAATATCGGCGACGACAACCAGCAACGGCAGCGCGATCACGCCGGCGAGGAGTCGTGGTGTCACAAGGTAGCGCATCGGATCGGTCGAAAGCGTCGAGAGCGCATCGATCTGGTCGGTGACGCGCATGGTCCCCAGTTCGGCTGCCATGGCGGAACCGGCGCGGCCGGCAACCATCAACCCGGCCAAAACCGGTCCGAGTTCCCGCGTAAGCGACAAGACGACGACGCTTGCGATTACACTCGAACTGTCGAACCGGGAGAACCCGACATAGCTCTGCAGTGCCAGTACCATACCCGTGAACACAGCGGTCAGGGCCACCACGGGCAGGCTGAAAAAACCGATCTCCATCAAGGCCCGCCCGAAATTACGCAAATAGAATGGCGGGCGAAATAAACCTGCCAGCGCCGCGACAGTGAATATCGCCAGTTCGCCAAGCAGAGTGATGATGGAAAGGACAAATCGGCCGAGCGTGGCCACCGGATCGAGCACGAGGTTCATGTGTTGATTATACCGATTTTGCGACGCGCCGATAGCGGCGCCCCAGGCTGGTCAGAATCTCGTAGCCGATCGTGCCGGCTTCGGTCGCGATGTCGTCGATTCCGTGGTTGGGGCCGATCAACTCGATAGCGTCGCCCACCAAGATATCCGGATAATCGGTGACATCGAATGTCATCAGATCCATCGAGATCCGGCCGACGGACCGAATGCCGCGGCCCTGATGCTGTGCAACAAGGCGGCCGGCCAAGGCCCGGGGCATGCCGTCGGCGTAACCGACTGCGATAGTGGCGATCCGGGAGGGGCGCATTGCCTGCCAGCTCGCATCATAGCCGACCGTCTCTCCGGCCTCGATGGCCCGAACCTGCACGATCGGAGCTGCGAGATGGACGACGGGACGCATCGGATTGGCCGAGCCCGGTGTCGGATTACCACCGTACAGCGCGATCCCCGGACGT
This sequence comes from Acidiphilium acidophilum, assembly GCF_033842475.1. Lineage (NCBI taxonomy): Bacteria > Pseudomonadati > Pseudomonadota > Alphaproteobacteria > Acetobacterales > Acidocellaceae > Acidiphilium > Acidiphilium acidophilum. The sequence continues at coordinate 2,523,856 of NZ_JAWXYB010000018.1, read as the reverse complement.
GCGAGATCGGAGGCGAAATCCGGGCCGAGAAACAGCCCCGCAGAGTTCGCAAAACTCGTTCTGAGTCCTGGAAACGAAGCAGCCACTGCTGCGAAGCGTTTGGCCTGGATTTCTGTTTCGGCAGCTTCGGGGCGTTCCGCCGAAATGAGGTGACTCATGACGTATTGCAGGGAAGCGCCTCCAATACGCTCCGGTTCGGTAACAAGCCGGGCGAGATCGGCGCTGTCGACTCCGAGGCGGTTCATCCCGGTGTCCACGTGAAGCAGAGCCGGAAACCGCCTGTCCGATTTATGCGCGGCATCACTCCACCGGATTGCGTCGGCCAGGGAGTTCAAAGCGGGGATCAGGCTATGGCCGGCGAAATCGCGTTCGGCACCCGGCGGACATCCGTTCAGCACCGCGATCCATGCGGTTGGCAGCACGCTACGGAGTGCAGCGCCTTCATCTGCGGTCGCGACGAAAAATCGTCGGCATCCGGCTTGTGCAAGAGCGGGTCCAATCAGGGCCGCACCAAGACCGTAGGCATCCGCCTTCAATACGGCGGCGGTCTCGCCGGCGTGGCGTGCGGCGAGACGCGACCAGTTCGCGATCACCGCACCGACATCGATCGTAAGAGTCGGCGCAAACATCCGGTCAGGCAGGCTCAGGCGGCATTACGAAACAGATGTTTTCGCTGCCGGTATTCCTCGACATGTCGATCGAAACAGGCGCGCACGGCCTCGGCATCGCCATATTTCCGTTCGAGCGACCGAAGCGTGAAATGAACCTGCGCCATCGTCTGAAAATAGCCCATGAACAGGTAGTTCACTCCCGCACCGGCCACCGCGCCGACGACCGGAACCATCGAGGCCAGCACCTGATCGGACATCACGACCGAAAACCGCGAGGCCACGGTTCGCAGAAAAATCGAGATCGGTGCATGGGTCATGGCGCCGCGCACCGCCCAGTAGCTCGCCTCGATATCCTCGTTTTCATCACGGATGGTGCCGAAACCGAACACTTCGAGGCAGGCGCGGCGGGTTTCGAAATCATCGAGATCCTCGCCATGGCTGCGGGCGATTTCGGCAATCGAGCGGAACATCATCGTCATCGTGAAGGGAATGTCGGCAAGTCCCAACACGCCCCCCGATAACCCGGACAGCGCCCCGCTCACCGCAACCGCATTTCGGTAACGCTGTTCGGGCGCGACACCCACATGCTTGCCCGCCAGCCCGAAACGCGACGCGCTGAGCAGCGACCACATGGCTTCAGAGGCATATTCCTCGACCGCGCGCCGACCATTCGGCGCAATCCAGTTGATCGCCCGCTCGACCGCACTGCCTGCGGTACGACCCACCCGGTTGAGCGCGCGGGTGAACAGACCGCGCGAGGCGACGAAGCGGGCGGCCGCCTGATCGACCAGAAGGCGGTCAGCCTCTGAAAAACCTGCGCAAGCGTTGTTGCCGATCATTGTCGCCATAGGGTGGAGTCCTTTTTCCCGATCCGAGATTATTCATGTTGGGTGTCCAGATCGGCAAATCGAGTAAATTCGGCTTCAAAAAATAACTGGATCGTCCCGGTGGGCCCATGTCGCTGCTTGGCAAGCAGCAATTCCGCCTTGTTGTGAACCAGTTCCATCTTGCGTTGCCAGTCATCCAACGCCGTCTGGAAATCGGCGTCCTTCATGTCGGTCGGCTTGGGCATGCGCATCTGCAGATAGTATTCGTCGCGATAAACGAACATCACCGCATCAGCATCCTGCTCGATCGTGCCCGACTCCCGAAGGTCGGACAGTTGAGGCCGCTTGTCCTCGCGGGATTCGACGGCGCGCGACAGCTGCGACAGGGCCAGCACCGGTACGACCAGTTCCTTGGCGATCGCCTTGAGACCCTGGGTGATCTGGCTGATTTCCAGCACCCGGTTGTCCGGTTTGGTCCCGGCGGCGGGTCGCATCAACTGGAGGTAATCGACCACGATGAGCGCAAGCCCGCGTGTGCGCTTGAGTCGACGGCAGCGCGTCCTCATGGCGGAAAGGGTGATTGCCGGGGTATCGTCGATCACCAGCGGCAGGCGCGAAATCCGCCGTGACACGGCGACAAAATTGTCGAAATCCTTCTGGCCGATCTCGCCCCGCCGGATACGATCCGAGGAAACCCGCGCTTCTTCGGCGAGCAAGCGGGTCGCGAGTTGCTCGGCGCTCATTTCGAGCGAAAAAATCACCACTGCCTGCTTGGCCTCGGCGTTGGCATTATCCACCCGTGCCTCATTCAGGAGAGCCTGGGCCGCACCGTAGGCAATCTTGGTCGCCAGAGCGGTCTTGCCCATGCCGGGGCGTCCGGCGAGAATCAGCAAATCGGAGGGGTGGAGGCCGCCGGTTTTGTTGTCGAGGTCGGTCAGTCCGGTGGTCAGTCCCGACACCTTGCCGTCGCGCTCGAACGCCTTGGCTGCCGTATCGATTGCCATGGTGAGTGCGGTCTCGAAGCTCATCGCGCTGCCTTCGGCGCCGCCGCGAGTTGCCAGATCGAACAGCGCCTGCTCCGCCGCCTCGATCTGCGATGAACCGTCGAGTTCGGGTTCGGCCCCGAAGGCGCGGTTGACGGTCACTTCGCCGAGATCGATCAGCTGGCGCCTGATCCAGGCATCATAGATCGTCCGACCGTAATCCCCGGCATTGATGATGCCGACCATGGCCGATAGTAGCTGCGCGAGATAGGCGGGACCGCCGACTTCATCCAGCAGGCCGGAATGTTCGAAGGTCGAGCGCAGCGTCACCGGATCGGCCAGTTGCCCGGCTTCGATGCGCCGGGCGATCGCCTCGAAAATCCGCCCATGCACGGCGTCGGCGAAATGCTCGGGAGCGAGGAACTCCGAGACCCGCTCATAAGCCTTGTTGTTGGCAAGTAGGGCTCCAAGCAAGGCCTGCTCGGCCTCGAGATTGGCCGGGGGCTGGCGTTGGGACAGGCCGAACAGCGGGGGATCAATGGCATTCATCATGCCCATATTACCCATCCCCGGGCGATCAAGACAGACCCGTGATCCTCTGAGTCGGGAGAAAAGGGTGGATAACTCGCGGCAGGCGCGGCCGAGACCGGGCGCGACTGCGGATGAGAATTAACTCTTCCATAATTTGTTGGAGGCATAATACCGGAATGGCATCGAATCATGAACCGGAATGATCTGTACGATCGCAAGAGCGCGGTGCGTGGGGGGCTGCAGGTTGCCGAAGCAATGAAACGGTCGATGATCCTACGACAATGGGTAGCTGGCAATCTGATCAGGTTGATGATGAACGTGCTGACAAGCATGGATGAGCGCAATCATCCGATCGAGGTGCGGGAGTCACTCATCAACGCCCTCTTTGGGCGGATCGCCAACGTCCTGCTGGTCGGCGTTGCCGGGTTCGGGTGTGGCGTGTTCAGCTTCGAGCGAAGCGGTGCAATTCTGCCGCTTTGGTGCGGTGGTCTCGGGTTCGGCTTCGTTGTCGCCCGGGCAACTCTGATCAGGCAGTTTCAGCGGCAACTGGTCAAACCTGATGGACGCGGGCTCGACCGATTGACGGTCGGTTTCGGAATTCTCGCCATCGCCTCGTCACTATGCTGGGGCATCCTGTGCTTCGACTGTCTCGCTCTCTCCGGGGACCCGGTACTGTATACCATGGTGCTTGTAACCACGGTCGCTTCGGCGGGTGGCGTGGCAGCCCGCAATGCCGGAGCACCGCGAATTGCCAAGCTTCAGTTGCTCACGAGCCTGGTACCGATCATGGCCGGTGCACTGTTTGCCAATGACGATGCCTATAGTTTTCTGCTGCTGCTGATACCGGCTTTGCTCTATGGGCTCTTTGAACTGATCGCTGAGATCAACCAGCAACTCGTTCAATCATTTCGATCCGAACTCAAGCTGTCGAGGATGTCGAATATCGATCACCTTACCGAGATACCCAACCGGCGTCAGTTCGCAAGCCAGTCGGCGGCTGCGCTGGCGACATGCCGCGATCTACGCCAGCCACTTTCCGTGATGATGATCGACGTCGATTTTTTCAAAGCGTTCAACGACAATTACGGGCACCAGGCAGGAGATCGCTGCCTTCAGCAAGTCGCCCGCGTGCTGCGTGATAATCTCCGCCACGAGGGCGATCTGGTCTCGCGCTACGGGGGCGAGGAATTCGCGGTGTCATTGCAGAATGCGACCGAGACGGAGGCTGAATCCGTTGCCGCGAGATTGTGCGGCGCTATCGCTGCCGCAGCAATAGCGCATCGGCATCGGGACGATGCGATCGACATCGTGACCGTCAGCATCGGGGTGGTCGCGAGCGACCGGTCGTTCGAAGGCATCGATCAACTGGTCAACGCGGCGGACAAGGCGCTTTACGCCGCCAAACGCAGCGGCAGAAACAAGGTTGTCGTTGCTCGGCACGCGTATCCGCCCGATCTCGCTGTCGTATGATCAGGTGACGACGCGTCCTTCGAGTGGATAAGCCGGGTCGGTGTAGCCTGGAGTTGAAGGGTGACCCGGCGGAACCAGACGGTCGACCAGCGCTTCGTCTTCGGCGGTGAAACGATAGGTCAATCCGCCCTGGTAGTCGTCCCACTGCGCTTCCGTGCGGGGACCAGCGATGGGTGCGGTAATCAGGCGGTTGTTGAGCACCCAGGCGATCGCAAACTGTCCGGGCGTGATGCCGCGTTCAGCGGCATGCGTTACGATGGTTTGCGCGATGTCGAGACTTTCCCTGCGAAATTCGGTTTCCATGATGCGCTTGTCGCCCCTCCCCGCGCGGCTGTCTGCAGCAGGCGCCGCGTTGGGGGCATATTTGCCGGTCAACACGCCGCGCGCCAGTGGACTATACGGGGCCACCCCGATGCCGAAATGGGCGCAAGCAGGCAGGATCTCGACTTCGGGCATCCGGTTCAATGCGTTGTAATAGGGTTGGCTGACCACCGGGCGCGCAATACCGATATCGTCGCATAGGCGGCAGATCTCGGCGATCCGCCACGCTCTGACATTGGACACTCCGAAATGACGGATCGCACCGGTCCTGATCAGATCTGCAATGGCGCCGATAGTCTCAGCGAGAGGTGTCGCCGGATCTTCACGATGAATATAGAGGATATCGATCGTCTCGGTCTTGAGACGCCTAAGGCTGTCGTGCACAGCCCGGAATGCGTGTACCCGGGACAGGCCGCGATCGTTGGGTCCCGGGCCGACCGCATTGGCGAATTTCGTCGCCAGTACCCACTGGCTCCGGTTTGACGCGATTGCGCGACCGGTGATTTCTTCGGAGCGGCCGCTATTATAGACGTTTGCGGTGTCAATAAAATTGATGCCCTGGTCAGCGGCCCGATCAATGATCCGCCGCGCTGTCGCCTCATCGGTCGCGCCGCCGAACATCATCGTACCGAGGCAAAGCGGTGACACCTTCAGTCCTGAGCGGCCGAGGTTGCGGTATTGCATCGTGCTGTCCTCATATTGCTGGTTCAAGTCCCTCATGTCCGTGAAGCCCGACGCTCCGACAAGGGGTGGATCGCGGACCACCCATGCTCATATGGGTGAAAGCATCGTGCAAAGGATCAATCACGTATGGAATACGTCAAACTGGGCCACACCGGCCTTGATGTCTCACGGATCTGCCTGGGTTGCATGAGTTATGGTGTTCCCGATCGCGGCCCGCACGCCTGGACGCTCGACGAAGCCACCAGTCGCCCCTTCATCAAGGCGGCGCTCGAAGCCGGTATTAACTTCTTCGACACTGCCAACGTTTATTCCGATGGCACCAGCGAGGAAATCGTCGGGCGTGCTCTGAAGGATTTCACAAGCCGTCACGATGTGGTGATCGCGACCAAGGTGAATGGCCGGATGCACAAGGGGCCCAATGGTGCCGGGCTGTCGCGCCGCGCGATCATGGCCGAAATCGATAACAGCCTGCGCCGCCTCGGCACCGATCATGTCGATCTCTACCAGATCCACCGCTGGGATTATCGCACCCCGATCGAGGAAACTCTCGAAGCGCTGCATGATGTCGTGAAAGCCGGCAAGGCCCGCTATATCGGTGCATCCTCGATGTACGCTTGGCAATTTGCCCAGGCATTGGCAATCGCCGAACGCCACGGCTGGACTCGTTTCGTCAGCATGCAGAATTACGTCAATTTGCTCTATCGCGAGGAAGAACGGGAGATGTTGCCACTCTGCCGCGCCGAAGGCATCGGCGTGATCCCGTGGAGTCCGTTGGCTCGCGGTCGCCTTACCCGCGACTGGGATACCAGTAGCGCGCGCTCCGAAACCGACGAATTCGGCAAAACCCTCTACGCCGGCACCCAGGACGCCGATCGCAAGGTCGTCGAAGCGGTCGCAGCCGTGGCGGGTGGGCGCGGCTTGTCGCGCGCTCAGATTGCCCTGGCCTGGGTCCTGGGCAAACCGGGCATCACATCGCCGATCATCGGAGCCACCAAAATCGAGCATCTGAATGACGCCGTCGCTGCGGTGAAAATCAAGCTGAGCGAGGACGAGATCGTTCGCCTTGAGGCACCCTACGTGCCTCATCAAGTGGTTGGTTTTTCCTGACCAATTGACCAATCTGGCAGAATTCGATAATTCATTGTTTATGGAATTATCGAATTCATTGGCAGATCATTCATCCGCCGACGCGACTTGGATGGTCACCGCGCTGGCCGCCCTTGCCCACCAGCATCGTCTGGCCGCGTACCGCTTGCTGGTCGAGGCCGGCCCGCCTGGGATGGCGGCGGGAGACATCGCCGCGCGGATAGGTGTCGCCCCCTCTTCGTTGACGTTTCATGTCCAATCCCTGTTGCGAGCTGGCATCGTCACCCAGCGCCGCGCAAGCCGTCAGATCATCTACGCCGCTGATTTCGCCGCCATGAACGCGTTGATTGGCTTTCTGGTCCGGAATTGCTGCGGTCAGGACGAGGCGTCCTGTACGCCAGTCTGCAATCCCGCGCGTCCCGCATCAACGATCACTGTGATCCCTCGATCCGCATGAATGTCGCCATTTACCACAATCCTGCCTGCGGCACCTCGCGCAACGTGCTTGGCTTTATCCGGGAAGCGGGCATCGAGCCCACGATCATCGAATATTTGAAAACCCCGCCCACCCGCGCCGAACTGATCGAACTGATCGCCCGTATGGGTATCCCGGTCCGCGCCCTGCTGCGTGAGAAGGATACGCCCTATGCCGAACTAAGGCTTAATGACCTGTCCCTGACCGACGACGCGTTGCTCGACGCCATGATGGCCCACCCCATTCTGATCAACCGACCCATCGTGGTCACGCCGACCGTGGTTAAACTCTGCCGCCCCTCGGAGACGGTTAAATCCCTCCTGTCCTGAACGACCGGACATTCTTCGGGTCTTTCTTCCAGGGAAACGATTATCGCCAAGGTCCCATGCTCGCTCTCGCGCTCTTCATCGCCACCCTGATATTCGTCATCTGGCAACCACGCGGCCTCGGCATCGGCTGGAGCGCCATGGCTGGCGCGTTCGTCGATCTTGCACTCGGCGTCGTCCACTGGCGTAATATTCCCACCGTATGGCACATCGTCTGGAACGCGTCCTTCACTTTTGTCGCCCTGATCATCATTTCGCTCCTGCTTGATGAAGCCGGGTTGTTCCGGTGGGCAGCACTTCATGTCGCCCGCTGGGGTCGCGGACGCGGTCGCATTCTGCTGCCGCTGATCGTCCTGCTCGGTGCGGCCATTGCCGCCGTGTTTGCCAATGACGGCGCCGCCCTGCTGCTCACCCCGATCGTGATGGCGATCCTGGTCAGTCTCGAATTCCCACCCGCCGCCGCGCTCGCCTTCATCATCGCAACCGGCTTCGTCGCCGATACCACCAGCCTGCCTCTGGTGATCTCTAATCTGGTCAACATCGTCAGCGCCAATTTTTTCAAAATCGGCTTCACCCGCTACGCGACGGTGATGGTCCCGATTGATGTTGTGTCGGTGATCGTGACCCTCGCGGTTCTAGGCACGATGTACCACCGTACTGCGGACCGAACCTATGTCGTTGCAGCACTCGATGTCCCTGCATCCGCCATCCGCGATCCGCTGGTGTTCCGGGCCGCCTGGCCGGTTCTACTACTGTTGTTGGCTGCATATTTTATTACGGCACCGTTCGGTGTGCCGGTTTCCTTTGTCACGATCATCGGCGCCGTCGCACTGTTGGCTATCGCCGGGCGCCTGGGCACTCGTAGTGCTCCAGTCATCGATATCCACCGGGTCCTGCGCGGTGCGCCCTGGCAGGTCGTGATCTTCAGCCTCGGAATGTATCTGGTGGTGTATGGCCTGCGCAATGCCGGGCTCACCAACGACATCGCCCGGGCGCTCCGGTTGTTCGCAGCGCATGGCATATGGACAGCCTCGTTCGGTACCGGCATTCTGGCTGCCCTGTTGTCATCGATCATGAACAACATGCCGAGCGTGCTGGTCGGCGCATTGGCCATCAACCATCTGCCACACGTCGCCCCGCCTATTCGCGAGGCCATGATTTACGCGAATATCATCGGCTGCGACCTTGGCCCGAAATTCACCCCGATCGGCAGCCTTGCCACCCTGCTATGGCTTCATGTGCTCGCGCAAAAGGGGACCACCATCACATGGGGAAAATACATGAAGATCGGCCTGCTCATCACCCCGCCTGTCCTGATCGCCACTCTCACAGCGCTCGCCCTGTGGTTGCCGATCGTGGGATCAAGTACCCATGGATGATCTGCCCGCCTTGCTGCCCGATCTCCTCAATCCGCCCGATTTCGCGCACCTCGAACCTGCGGTGCGCGCCATTCATAAGCCCCGAGTCCTGCTGCTTTACGGCTCGCTGCGCACCCGATCCTATTCCCGCCTGCTGATTGAGGAAGCCGCCCGCCTGCTCGATTTCATGGGGGCAGAAACCCGCATTTTCGACCCGCGTGACCTGCCCGTGACCAACACTGTTCCACCCGACCATCCCAAGGTGCAGGAACTGCGCAACCTGTCGGTCTGGTCCGAGGCCCAGGTCTGGTGCAGCCCGGAAATGCACGGCGCGATTACCGGGGTGATGAAAAACCAGATCGACTGGATCCCGCTGGAACTCGGCGCTGTCCGCCCGACCCAGGGTCGCGTCCTCGCCGTGATGCAGGTCTCGGGAGGATCGCAGAGCTTTAACGCCGTCAACACACTCCGCCTGCTCGGACGCTGGATGCGGATGGTCACCATCCCCAATCAGTCGAGTGTCGCGAAGGCCTACGAACAATTCGACGAGTCCGGCCGGATGCTGCCCTCTCCGTATTACGACCGTGTGGTCGACGTCATGGAGGAACTGCTCCGATTCACCTGGTTGCTGCGCGATCGCACTGCCTATCTCGTCGACCGTTACAGCGAACGGAAAGCCTCCCAGCGCCACGATCTTCTTCGCTTGTGAAGCCAATCTCCGCACAATAAGGGGCATAATGTATCAATCGGCTTTGTCGATCCGCACTGCGCGAGTGTGCGGCCAATTATCCGGAGTCAGCCTGAGACGGCGTTCGGGACTCCGGGTGCGGCTTTGAGCCTGTCATACCCATCATCTGGCCGCCTACCTCGGTCGTCGTGTGATCCATCATCGTCAGCGCGCGCTGGAAAACCATTAGAGAGGGCAAGGCCAAGAGCCCCAGTCCGATCAGGCCAAAATCCCGGCCTTCCTGGGGCGGGAATCGACTTGACTCTGCCGCAGTCGCCTCTTAAGGGTTGCGTCTCAGCGAGACGCGGGGCGTTCCGGTCGCGCCGTTCATTATTCTCATGCTTGCGGCGCCGTCGCTCACAGGGGTGACTTAGGTTGCGGGTCTGGGTTGCCGCAGGTGGAGTATTCTCCGCCCTGCGGTGTTTGTATGAGCGCGCGACGGGTGGCGCCGGCGAGACGGATTTAGGCCAGAAGGACGACGAGTGCATGCCGACTATCAATCAGTTGATCGCCAAGGGGCGTGAAGTTCGGGCCAAGCGCAACAAGGTGCCGGCGCTGCAGAACTGCCCGCAGAAGCGCGGTGTTTGCACCCGCGTTTATACCACGACCCCGAAGAAGCCGAACTCGGCGTTGCGTAAGGTTGCCAAGGTGCGTCTGACCAACGGTTACGAGGTAGTGAGTTACATTCCGGGTGAGGGGCATAATCTGCAGGAGCACTCGGTGGTGCTGATCCGTGGTGGTCGCGTGAAGGATTTGCCGGGCGTGCGTTATCATATTCTGCGTGGCGTGCTCGATACCCAGGGCATTGCCAAGCGTCGTCAGCGTCGTTCGCTGTATGGCGCGAAGCGGCCGAAGTAAGGAGAGAGTTCGTGAGCAGACGTCATTCCGCGACCAAGCGCGAGGTTTTGCCCGATCCGAAATTCGGAGACGTGGTGATCAATCGCTTCATGAACGTACTGATGTACGATGGCAAGAAATCGGCCGCTGAGAGCATTGTTTACGGCGCGCTCGATAGTTTGAAGAAGCGGGGCGGCAACAACGCCGATCCGGTTCGGATGTTTCACGAGGCGTTGGATAATGTGAAGCCAGCGATCGAGGTGCGGTCGCGCCGGGTTGGTGGTGCGACGTATCAGGTTCCGGTCGAAGTGCGGACCGAGCGGCGCCAGGCTTTGGCGATCCGCTGGATCATCGAGAGTGCACGCAAGCGTGGCGAGCATACGATGGAAGACCGGTTGTCGAACGAATTGCTGGATGCGGTGAACAACCGTGGTGCGGCAGTCAAGAAGCGTGAAGACACGCATCGCATGGCCGAAGCCAACAAGGCGTTCAGCCATTATCGCTGGTAAACGGAAACTGATCTGTCGCCGGTCTGATGCGGCGCTGACCCTAATACGAGACGGAGATACCCATGGCCAAGGCTAAATTCGAGCGGAACAAGCCGCACTGCAACATCGGTACGATCGGCCACGTCGATCATGGCAAGACGTCGCTCACCGCGGCCATTACCAAGGTGCTGGCAAAGTCGGGCGGGGCGACGTTCCGCGCCTATGATAGCATCGATGCGGCGCCGGAAGAACGCGCTCGTGGCATCACGATCGCGACCGCGCATGTCGAGTACGAGACGGCGAACCGGCATTATGCCCATGTCGATTGCCCCGGCCATGCTGACTATGTGAAGAACATGATTACCGGTGCGGCGCAGATGGACGGTGCCATTCTGGTGGTTTCGGCCGCCGATGGCCCGATGCCGCAGACCCGGGAGCATATCCTGCTCGCCCGTCAGGTTGGCGTGCCGGCGCTCGTCGTGTTCCTGAACAAGATGGACATGGCCGATCCCGACCTTGTTGAGCTGGTCGAGATGGAAGTGCGCGATCTGCTGAACAAGTATGAATATCCCGGCGATGATATTCCCATCATCAAGGGTTCGGCGCTGTGCGCGCTGGAAGACAAGCAGCAGGAAATCGGCGAGCAGGCCGTGATCGAGCTGATGGCGGCGGTCGATGCGTATATTCCGCAGCCGGAACGCCCGATCGACAAGCCGTTCCTGATGCCGGTTGAAGACGTGTTCTCGATCTCGGGTCGTGGCACCGTGGTGACCGGCCGCGTCGAGCGCGGCATTGTCAAGGTTGGCGACGAAGTCGAGATCGTGGGTCTGAAGGCCACCGTGAAGACGATCGTCACCGGCGTTGAAATGTTCCGCAAGCTGCTCGATCAGGGCCAGGCAGGCGATAACATTGGTGCGCTGCTGCGCGGCACGAAGCGTGAAGATGTCGAGCGTGGCCAGGTTCTGGCGGCGCCGGGTTCGATCACGCCGCACACCAATTTCTCGGGTTCGGTGTATATTCTGAACAAGGAAGAGGGTGGCCGTCATACGCCGTTCTTTACCAACTACCGCCCGCAGTTTTACTTCCGCACCACCGATGTGACCGGTGTGGTGACCTTGCCGGATGGCGTCGAGATGGTGATGCCGGGCGACAACGTGACCGTGGACGTCGAGCTGATCGCGCCGATCGCGATGGATGAGGGCTTGCGTTTCGCCATTCGTGAAGGCGGCCGGACCGTTGGTTCGGGCGTCGTTGCCAAGGTCACGAAGTAGACTTCGGTTTGATACAGCCCCGCCTTCCGGTTCAAGCCGGTGGGCGGGGTGGTTTTTTGGCTTTCTACCCCCGCTCTTTGTAACGACTATAGGTTTGTACGATGGACAATCAGAATATCCGTATTCGCCTCAAGGCGTATGATCACCGGGTGCTCGACAACAGCACCAAGGAGATCGTGAACACCGCACGGCGGACGGGCGCGCAGGTTCGGGGACCGATTCCCCTGCCGACGCATATCGAGCGTTTCACCGTCAACCGTTCGCCACATGTCGACAAGAAGAGCCGTGAGCAATTCGAAATCCGCACTCATCTGCGGCTGCTCGACATTGTCGATCCGACCCCGCAGACGGTTGACGCGCTGATGAAGCTCGACCTTGCGGCCGGCGTCGATGTCGAAATCAAGATCTGATATCTGGAAGTAGTGTGATGCGCACCGGTATTATTGCAAAGAAGCTGGGGATGACCCGGTTGTTCAGGGATGACGGCACCCATGTGCCGGTCACAGTTCTGCACATGGACGACGTGCGGGTGGTGATGGCGAAGACTGTGGAATCCGACGGCTATGCGGCGGTTCAGCTGGGGTTTGGCCATGCCAAGACCAAGAATGTGTCCAAGCCGATGAAGGGTCATTATGCGAACGCGAAGGTCGAACCGGCGATGAAGCTGGTTGAGTTCCGCGTGGCGGATGATGCCGTGCTGGAGACCGGTGCGGTGCTGTCGCCCACGCATTTCGCGGCGGGCCAGAAGGTCGACGTCGCGGGCATCAGCAAGGGCAAGGGGTTTGCCGGCGGCATGAAGCGCTGGAACTTTGCTGGTCTTGAAGCCTCGCATGGCGTTTCGATCAGCCATCGTTCGCTGGGCTCGACCGGTAATCGTCAGGATCCGGGCAAGACCTTCAAGAACAAGAAGATGGCGGGTCATCTGGGTGACAAGCGGATCACCACGATGAATCTGGAGATTGCAGCGGTCGATGAGGCGCGCGGCCTGATCATGATCAAGGGCGGCATTCCCGGTGCGAAGAACGGCTATGTGTTTGTGCGTGACGCGGTGAAGAAAGCCCGTCCGGCCGATGCGGCCTATCCTGCCGCGTTGAAAGGCTGAGACGATGGAATACGATATTTATAATCTGCAAGCCGAGACCGCCGGCAAGATCGAACTGCCGGAAGAGTATTTCGGGATGGCGCCGCGGCCGGATATCATGGCGCGTGTCGTGCATTGGCAGCTGGCGAAGCGCCGCGTCGGCACGCACAAGACCAAGGGCATGGGCGAGGTGCAGGGCACCACGAAGAAGCCGTTCCGTCAGAAGGGTACCGGTAATGCGCGCCAGGGTTCGTTGCGCGCGCCGCAGTTCCGTACCGGTGGTGTGGTGCATGGTCCGGTCGTGCGGGATCATGGGTATTCGCTGAACAAGAAGGTGCGCCGGCTTGGGTTGATTTTTGCGCTGTCGCAGAAGGCGCTCGAGGGCAAGCTGGTCGTGCTGGATACGGTTGCGGGTGTCGCCAAGACGTCCGAGCTGAGCAGCAAGATCAAGAAGCTCGGCTGGGGCCGGACTTTGGTGGTCGATGCGGTGGTCGATGACGGGTTTGCCCGGGCGAGCCGCAATCTGATCGGGATCGATGTGCTGCCGGTGGTGGGGGCGAACGTGTATGACATTCTGCACCACGATATTCTGGCGATCACGACGGCCGGTCTTGAGGGTTTGAAGCTGCGCCTGGCGGGGAAAGTTCCGGCTGGCGAAGCCTCGCATGAGGAGATCGCGGCATGAGCACCAGTGTGAGCAAGGCACCGGCGGCAAAGAAGCCCGTGTTGTCGCGCGAGGCGATGTTCGATGTGATCCGCGGACCGCTGATCACCGAGAAGGCGACCGCCCTTTCGGAGCGGAACCAGGTCGGGTTCAAGGTTGCGATCGATGCGACCAAGCCGATGATCAAGGCCTCGGTCGAGGGGTTGTTCGGCGTGAAGGTGACTGGCGTGAACACGCTGATCCAGAAGGGCAAGGCGAAGCGCTTCAAGGGTCGGCCGGGCAAGCGGTCTGACATGAAAAAAGCGTTCGTGACGCTGGCCGAAGGCCAGTCGATCGATTTCACGACGCGTCTGGCGTAAGGCGAATCCGATGGCATTGAAACATTTTAAACCGGTCACGGCGAGCCTGCGCGGCACCGTTCTGATCGATCGCTCGGAATTGTGGAAGGGCAAGCCGGTCAAGGGTTTGACCGAGGGCAAGCACTCCACCGGCGGGCGCAACAATCATGGCCGTACCACTAGCTATTTCCGGGGCGGCGGACACAAGCGGACTTACCGGTTGGTCGATTTCAAGCGCCGCAAATTCGATGTGGCGGCGATTGTCGAGCGGTTGGAATATGATCCGAATCGTTCGGCGTTCCTGGCGCTGGTGAAATATGCCGATGGCGAGCTTTCGTACATTCTGGCACCGCAGCGGCTCAAGGTTGGCGATCAGGTGGTGTCTGGCTTGAAGGTCGATATCAAGCCGGGCAATGCGATGCCGCTGTCTGCCATTCCGGTCGGCACGATCATTTGCAACATCGAGCTGAAGGCGGGCGCCGGCGGCAAGATGGCGCGGTCGGCGGGGACGTTTGCGCAGCTGGTCGGCAAGGATCAGGGCTATGCCCAGGTCAAGCTGATGTCGGGCGAGCTGCGGTTGATCCGTGGCGAGTGCATGGCGACGATCGGTGCGGTGTCGAACCCGGACCATTCGAACCAGGAACTTGGCAAGGCCGGGCGTAATCGCTGGCTGGGCCGGCGGCCGCATAACCGTGGCGTGTCGATGAACCCGGTCGATCACCCGTTGGGTGGTGGTGAAGGCCGAACCTCGGGCGGCCGTCATCCGGTGACGCCGTGGGGCAAGCCGACCAAGGGTTACAAGACACGTTCGAACAAGCGGACGGATGATCTGATCATCCGGCGCCGTAAGGTCGGGAAGGGCTGATCGATGACACGCTCCGTATGGAAAGGCCCGTTCGTTGACGGGTATATGCTGGCCAAGGCCGAGACCTCGCGCGCTTCGGGCCGAAACGAGATCATCAAGATCTGGTCGCGCCGCTCGACCATTCTGCCGCAGTTCGTGGGATTGACATTCGGCGTTTACAACGGCCGGAAGTTTCTGCCGGTTCAGGTCAACGAGAACATGGTCGGCCACAAGTTCGGCGAATTCTCGCCGACCCGCAGTTTCACCGGCCATTCGGCCGACAAGAAGGCGAAACGAGGCTGATATGAGCAAGCCCAATCATCCCCGCATGCTGGCGGAAACCGAAGCCGAGGCGGTATTGCGCAACATTCGCGTCAGCCCGCGCAAGCTCAACATCGTTGCGACCTCGATTCGCAACCTGCCGGCCGGCCGCGCGATTGCCGAACTCACGTTCAGCAAGAAGCGGATCGCCCAGGACGTGAAGAAGCTGTTGCAGTCGGCGGTGGCCAACGCCGAGAATAATCATCAGCTCGATGTCGATCGTCTGGTCGTTACCACGGCGGAAGTCGGTCGCGGCATCGTGATGCGCCGGTTTCAGGCGCGTGGTCGCGGCAAGGCGGCGCGCGTCGAGAAATGGTTCAGCCATTTGCGCATCGTGGTCGCTGAACGCGATATTATCACGAAGGCGGAAAAGCGTGCGGCGGGTCGTAACCGGCCGGTCGGCGCAGAAGGTCCGGTCATTGAAGGGGCGCAGGCGTAATGGGTCACAAGGTCAATCCGATCGGGCTGCGGCTCGGCATCAACCGCACCTGGGACAGCCGGTGGTTTGCGGGTACCGATTATGCCAAGCTGCTGCATGACGATTTGAGGCTGCGCGAGCATCTGATGACGCGGCTGTCGGGCGCGGGCATTTCCAAGGTGCTGATCGAACGCCCGGCGAAGAAGCCGCGCGTGACGATTTACGCGGCGCGCCCTGGCGTGGTGATCGGCAAGAAGGGCCAGGATATCGACGTTCTGAAGAAGGAATTGTCGGTGATGGCGAAGGCCGAGGTGTCGCTGAACATCGTCGAAATCCGCAAGCCGGAAATTGATGCTGTGCTGGTCGCACAGAACATTGCTCAGCAGCTCGAGCGCCGCGTGGCGTTCCGCCGGGCGATGAAGCGGGCGGTGCAGTCCGCGATGCGGCTGGGTGCACAGGGCATTCGGATCAATTGTGGTGGCCGCCTCGGTGGTGCTGAGATTGCGCGGATGGAATGGTATCGTGAGGGCCGGGTGCCGTTGCACACGTTGCGCGCCGATATCGATTTCGGCACCGCGACGGCCAAGACGACTTATGGCACCTGCGGCGTGAAGGTGTGGATCTTCAAGGGCGAGATCATGGGTCATGATCCGCTTGCGCAGGACCGCCGGGCCGCCGAACAAGCGCCGCAGCGTTAAGCGAGGATTGAGACTATGCTGTCACCAAAGCGAACCAAGTTCCGCAAGGCGCACAAGGGCCGTATCCACGGCCTGGCCAAGGGGAATACTCAGTTGAACTTCGGCACGTTCGGGCTGAAGGCGATGGAGCCGGAACGGATTACCGCGCGGCAGATCGAGTCGGCGCGTCGTGCGATCACCCGCCAGATGAAGCGTGCTGGCCGCGTGTGGATCCGGATTTTTCCGGATCTGCCGGTTTCGACTAAGCCGGCCGAAGTGCGTATGGGCTCGGGCAAGGGTAGCCCGGAGTTCTGGGTGGCGCGGGTGCATCCGGGTCGCATCATGTTCGAGATCGACGGCGTGGCCGAGGGTATCGCGCGCGAGGCGTTGACGCTGGGTGCGGCGAAACTGCCGATCAAGACGAAGATTGTTACCCGCATCGGGGAGGCGTGAGATGACCAAGGCAGCCGATATACGGGTCAAGACGCCGGATGAGACGAATGATTTCCTGCTCGATCTGAAGCGTGAACAGCTCAATCTGCGGTTCCAGCGGGCCACCGGCCAGCAGGAGAATACCAGCCAGATGCGCAAGACGCGCCGTGACGTGGCACGGGTGAAGACGATTATGGCTGAGCGCCTTCGCGCTTCGGCCAAGGTTTGAGGGGTTACGAGTTATGCCGAAGCGCGTCCTGACCGGGCGGGTCGTGAGTGACAAGATGGACAAGACCGTGACGGTCTTGGTCGAGCGTCGCATCATGCATCCGCTGTACAAGAAATTCATCCGCCGCTCGAAGAAATATGCGGCGCATGACGAGGCAAACATCTGCGCCACCGGTGATCTGGTGCGTATCGAGGAATGCCCGCCGATCAGCAAGCGCAAGGCGTGGCTGGTGACCGCACGAAATGGCGAGTCCCTGACCCCGGCCTCAGCCGAAGCACAGGTGGCCTGATATGATTATTGTTGAATCCAATCTGGATGTTGCTGACAATTCCGGCGCGCGCCGGGTGCAGTGCATTAAGGTGCTGGGCGGTTCCAAGCGGCGGATCGCCTCGGTCGGCGATGTCATTGTCGTGTCGATCAAGGATGCGATCCCGCGTGGCAAGGTCAAGAAGGGCGACGTGCATCAGGCCGTGGTGGTGCGAACCGCCTATCCGGTGCGCCGGGCCGATGGCAGCGTGATCCGGTTCGACCGCAATGCGGCCGTGCTGATCAACAAGCAGATGGAGCCGATCGGCACGCGTATTTTTGGGCCGGTGACCCGTGAGCTGCGCGCGCGCAAGTTCATGAAGATCATTTCTCTGGCACCGGAGGTGCTGTAATATGGCCGCACGTATCCGCAAGGGCGACCAGGTGGTCGTGATTTCCGGCGCCAGCAAGGGCCGCCAGGGTGAAGTGCTGCGCGTGTTGCCGACCGTGAACAAGGCTGTCGTTCAGGGTGTGGCGGTTGCGAAGAAGCATACCAAGGCGCGCGGTATGGGCGAGCCGGGCGGCATTATCAGCAAGGAAATGCCGATCCATTTGTCGAATATCGCATTGATCGATCCCGAGACGAAGAAGGCCACGCGTATCGGCTTTCGCACGCTTGAGGACGGTCGCAAGGTCCGGGTCGCGCGCAAGAGCGATTCCGTGATCGACGGTTGAGGGTAGTATCATGAGCGAGGCCAGTGCCAAGACGAGGCTGCACCAGCATTACCACGATGTGGTGCGCGAGGCGTTGCAGAAGGAATTCGGCTACACGAATGTGATGCAGGTTCCGAAATTGGAAAAGATCGTCATCAACATGGGTGTTGGCGAGGCGGCTGCCGATCAGAAGAAGCTCGACCAGGCGGTGGCCGAGTTGACGCTGATTGCCGGGCAGAAGCCGGTCAAGACCGTCGCCAAGAAGGCGATCGCCGGGTTCAAGATCCGCAAGGGTCTGCCGATCGGGTGCAAGGTGACGCTGCGCCGGGCGCGGATGTATGAGTTTCTGGACCGTCTGGTCACGATTGCTCTGCCGCGCGTGCGCGATTTCCGCGGGATTTCGGGTAAGGGTTTCGATGGCCGTGGCAATTTCGCCATGGGCATGAAGGAACAGATCGTGTTTCCGGAAATCGAATACGACAAGGTCGATACCGTGCGCGGTATGGACATTGTGTTTGTCACCACGGCGAAGAACGACGCCGAGGCGAAGGCACTGCTCAAGGGGTTCAGCATTCCCTTCGTTTGAGCGGATCGCCCGGGTTGGTGCCCGGGGGAGATGTTTCGGCGAGGGTGGGTTGGACGCGTACACAGTTTTTAGGGAAAACCGTCGGCAGGTGCTGACAGGTTCCGGAGGATAGAAGACGATGGCGAAGACCTCTCAGGTCAATCGGAATAAGCGGCGGGAAAAGATGGCGGCGCGCGACAAGGGCAAGCGCGCGGTGCTGAAGGCGATCGTGATGGATCGCACCCTGCCGGTTGAGGACCGTTTCGATGCGACGATGAAACTGGCGCAGCTGCCGCGCAATGGTGCGGCGGTGCGGGTTCGTCTGCGTTGCGAGCTGACCGGCCGTTCGCGCGGCAACTATCGTAAATTCAAGCTTTGCCGCATCGCGTTGCGCGACTTGGCCAGTGCCGGGCAGATCCCCGGCATGGTCAAGGCGAGCTGGTAAGGAGGGCAAGCCATGTCGATGTCTGATCCGTTGGGTGACATGCTCACCCGTATCCGTAATGCGCAGCGCGCGCGCCACACGATGTGTGTCGCTCCGGCCTCGCATCTGCGGGCCAATGTGCTCGAAGTGTTGAAGCGCGAGGGGTTCATTCGCGGGTTCTCGAAAGAGGATCTGCGCCCTGGTGTGGCGCAGCTGCGCATCGAGCTGAAGTATAACGAAGGTGAGCCGGTTATTAAGGAGATTACGCGTATCTCCCGCCCGGGCCGCCGGGTGTATTCGAAGATCAAGGAACTGCCGCGGGTTTACGCCGGGTTGGGGATATCCATCCTGTCGACGCCGCGCGGTGTGATGAGCGATGTCGAAGCGCGCACTGCCAATGTTGGTGGTGAAGTGCTGTGCCGCGTATTCTGAGGAGGCAGCATCATGTCACGTGTAGGTAAATATCCGGTTCCGCTGCCGCAGGGCGTTTCGATCACCGTGGTCGATGGCATTCTGACCGCCAAGGGCAAGCTGGGCGAGTTGACCATGCCGGTTTCCGAGCGGGTCGAGGCGAAGATCGAGGACGGCAAGCTGGCGGTGACTCCGCGCAACAAGGAAGCCGCATCACGCATGATGTGGGGGACCACGCGCGCGAATGTGGCCAACATGGTCGAGGGTGTCTCGAAGGGTTATGCGAAGGTTCTGGAAATCACCGGGACGGGTTTCCGCGCTTCGGTGCAGGGCTCGAATCTGGTGATGAACCTGGGGTTTTCGCATGATGTGGTGTTTGCGGTGCCCCCCGGCATCAAGATATCCTGCGAAAAGCCGACCTTGATCAAGGTCGAGGGGATCGACAAGCGGCTGGTGGGTCAGGTTTGTGCCGAGATCCGCGCCTTCCGTCCGCCGGAGCCCTATAAGGGCAAGGGCGTGAAGTTCGAGGGCGAGGCGATCCGGCGTAAGGAAGGCAAGAAGAAGTAATGACCGCGACATATGACAATGAAGTGCGGCGCCGGCAGCGCCTGCGCTACCAGCTGAAGCAGAAATCGGGCGGAAGGCTGCGGCTTTCGGTGTTCCGGTCGGGCAAGCATATTTATGCCCAAGTGATCGATGATGCGGCCGGGCGTACGCTCGCCGCGGCATCGTCGCTCGATGCCGGGTTGAAGGCCGATCTGAAGACTGGTGCTGACCGGGCTGCTGCGGCGGCGGTGGGTAAGCTGGTTGCCGAGCGCGCCAAAGAGGCCGGGATCACCAAGGTCGCGTTCGATCGTGGTGCGTATAAATATCATGGCCGGGTGAAAGCCTTGGCCGATGCCGCTCGCGAGAGCGGTTTGGACTTCTGAGGAGCATAGCGCATGGCACGTGAAGCACGAGACGGCGGTCGTGGCCGCGAGCGCGAGCGGGACCGGGACGGCGATGAGCTGATCGACAAGCTCGTCACCATCAACCGTGTCGCCAAGGTGGTGAAGGGCGGACGCCGGTTTGCGTTCGCCGCCCTGGTGGTGGTTGGTGACCAGAAGGGTCGCGTTGGTTTCGGCGCCGGCAAGGCGAAGGAAGTGCCCGAAGCGATCCGCAAGGCGACGGAACGTGCCAAGCGCGGCATGATCCGGGTGCCGATGAAGGAAGGCCGTACGCTCCATCATGACATCGAGGGCCATTACGGCGCGGGTCATGTGGTGTTGCGATCGGCGCCGGCTGGAACCGGGATTATTGCCGGCGGGCCGATGCGCGCGGTATTCGAGACGCTGGGGATCGGCGACGTGGTTGCCAAGTCGCTCGGCAGCCGGAACCCGCACAACATGGTGAAGGCCACGGTCGCGGCGCTGGCGAACTGCGCGAGCCCGCGCACGGTTGCGGCGCGGCGCGGCAAGAAGGTGGCGGATCTGTTCGGCACCAAGCGTGAGAAAGAGGTGGCGGCCGATGTCTGATCCGATCAAACGCGTTCGCATCACCCAGACTGGGTCGGCGATCGGGCGCAAGCCGGGGCAGCGGGAAACACTGGTCGGGCTGGGGCTGCGGCACATGCATTCCACGCGTGAGCTTCCGACCACGCCCGAGAATATGGGGCGAATCAAGAAGGTTGCGCATCTTTTGAAGGTCGAGGAATTGACCTCAGGGAGTAAGTCATGAATCTCAATGAATTGCGTGACAACAAGGGGTCGCGTCTGAAATCGAAGCGGCTCGGCCGAGGTATTGGGTCCGGCAAGGGCAAGACATCCGGCAAGGGTGTCAAGGGTCAGAAGGCGCGTGAAGGCGTATCGCTGAACGGGTTCGAGGGCGGTCAGCTTCCGATCTATCGGCGGATGCCGAAGCGCGGCTTCACCAATGTGAACCGCAAGGATTACGCGCCGTTGAATGTGGGGACGCTGGCAATGTTGATCGAGTCGGGCAAGCTCGATGCGTCCGCGCCAATCACCGAGTCTAATCTGCGGGCGGCAGGGGTTTACGCCGGTTCCAAGCTGGCAGGTGTGCGGCTGCTCGGGCGCGGCGAGATTTCGACCAAGGTGGACATCGAAGTATCCGGCGCATCGGCCACCGCGATCGCCGCGATCGAAGGTGCCGGCGGCACGGTGAAAACGCTGGTCGCGAAAGCCGAAGCGGCAGCGGCCTGAACTGGCCAAAGTTTTTTGATTCTCTTAGACACGAAGAGATACTTTTTCTTATAAGAAGTAGCAAAAAACTTTGGGTGTTTTGGTCTTTGCCCGCGCTGGCGCAACGCATATAACCAACGGCGTCTCATCCGCATGAGGCGCCGTTGCTATTTGGGGATCATTCATGGCTTCCGCTGCTGAACAGCTTGCGTCGAGTTTCAATCTCGAAACCCTCTCGAAGGCGACCGATCTCAAGAAACGGATCTGGTTCACGCTGGGGGCTCTGATCGTGTTCCGGTTGGGAACGTATATTCCGATCCCCGGCGTCGATCCG
Source organism: Acidiphilium acidophilum (assembly GCF_033842475.1). Lineage (NCBI taxonomy): Bacteria > Pseudomonadati > Pseudomonadota > Alphaproteobacteria > Acetobacterales > Acidocellaceae > Acidiphilium > Acidiphilium acidophilum. The sequence goes on along the minus strand of NZ_JAWXYB010000018.1, from coordinate 2,501,986 downwards.
ACCGTGATGGAGCATATGCTGTCGCAGAACGGCGGCGGCGTGCTCGGCATGTTCAACATGTTCACCGGCGGGGCGCTGGGGCGGATGACGGTGTTCGCGCTGAACATCATGCCGTATATTTCGGCCTCGATCATCATGCAGCTGCTTCAGGCGGCGGTGCCGACCCTTGAGACCCTCAAGAAGGAGGGGGCGTCGGGGCAGCAGAAGCTGACGCAATATACCCGGTATCTGACCGTCTTCATCGCGCTGGCGCAGTCCTACGGGATTGCGATCGGGCTGGAGCATATCACTTCCTCGGTCGGGCCGGCGGTGATTGAGCCAGGCGGGTTCTTTCTGGTCACCACTGTGATCACGCTCACGGGTGGCACGGTGTTTTTAATGTGGATCGGCGAGCAGATCACCTCGCGCGGAATCGGTAATGGGTCGAGCCTGATCATCTTTTCTGGCATCGTTTCGGCATTTCCCGGCGCGATCGCAAGTGTGCTGCAACTTGGCGCGACAGGCGGACTTTCGACCGGATTCGTGATCGGTTTTTTCGTTATGGCGCTGGTGGTTGTGGCGTTCGTGGTGTTCATGGAGCGGGCGCAGCGGCGGGTACTGATCCAATACCCGAAGCGTCAGGTCGGCAACCGGATGTTCGGCGGCGACTCGTCGCATCTGCCAATGAAAGTGAATACGTCGGGGGTGATCCCACCAATTTTTGCCAGTTCGCTGTTGCTGATCCCGGCGACCATCGTGGGGTTCAGCCACGGTACCGGGCCGGCATGGCTGCAGTTCATGGCGCGCCAGCTTTCGAACGGGCAGCCGGGCTATATGATTCTCTATGCCGGGCTGATCATCTTTTTCTCTTATTTTTATACGGCTGTGGTGTTCAACCCAGAGGAGACCGCTGATAATCTCAAGAAATATGGCGGGTTCGTTCCCGGCATCCGGCCGGGGGCAAACACCGCGAAGTATTTCGATACCGTTCTGACGCGGCTGACCACGATCGGCGCAGGATATCTGGTGATCGTGTGCTTGATTCCGCAATTCCTGATCGGCCAGTTCGATCTTGCGGCGGGGTATTATTTTGGTGGCACATCGCTGCTGATTGTGGTTTCAGTGACGATGGATACTGTGGCGCAGATACAGTCACATTTGCTTGCCCATCAATATGAAGGCCTGATCAGAAAAGGCCGCGGAAGGACGCGAACCAGATGAACATCATTCTCCTCGGACCCCCGGGTGCCGGAAAGGGAACGCAGGCCAAAATTCTGCAGGATCGCTATCATGTCGGGCAGATCGCGACCGGCGACATGCTGCGCGCTGAGGTCAAGGCTGGCACAACGCTGGGCAGGATCGCCAAGTCGGTGATGGAGGCAGGGGAACTGGTGTCGGATGATCTGATCATCGACATGCTGCGCAACCGCCTGGCGCAGGAGGATTGCCGGCACGGGTTCATTCTCGACGGCTTTCCCCGCACGGTGCCCCAGGCCGAGGCACTCGATGCCATGCTGGCGGTGGAAAAGCAGGATCTGCGAGCGGTGATTCTGCTCAAAGTTGATGAAGACGTACTGGTAGAGCGGATCGCAGGACGATTTTCCTGCGCAGCGTGTGGTGCCGGCTATCACGACACGATGCATCCGACCGCCAAAGCGGGGATTTGTGACAAATGCGGCGGCACGGAGTTCATTCGTCGGCCCGACGATAATCCGGTGACGGTGAAGCAACGGTTCGCGGCGTATAACCGGCAGACCGCTCCGATTCTTCCGTATTACCAAGCCAAACATATTTATTACGAAGTCGATGGCATGGCCGATATGGACGATGTGACGATCGCGATCGAGAGGGCGCTGCGGCAGGCCGGTATTTCGATGCCGGAAGCCATGTCGGCGGATTGAGCTGTGCGGCTATTTGTGACGTGATCACGAAAAAGTGATGTTGTTCGATTGACTCAACTAAGTGTCGGCGATAGACAACGCCATCAGCGGCGCTCCCTGGCGGGGCGCCGTACTTTATTCCGATGATGATCTCCGGGATCGGTACCGTTGTTATACGGGTTCGGTTTCTGGCTCATTGTCTATCGTTTGATGACAGCAATCCGCAGCGTCGAGCTGACGGGGACCAAGGAGCAGCAGCGTGGCGCGTATTGCCGGCGTAAACATACCTTCGAACAAGCGCGTGCTGGTCAGCCTGCGCTATATTTACGGCATCGGGCCGACCAAGGCGCGTGACATCTGCACGACGTTGAGCATCGGCGAGGACAAGCGGGTCAACCAGCTGTCGGACGACGAGATCGCGAAGATCCGCGAACTGATCGACAAGGATTACCGCGTTGAAGGTGATCTCCGCCGCGAGGTCGCGATGAACATAAAGCGATTGGTCGATCTGGGATGCTATCGTGGGCTGCGCCATCGCAAGGGGTTGCCCGTTCGCGGTCAGCGGACCCACACCAATGCCCGCACCCGCAAAGGCAAGGCCGTTGCCATCGCCGGCAAAAAGAAGGTCACGAAGTAACCTTTCGGATCTTCGCATCGATGCAATGGCCCGTTACCGGCAGGATTGCCGGCCCTGAGCCGAAAGAAAGACAGGAATTTTCATGGCCAAACCAGCCACCACGCGGCCCCGCCGTAAAGAACGCAAGAACATCAGTTCCGGCGTCGCCCATGTGCTCGCGAGCTTCAACAACACGATGGTGACCATCACCGACGCGCAAGGCAATGCCATTTCGTGGTCGTCCGCCGGAAGTCAGGGGTTCAAGGGCAGCCGAAAATCCACACCCTATGCCGCGCAGGTTGCCGCCGAAGATGCTGGACGCAAGGCGCGCGAGCATGGCATGGAGACGCTGGAAATCGAAGTCAGCGGTCCGGGTTCGGGACGTGAGAGCGCGCTCCGGGCCTTGCAAACCGTAGGGTTCTCGATCACCGCGATTCGAGACCTGACACCGATCCCGCATAATGGTTGCCGTCCGCGCAAGCGCCGCCGCGTCTAAGGTGTCGGCGACGTTTGCCGATGGCGTGCCTGGCGGAAGTTGCGTTTTTTGGATGGTGAGGGCGGTACGCTGCCCAACCGGAGGAATTGATGTTGAAAGACACACATTTGGCGATGCAGCGTAACTGGCAGTCGCTACGCAAGCCTGAGAAACTCGACGTCGAGCCGGGCTCGGATGATCAGCGTATGGCGACAATCATTGCCGAGCCCCTGGAGCGTGGTTTCGGTATTACGCTTGGCAACGCGCTGCGTCGGATCCTGCTCTCGTCGCTGCATGGCGCTGCTGTGACCGCCGTGCGGATCGACGGCGTGCTGCATGAGTTCTCTTCGATTGCCGGTGTCCGTGAAGACGTGACCGACATCGTGCTCAACATCAAACAGATCGCAGTGCGGATGCATGGCGATGGGCCGAAGCGGATGACGCTGGCGGCCAAGGGACCGTGCGAAGTGACCGCCGCGATGATCCAGGCGGGTCATGATATCGAGGTGATGAACCCTGATCTGGTGCTCTGCACGCTCGATGATGGCGCGACTTTGGGGATGGAGTTCACAGTCGATTCCGGGCGCGGCTATGTGGCTGCGTCGGCCAATCGGCCGGAGGACGCTCCGATCGGGTTGATTCCGGTCGACTCCATCTATTCGCCGGTGCGCAAGGTTTCGTATCGCGTTGAGCCGACTCGCGTGGGGCAGGTCACCGACTATGACCGGCTGATTCTCTCAATCGAGACCAACGGCGCGGTGACGCCGGAGGATGCTGTGGCTCTGGCCGCGCGGATCCTGCAGGACCAACTCGGCATGTTCGTCAATTTCGAGGAGCCGCAGCGGTTGCGCTCGGAGGAGCCGCGTCCGGAACTGCCGTTCAATCCGAACCTGCTTCGCAAGGTCGACGAACTGGAGCTCTCGGTACGTTCGGCCAACTGCCTGAAGAATGATAATATCGTCTATATCGGCGATCTGGTGCAGAAATCCGAACAGGAAATGCTGCGCACGCCGAATTTCGGTCGCAAGTCGCTTAACGAAATCAAGGAAGTACTGACTGCCATGGGCCTCGGCCTCGGTATGCTGGTGCCCGATTGGCCCCCCGAAAATATCGAAGATCTGGTCAAGCGTTCAGACCAGCCGTTCTAATCGTTTCTTTTTCTGATCTGGAGTCACCCCTATGCGTCACGGACTTGCTGGACGTAAACTCGGCGTCACCACGTCCCACCGTGCGGCGATGTTTCGCAACATGGCGGTTGCTCTGCTCAAGCATGAGCAGATCACAACGACCCTGCCGAAGGCCAAGGAACTGGCACCGGTCGCGGACCGGCTCGTCACGCTCGGTAAGCGCGGCGGGCTTCATGCGCGCCGGCAGGCCCATGCGGTTCTGCGTGACGAGGTAATCGTCTCGAAGCTTTTTGATGCACTGGCCGAACGTTATCAGGGACGACAGGGTGGTTATACCCGCGTGCTGAAAGCCGGTATGCGCTACGGCGATGCGGCTGATATGGCGGTGATCGAATTGGTTGATCGCGATCCGGCGGCCAAAGGGATCGACAGCGGGCCAAAGCCAGAAGTCAAGGATGACGAGGACGACGTCGCGCAGGCAGCTTGAACTCAATCTTTGTTGAGCGGCACCTGTTCGTGGTCCATCGTCGCGAGTTTTCTATTGCGAATCGGCTCCGATCTTGTATCGTTATGGCATGAAAATTAGTCCGCTCCTGCCTGTTCCTGTCATTCTTCTCCTTGCCTCATGTTCCGGTGGCATGTCGTCCGGACCACTGACGGCGAGCGCGGCTAAGGCCGATAACGCCGCGTTTCTGTCCGGCTTGTCGCCCGCGTCGCGCCAGACCGCCATGTTCTGCCAGGTCCAGATGCAGAACAAACTTGGCGGTACGGTTTATCTTGTGGCGGCACCGTCTTTGCAGGGCAGCGACATCACGGCCAATGCATCTACCAATGCGATGCGGCAGCATCTGTCAGTAGTGTATGATCGGGTCGATAACGGCGCCGTGACCTCGGCAGCGCAGGAATGCCAGCTTCACTCCGAAAACTTGGTCGTGCGGCCATCGCACGGTGAGTAATTTTCGGGCGAAGTTGCGGCGATTTCCGCCGTATCGTTACCATAAATCTGTGACGTCCGACACTTTCAATTTATTCTAGCGCGTTTTTGCTCTGCGGATCGAGTCGCCCTAATCGCTGAAGTACTTTTTTTGCTGGACAGGGCATTCGCTTGTCCGTACTGCTCCTACTCTAGGCAACATTGACCAAGGAGGCATGATGAACATCGTTGTGATTACCTCCTTTTGCAGCGATCGATTTACGCGACCAGCGCGCGTTCGATAGGTCTGCCTGCAGCACCCTTATCCGGGGCGCAGATTCCACTATTTCAGTTCATGTCGACTTTTGAGGGATGATTGCGCGCAAGCGCGATCCTGTTCATTCCATGTTTTCGTCTGAAAAAAATCTGAAATCACCGTTCCGTTCGGTGTTCGGCTTTGTCGGCCGACGTTGGCTCCATCATCGTGTCGTGTTCGGGCTTTGTGCTCTGGCCATGGTGGCTGCAACCATAACCGACGTGTTTATGCCGCTCTATGCCGGCGATCTCATCAATGCGGTGACGGTGCGGAGCACGGCCTCGCTGCATGCGGCGGTAATTGCCCTCGGGATCATTGCGGCCCTTGGCGTGGCGCAGACCGCGCTGCGCTTCGTGGGATATCGCTCGGTGGTCGGGCTCACGCTTGCGATGATGAGCGAAATGGCGCGCGATTCGTTCTACCGGGTCCAGCGCTTCGCCTCGGACTGGCATGCCAATAATTTCGCCGGCGCAATCGTGCGAAAGATCACCCGCGGGATCTGGGCAGTCGATCTGCTCAACGACACCATCCTGATCGCGTTGCTGCCGGCGCTCGCGGTGCTGGCCGGGACCTCCGTGATGCTCGGGGTGAAGTCAATCGCGATGGGCAGCCTGATCGCCGTGGGCGCACTGATTTATGTCGGTGCCACGGTATGGCTGCAGATGCGCTACGTTTCGCCTGCCTCGCAACTATCGAATCGCTGCGATACCGCGATGGGAGCCGCGTTGGCCGATGCGGTTTCGTGCAACGCCGTGGTCAAGGGGTTTGCCGCAGAGACCCGCGAGGATGCGATTCTGGCGCGGGTGGTCGGCAAGTGGCAGCACCGTACCCGGCGGTATTGGTATCGCGGCAATCGGGTCGGCACCGGGCAGGGAGCCGCGCTGATGGTGCTGCGAGTCGCGATCATCGGGTTGGCGCTGTATCTGTGGTGGATCAGGCGGGCGACGCCCGGCGAGGTCGCGACCGTGATCACCGCCTATCTCATCGTGCTCGGCTATCTGCGCGACGTCGGCTATCATATCGCCAATCTCCAGCGCACCGTGAACGAGATGGAGGACATGGTGCGGATGGAGAGCCAGCCCTTCGCAATCGCGGATCGGCCCGGTGCGATGCCGGCGCAGATCCTGCAGGGCGAGATCGTGTTCGATCAGGTCGATTTCACGTATGGCAAGCATGTAGCGCCGTTGTTCGATGATCTTTCGGTAAGGATCGCCTCCGGTGAACGGGTCGGGCTCGTCGGGCATTCGGGATCGGGCAAGACGAGCTTCGTTAAACTGATTCAGCGGCTGCACGATGTGACGGGTGGGGAAATCCGGATCGACGGGCAGAATATCGCGCGGGTGACGCAGGAATCGCTGCGTGCCTCGATCGCGATCGTCGCGCAGGAGCCGATTTTGTTTCATCGCTCGCTCGCGGAGAACATTGCCTATGGGCGGCCCGATGCGAGCATGGCGGAGATCGAAAACGCGGCGATGATGGCCAATGCCCACGAGTTCATCATGCGGCTGCCGAGCGGCTACCGGACACTCGTGGGCGAGCGCGGTGTGAAACTCTCGGGAGGTGAGCGCCAGCGGGTTGCGATCGCACGTGCGTTTTTGGCAGATGCGCCGATCCTGATTCTCGATGAGGCGACCGCAAGCCTCGATTCGGAATCCGAGGCGCTGATCCAGCAAGCGGTTGAGCGATTGATGACCGGCCGCACAGTGATCGTGGTCGCTCACCGACTCTCGACCGTCCGGGCGCTGGACCGCATTCTGGTTTTCGATCAGGGTCGCATCGTGGAACAAGGAACCCATGAGACGCTCACCGAGGCCCATGGCGGGATCTATCGACGGTTGTTCGAGCGCCAGGCGCTGGGATTGATGACGCAACAATGAAGAGGGATCAGTTGATGAAGTTCGATGAGATCGAAGCGGTCAAGCCGACCCGCGAAAGTCTGGCCGAAGCCTATGCAGTGTTGAACGGCTTGCTGGATCGTGGCGCGGTGACCGAGGCGCTGGCGGAATGGGAAGGGCTGCGCCGCGCCACCAGTACCTGGTCCTCGCTGACCCATCTGCGGTTTTCGCAGGATACTTCGAATGCAGAGTACAAGGCCGAACGCGAATATGCCGATGCCCTGGGTCCGGTGATCTCGGATCATGAGACCAGTTGGAAGAACCGGCTGCTCGCGCTCGATCCTGCGTTGATCGAGGGGCAATATGGCAGGCACGCGGTGGATATCTGGCGCAACGACGTGACGACGTTCTCGCCGGCGATCGCTGCGGATCTGGAGGAGGAATCGAAGCTCGAAGCCGACTATACTGCCCTGCTGGCTTCAGCGACTTTCGTGTTCAATGGCGAAACCGTCAATCTGGCTGGGCTGACGCCGTACGGCGAGAGTCTGGATCGCAAGATCCGGCATCAGTCGGCTGCCGCGCGCTGGGGATTTTTCTCCGAGCATGGCGCGGAGTTGGACAATATCTACGACAAGCTGGTCAAGCTGCGCCACAAGATGGCACGGGCGCTGGGCGATGAGAATTTCACCGCGCTCGGTTATCGGCGGATGGGCCGGTTGGATTACGGGCCGGCACAGGTGGCGACCTACCGCGCCGAAGTGCTCAAACATGTCACGCCGCTGGTCGCGAAACTGATCGAGCAGCGGCGGGTCGCCAACGGGCTGGATACGCTCTACGCATGGGACGAAGCGCTGGTTGATCCCCAGGGCAACCCCAAACCGCAGGGCGATCACGACCAACTGGTGGCCCGTGCGAACGAAATGTTCGATGCAATGGACCCGCGCCTTGCCGCTTTTTATCGCCAGATGAACGAGGGTGGGTTCATGGATTTGAAGAACCGGCCTGCCAAGGCGGGCGGCGGGTTCTGCTCCTCGTTTCCGGCGGTAGGGATGCCGTATATTTTCGCTAATTTCAACGGCACGCATCATGATGTTGATGTGTTCACCCATGAAATGGGCCACGCCTTCCAGAACTACCAGAGCCGGAACCAGCCGTCGCTCGACTATCTCTGGCCGACCTCGGAATCCGCCGAAATCCACTCGATGAGCCTGGAATTCCTCGCGTATCCGCACATCGCCCCGATGTTCGGGGAGCAGACGGCGCGTTATCAGCGGATGCACCTGATCGGGGCGCTGGAGTTTCTGCCATACGGTGTGTGCGTCGATCATTTCCAGCATGAAGTCTACGCCAACCCCGAGGCGAGCCCCGCCGACCGCCATGCGATGTGGCGGAAGCTCGAATCGATGTATCTGCCGTGGCGCAACTGGGGTGACCTCGACTACCCGGCGATGGGCGGGCGCTGGCAGGCCCAACTGCACATCTATCGCGCGCCTTTCTACTATATCGATTATACCCTGGCACAATGCTGCGCGTTACAATTCTGGGTAAAATCGCAGCAGGATTATAAGGGCAGCTTCGATACTTATGTTGATCTCTGCGGCCTTGGTGGTTCTGCACCGTTCGGTAAACTTGTCGCGGCCGCAAAGCTGAAATCGCCGTTCGAACCGGGGGCATTGCAGGCGGTGGTGAAAACTGCCGAGGCTGCCCTCGCGGTGTAACAAACGATTGATGATGTAAGGGTGGCGTCTCGGGTTGTGTGGAAATGGCCTTGGGCGGCGTCTCCGGCTGGAGGAACATGACGGGGTCAGGCGACGAGATCAAGATGTATTGAGGCGGGTGGTTCGGCGAGCGTCTGCCACCCGTCGACTTTGCGCATGGCGATCTGCCCGGATGCAAGCAACGACCAGAACAACATCGCTGCGGTTTCGGTCGAGGGCAGGACGGTCTGGGTCTTGATCCGGCGCTTGAATTCCTCATGCAGACGTTCGATCGCATTCGTCGTTCTTGCTGATCTCCACTGGCTTGGGGCAAGCGAGTGAAGGTGAAGAGCCGATCGCCGGCTTCTTCGAGGCTGTCGGCCAAGCCGCAGCATTTCAGACGCCATTTGGCGAGGAACAGCCGGCGCCCGCGCATCACCTCGGCACTGGTTTCGGCGTAGATCATGTCGTTGTAGTCGGCGGTGACCTCCTCGTGCAGGGCGTCTGGCGCATGGGCCAGCAGATTTCGATGCTTGTGCACGGTGCAGCGCTGCGTCGGCGCGTTTGGCCAAAGCCCGGCCAGCGCACGTTCGAGGCCGGCGCCGCCATCGATCAGCAGCAGTTCCGGGGTGCGCAGGCCCCGCGCGATGAGATAATCGAGCACGGCGCGCCAGGCGGCTTCGCTTTCGCCTCCCATGTTCTTCACCGCCAGCAGCAGCTTCTGCCCATCGCGGCGGACACCAAGCACGACCAGCAGTGAGATGTTGGTCGCTTTCCGGTCGAGCCGGACCGTCACCACGGCACCGTCCAGGATCAGCCGGACGATGTCATCATCGGCCAGACTGCGCCGGTTCCAGCCTTCCCAGTCCGCCTTCACCTTTCGCCAAGTACGACTAACCACGTCCTTGCCCCCCCCCCCCGGCCCTTTGGCCCCTTTGGTCGCAAGAGCCCGTGGGTGAAAATGTCCTTCGTCGACGGAGGTTATCAGGGGGATGAAGCCCAGTGCGCAGCCTTCGAGGTGAGCCGTATTTCCCTCACCGTCGTCAAGCGAACTGATAAAGACGTGAAAGGGTTTATCGTGCTGCCGAAACGCTGGGTCGTCGAGCGAACGTTCGGCTGGATGACGAGCGTCTGGAGGCGCTGTTGTTTCCGCCGGTGCCGGACGTGCCGCATGACCAACGCCCGGTGCCGGATTGGTCGGCTGTTCATCGTGATCTGCGCCGGCCGAACATGACGCTTGCGCTGGTGTGGGAGGAATATCGAGCGACCTCGGTGAACGGGTTCGGGTACTCGTGGTTCTGTGATCTTTATCGGGAGTGGGCGGGTCGGCTGAAGCCGACGCTGCGCCAGGTGCACACGGACGGGGAACGGCTATTCGTCGACTTCGCCGGTCAGACGATGGAAGTCATCGATGGGGCGACCGGAGAAGTGACCCGGGCCGAGATCTTCGTTGCGGTCCTCGGTGCATCGAGCTTCATCTACGCGGAGGCGACCGCGAGCCAGGGGCTGGCGGATTGGATTGGCGCGCATGTGAACACTTTGGCCGCGCTGGGCGGGGTTCCGCGGCAGATCGTCAGCGACAACCTCAAATCCGGGATCACCAAGGCCTGCTTTTACGAGCCGGTGGTGAACCGCACCTACGCCGACATGGCAGCGCATTACGGCACCGCGATCATCCCCGCGCGCCCCTACAAGCCGCGCGACAAGGCCAAGGTCGAAGTGGGTGTCCATGTGGTTCAGCGCTGGATTTTGGCCCGGCTACGCAATCGACGGTTCTTCTCGCTGGCAGAACTGAACCAGGCGATCCGTGAGCTGACCGCGCAGTTGAACGATCGGCCGATGCGGGGATGGGGCACAACCCGGCGGGCTCTGTTTGACCAGCTCGACCGCCCGGCGCTGCAACCGCTACCGGCGACGCCCTACGAATATGCCGATTGGAAGCGATGCAGGGTGAACCTCGACTACCACATCGAGGTCGACAAGCATTTCTATTCCGTGCCGTATCGCCTGCTGCGCCAGGAGGTCGAGGCGCGGATCACCGCCAGGACGGTGGAAGTGTTCCATCGCGGCAAACTGGTCGCCGCCCATCAACGCAGCAACCGCCCGCATCGGCCAACGACGCTGGCCGAGCACATGCCGAGTTCGCATCGGCGCTACCGCGATTGGACCCATGAACGCATCCAGCGCGAAGCTGCGGCGATCGGCGATGACACGGCTGCTCTGGTCGAGCTGATCCTGCGCTCACGGCCGCATCCGGAACAAGGCTTCCGCTCGTGCATCGGTATTCTTCGGCTTGCCAAGCAATACGATGCCGAACGCCTCGATGCCGCCTGCGCGCGGGCGCTGGGCCTCGGCACACGCTCCTACAGCTCGGTGGCGGCGATTCTGAAGAATGCTCGGGAAAGGAAGGTCGCGAGCCCGTCTCAACCCGAACAACCCAGCCTGTTCCACGAGAATATCCGTGGCCCCGGCTATTATCATTGACCCGGCTCTTATCATTGAAAGGAACCAACACGATGCTGATCCATCCCATGGTGGAACGCCTGCGCGGCCTGGGCTTGGCTGCGATGGCCGATGCCTTCACCGAGATGCAGCACCAGTCCGCGGCCGACGATCTGCCGCGCGAGGACTGGCTCGGCCTGATGATCGACCGCGAGGTTACCGCACGCGACAATGCCCGCACCTCCCGCCGGCTGCGCCTCGCGAAATTGCGGCAGGCTGCAGCGGTCGAGGATGTCGACCTGCGCACACCCCGTGGCCTCGACCGCGGTCTGTTCCAGTCGCTGACCACCTGTCGGTGGATCCGAGAGGGCCAGCACGTGCTGATCAGCGGTCCGACCGGTGTGGGGAAATCATGGATTGCCTGCGCTTTGGGCAACAAGGCATGCCGTGAGGGCGTCTCCGTTCTGTACCGGCGCGCCCCGCGCCTGTTTGCCGATATCGCCACGGCCCGCGGCGAAGGCAGGCTCGCGAGGCTGATGACCACGCTCGAACGCACCCGCCTGCTGATCATCGATGATTGGGGACCCGAGCCGCTGACCGCCGAACAGCGCCGCGACCTGCTCGAGATCGTCGATGATCGCGACGGCAAGGGCGCCCTGCTGATCACAAGCCAGGTTCCCATCGGCCGCTGGCACGAAATCATCGGCGATCCAACCCTGGGCGATGCCATCCTCGACCGCATCGTTCACCGTGCCCACCGCATCTGTTGGCGGCGGTGAGAATCCGCGCATAAACGGCGCGGGGCGCTTGGAGCGGCAATAATTGCCTTGTGCGGCACCCTGTAGTCGGGTTGCGCTTCCTGCACTGGTTTCGATGGCTCCCGAGGGATTTCGTGGTTGTGTGGACGGCGCGGTGGGTGAGGTGACGCGCTGTCAGGTGCTGGGGTAGGTTTGCCGCTATTGAGGGGCAAGCACGGCGCCGATCTCGACTTGGCGGTTCTGCTCGACGCCGTGCCCCGCACGGTGCCGGAGCACGCATGCAAGGCCAGTATTTCCGCAATCATAATCAGCGTCTACAGGGGAATTGTGACTGTGACGGTGCGGCCCCGATATCGGCCCGGATGTTTTTATGTGCAGCCTGCCGCGTGCAGGTGGTGGTGTGTCGGTCTTGTGATCGCGGCCAGATTTATTGTGCGGGAGAATGCGCCCTCCTGGCGCGTTGTTTGGCGCAACGCGCCGCCGCTCAACGTTACCAAACCAGCCGACGTGGGCGATTTACTCATGCAGCCCGGGCACGCCGATATCGGGCTCGATGCAAAAACGTGACGCATCAGGGTTCACTGCCAGCTCGATCTGGTGATCTGCTGGCGTCGAACTCGCCAGCGAGTGCGAGCGGCGCAACGCCTCAGGCAGTCTGCGTCCAGCGATCCGTTGCGCACTGCCACTGGTGCGGGCAGCGATGCTCTGGGCTGGTCCGCCAAGGTTTCCTGCGCCGCCGCGGTCCCGTGCGAGATGTGATGCCATCCCGCGGGAGATCTGGACATGGTGATACCGGCTGACATCGAGGCACAGATCCTCCGCTACTATCATGCCGAGAGATGGACCATCGGCACGATCGCCCAACAATTGCATATTCATCATAGCGTGGTGCGCCGAGTTCTGGGGCAAGCTGGTCTTCCCAGGATTGGTTCACCGGCCCGCGCGTCGCGGATCGATCCCTATCTGCCGTTCATTCACCAGACCCTGGAGACGTTTCCCAGCCTGACCGCGAGCAGGCTTTATGCGATGGTCTGCGAGCGCGGTTATCGCGGCAGTCCTGACCATTTCCGCCACATCATCGCCTGCCACCGACCCCGGGCAAAAGTCGAGGCCTATTTGCGCCTGCGGACGCTGCCCGGCGAACAAGCGCAGGTGGATTGGGGCCATTTTGGCCACCTCGAGATCGGGCGCGCGCGGCGACCGCTGATGGCCTTCGTCATGGTGCTGAGTTATTCGCGCCAGATATTCCTGCGTTTCTATCCGGACGCGCGGATGGAGAACTTTCTGCGCGGCCACGTTGGGGCCTTTTCTGCCTGGGGCGGGGTTCCTCGTGTTTTGCTCTACGACAACCTTAAAAGTGCGGTTCTGGAACGGCGCGGTGATGCCATCCGCTTCCATCCCACCTTGCTGGGTTTTGCCGGGCATTACCGCTATGAGCCGCGCCCCGTGGCGATCGCCCGCGGCAACGAGAAGGGGCGGGTCGAGCGGGCGATCCGCTACGTCCGCGATAGTTTTTTCGCCGCGCGCCGCTTCACCGATCTTGCCGATCTCAATACCCAGGCCGATGCTTGGTGCAACGGCCCGGCTGCCGACCGCCGCTGCCCCGAGGAATCACTGCGCAGCGTCCGCGAGGTCTTCGCCGAGGAAGCCAAGCGGTTGCTCGCGTTACCCGACAACCCGGCACCTCTGCTCGAGCAGGTGGCGGTCAGGGTCGGCAAGACGCCCTATGTCCGCTTCGACCTGAACGATTACTCGGTTCCCCACGATCATGTCCGGCGCGGGTTGACCATCCTCGCCGATCCGCAAGAGGTACGAATCGTCGATGGTAGCGCAGTGATTGCCCTCCATCCGCGCTGTTACGACAAGGGTGCGCAGATCGAGGAGCCGGCCCATGTTCAGGCTCTGGTCGATCAGAAACGCTCGGCCCGCAAGCATCGCGCGACCGATCGTCTGGTGCGGGCGGCACCTGCCAGTCAGACCTTGTTGATGCGCGCCGCCGAGCGCGGCGAAAATCTCGGCGCCATCACCGCCACCTTGCTGCGGTTGCTCGATCGCTATGGGGCGGGTGAACTGCAAGCCAGTATTTGCGAAGCGCTGACTCGCAACGTTCCTCATCCCAATGCCGTCCGCCTCGCTCTCGATCGGCGGCGCGAGGAACGGGGCGCTGCGCCGCCGGTCGCTGCCGGACTGCCCGCCCATGTTCAGGCCCGCGATCGACCGGTCAAACCGCATGCCCTCGAAACATACGACCAGATCAAGGATTGTTCCGATGACAACAACTGAACCTGAAGCCCTGCGGGCCCGCGCCGAGGCACTGCACCTGCATGGCCTGATCGCACATTGGCCCGAGGTTGCAACCCAAACCTGGTTACCCCCGCTGCTTGCCTGGGAGGAACAAGAGCGATCCTGCCGCAGCCTAGAGCGCCGGCTGAAGACCGCCCACATCGGCCGCTTCAAGCCGCTTTGCGACTTCGACTGGTCCTGGCCAAAGCGATGCGATCGCGCCGCCATCGATGCCCTCATGGCGCTCGACTTCCTCACCGACGCCTCCAACATCGTCTTCGTCGGCCCAAATGGCATCGGCAAGTCGACGTTGGCCCAGAATATTGCACACCAAACGTTGATCGCGGGGCATACCGTGCTGTTCACCAGCGCCGGCCAGATGCTCGGCGACCTCGCCGCACTCGATAGTGATTCCGCTCTGCGCCGTCGGCTCCGCCACTACGCCCGCCCTCAACTCTTGGTCATCGATGAGGTCGGCTACCTGGCCTACTCCAACCGTCATGCCGATCTCATGTTCGAGCTGATCTCACGGCGGTATCAGAACAAGAGTACCATCGTCACCACCAATCGACCGTTCGCTGAGTGGCGCGAGATTGAGCAACCTGATGTCTGGAAAATAGGGCGAGCGGGGGTCAGGCATCCTGGTAGTCCCACTTGATGTAGCCCTTGGTGTCGGCGGCCCATTTTTCATCGATTTCGACGAGGACGGCGCTGACGAGGCGTTCGAGGGAGGCTTCGTTGGGGAAGACCCTGATTTTGGTGGTGCGGCGTTTGAGTTCCTGCTGGATGCCGCGTTCCATGGGGTTGGAAGTGCGAAGCCGGCGCTGGTGGGGTTCTGGCAGTGTGAAGACGGTGAGGCCTTCGGGGATATTTCGTTCGAGCCAATCGGCGAGCTTTGGTGCGGTGTCGCGATAGGCATTGACGAGGGTTGTGAGAGCGATCTGGGCAGCGGCGAGGGAATTTGCGTTCCAGACGGTCCGGAGTTCTGCGCCGATGCGTTTGCGGATGGCGTGGTTGGGGGCGTGGTGGATGGCGTTTTGGGCGAGGTGGAACTGGCATCGTTGCCAGTGTGCGGCGCCGAAGACGGCGCGGCGTGCGGCGTGCAATCCGGCATGGTCATCGGAGACGATGAATTCGACGCCTCGCAGGCCACGCTGATGGAGGCTTTCGAGGAAGGCACGCCAATGGACTTCGGCCTCGGAAAGGGCGACCGAGACGCCGAGGACACGGCGGCGTTCATCGGGTCCGATGCCGATGGCCGAGAGCACGGCGGCATCGCGGACGACGCCATTATCGCGCATTTTTTCATATCTGGCGTCGAGGATGAGGTAGCGGATCTCGGCGAGGGGTCGGGTGCGCCAGGCGGCGAGTTCGTCATCGAGCAGCTTGCTGGCGCGGCTGACCTGAGCGGAGGAGAGGCTTTCGATGCCGAATTCGCGCATGACGGCCTCGACGTCGCGGGTGGAGACGCCTTTGATGTACATTTCGGCGACGGCGACCATGACGGCGCGGACCGAGCGTCGGCCGCGTTCGAGGGACTGTGGGTAGAAGGGTTCGCCCACGTGACCGGCGGTTTTGGGGACATCGACGGTGATCGACCCGGCCGGGGTATCGATCCGCTTGGGCTTGTAGCCATTGGCGTAACCCTGACGATCGGGGTTGCGCTCGTAGTGACTGGCGTGGAGGAAGCGTTCGCGCTCGATCTGCATGGCGAGTTCGAAGGTCCTGGCAAATACCGTGGCGATATCGCCTGCGCCGTTTTCGATCAGATGTTCCAAAAGTGCCTCGATAATCGTATCCTTTTTGGCGTCCATTCATCGGTCTCCATGTTGGTGTGAACAACTGCATGGAATACCAGAATGAACAGCCCTTGCCGGGGCATGCCCCGGCAAGGGCACCAACTCCCAACCCAAAATGAATTTCCAGACGTCAGGTTACACCACCGTGGCGCGAGGTCTTCCCCAACGCGGCCTGCGTCGTGTCCCTGGTTGATCGCCTGATCCATAACGCCGAAATCATCGCGCTCGACGGCGAGTCCTACCGCCTCAAGGAAGCGCGCGAACGGGCGGATCAGCGCGCCGGCCAGCGCCGCGCCCGCAATGCAAAATCATGACAAAATCCCGAAAGGGCCGTGCAAAGAATCCGGCGCACTTGCAACCAATTATCCTCGAAATCCCGATCCACTGGACGCCAGATCAGGCCCTTGCGATCTTCGAGCTACTCGACGATCTGAGAGAAAAAATCTGGGTCCGTTATAATTGCCAGATTCAGCGCATGATGCGCGAGCAACACCAAGCTGATCATTTCGAGGATATCGCCCCAATCGGCGGACCACCTCAGGTCTTCTGATCAACCGCCTCCGCGCCTTGGTGTGACGACCCCCCAGGCCGATTGTACACCGCCTCCGCGCTTCTCTTCAGCAACCATCCTGTGGTTCGACTAAAGCGGCCATCCTGTCGTCCCGACCTGCATACCAAAACACCGTCGCGCGCAGTGGCGGTCAAGGATGGCCGGAGGCCACCGCGCTCTTGCGCGGCGCGCAGCGTCCTTGACGGCCGCGAGCACGGCGGAACCATCAAAGCAGAAGGGCAGCACATCACCACCGCTCCATCAGGATCAAGCCGCCTTCGAAATCAGCCGATATATCTTCCCGCGCCGTTTATGCGCGGATTCTCACCGCCGCCAACAGCATCGAACTGAAAGGAGAAAGCCTGCGAAAACGCCAAACCCTCACCCCTTCACCCGACTTGACGAACACCGGAAAGAAATGACACCTGTTCAACCGTCAGTGGTAGCCCACAACACCGCGTCATGCCGTTCCCCACGCCAGCCTCAGGCATGGTGAACATCATGATCGCGATCACCGGAATCAGTGATCGCGATCGACCGGAATGGATGATCGCGATCAACGGAATACGCACTGGACGGTCCATTCGTCGTTTTGTTCGAGCAGGATGGCGCCGACGAGGCGACGAATGGCGGGTTCATTGGGGAAGATGCCGACGACATCGGTACGGCGTTTGATTTCGCCATTGAGACGCTCGATGGGATTGGTCGAGTGGATTTTGGTGCGGTGTTCCCTGGGGAACCCCATATAGGCCAACACATCATCCTCCATTTCATCCATCATGGCGGCGAGTTTGGCGGCTTTGGGGCGTAACTGGTCGGCGACCTGGCACCATTGGTTGCGAGCACTGGCGGCATCGTCCTGGGCAAAGGCGGTGCCGACGAAGGCGGCGACAACGCTACGCCCCTGGCGGCCGGCATGGGCCAGCAGGTTGCGCATCATATGGACACGGCATCGCTGCCAGGTGGCGTGCAGCACTTTGGCGATGGCGGCCTTCAGACCCTCATGGGCATCCGAGATCACCAGCTTGACGCCGCGCAGACCGCGCCGGGCGAGGCTGCGGAGGAATTCGGTCCAGAACGTTTCCGCCTCCGACGCACCGATCGCCATGCCGAGGACCTCGCGACGGCCATCACCATTGACGCCGGTTGCGATGGTGACGGCGACCGAGACGATCCGGCCGGCCTCGCGCACCTTCAGATAGGTGGCATCCAACCTCCGGGGCGTTTCCAGCCGCGCTTCGCACGACTGGAACCTTGCGCCCCTCCGCCACACATACGGCCAGTCGCCCTCAAGGGGACGGTTCAGAAAATCGTTGATCTTGTCGTCGATCTCGCCGCACAGGCGTGAGACCTAGCTTTTGCTGATCCCGCTCATGCCGAAGGATTGCACGAGTTCATCGACCGAGCGGGTCGAGACGCCCTGGATATAGGCCTCCTGGATTACGGCGGCCAGCGCCTTCTCGGCGATCCGACGGGGCTCAAGAAAAGCCGGGAAATAACTGCCGTGGCGCAACTTGGGCAGGCGCAACTCGATCGTTCCGGCCCGGGTTTCCCAGGTCCGGTCGCGATACCCGTTGCGCTGGTTGACCCGCTCGTCGCTGCGTTTGCCATAGGGCGCGCCGGTCAGGCTTTCGGCTTCCAGCTCCATCAGCCGTTGGGCCGTAAAGCCCACCATCTCGCGTAACAAATCGGTGTCGGAGCTCTTCTCCAGCAGCGCGCGAAGGGCCATTGTGGGGTCGGTCATCGTTCGGATCTCCTCGGATCTTTGTTGGTCGGTTGCAATTCCAACCATAACCGAAGACCGACGATGACCACCGCTGTGGATAAGTAGCCCGCCTGCGCCAGACTC
Organism: Acidiphilium acidophilum; assembly: GCF_033842475.1. Classification (NCBI taxonomy): domain Bacteria; kingdom Pseudomonadati; phylum Pseudomonadota; class Alphaproteobacteria; order Acetobacterales; family Acidocellaceae; genus Acidiphilium; species Acidiphilium acidophilum. The sequence goes on along the minus strand of NZ_JAWXYB010000018.1, from coordinate 2,483,467 downwards.
GTTGCCCGGTCGCTCCGGCGGGCTACTTACCCACAGCTCCTACACCACCCAAGGGGACGCAACCCCTCGAAATCTTCGAATCCGTCGCGCGAGCCGCCCGCTCGCGCAGCGCCATAGCCGACAAGTCCAAACGCGTTATCGCTACCGTCATCGCAAACCTCCTCCAGGGAAGTTCAGCGAATCATACCCGCCCGAGCCGCGACAACTCACATTCGAGTCAACGGAACCTCAGGTTGGTATTAGGGCAAATCCGGGTCGATGTGAGTGGACGAAAACGCCAATCAACCCATTAAAGTCAAAGACTGTATGGGACAGTGCTGGATATAGGGGTGGCGGAGGGAGTGGGATTCGAACCCACGGTACGCTTTCACGCACACACGCTTTCCAAGCGTGCGCCTTAAACCGCTCGGCCATCCCTCCTGCGTGCGCGGTTCATAGCCAACAAGTTCGAGGGCAACAAGTGGCGGGCGCGGGCGAGGGGGCAGGTATTACGGTTCGGCCTGGGAGGGCAAGCCTAGCAGAGGCGAGGCCTCGGCGTCGTCGATGGCTTCGACTTCGCGCAGGGTGCGGCCCACGGCGCGGATGCGGATTTGGGTTTTGTCGATTTCGGTGCCGATATCGGTGGCCCGTTTGGCGAGCTTGTCCATCGCCTCGCCCAATTTGCCCCATTCCGCTTTGACCGCGCCTAGGATTTTGCCGATTTCGCCTGCTTTGCGTTCGAGTTGCACCGTAAAATGGCCGACACGAATCGTGTGCAGCAGGGCCGGGAGCAGGCTGGGGCTCTGAATCAGCACGCGGGTTTCGCGCTGGATGGTCTCGATCAGCCCGGGCACCCGCGCCACCTCGGCGAACAGGCCCTCGCTTGGCAGGTAAAGAATAGCGATGTCGGTGGTGCGGGGGGGACGGATGTATTTCTGGGCGATTTTCCGGGCTTCATTGCGGATGCGGGTAGCGAGCGCCGCGATCGCGCTATCCTCGGCAGCGCGATCGCCGGCCTCGGCGGCGAGCAGCAGGCGATCGTAATCCTCGGTCGGGAATTTCGCATCGATCGGCAGATAGACCGGTTGCTCGCCTTCCCGCACCGGCATGCGGAGCGCGAATTCGACCGTCTCGGCGCTGTTCGGATCGGATTTGAAATTCGCTTCGAACGTGCCGGGAGGCAGAGTGTCTTCCATGGTCTGCCGGATCTGCGCCTCGCCCCAGCCGCCGCGGGACTTCACATTGGCGAACAGGCGTTTCAGGTCGCCGACCTGCACGGCGACGTTCTGCACCTGGCCGATCGCCTGCTGCACTAGGGCGAATTGCTCGGAAACGCGCTGGAAGCTTTCGCCGATCCGCTTTTCGAGGGCGGATTGCAATTGCTCATCGACCGCCGCGCGCATCGCTTCCAGCTTCGCCTCGTTCCCGACGCGGATTGTCTCCAGCTTGCTCTCGACCTGAGCGCGCAGCTTTTCCTGCTCGTCGCGCAATGCCACCGAGACACCGGCGAGATCGCGGCTGACCCGGTCGGCGAGCCCGGTCTGGCTTTCCGTCAGGCGCGCGATCACAGCGAGGGTTTCGCTCAACGCCTGGGCCCGTCCGGACTGGGCGGCGGCTTCGGCCTCGCCCAGCCTCTGGGTCACCAGAAGCGACAGGTCGCCGATCGTGCCGTTGATCGTGCCGAAGCTGCGTGCCAGATGCTCAGCCTGGCTCCGTGCCCCGTCCTGCAACCGCTCGATGCCGCCCGCCAACGCCGCCCGCGCCGGTTCGGCCATCGCTGCGGGCAGGGTTTCGAGGACCGAAAGACGTCGCACCTGCCGGAGCAGCAGGGCGAGGATGACCAGCAGCAGCAGGCCGATGACGGCCAGCCCCACCTCGATCGGCAGCATCAGGCGTCCATTTTCAGGGCGGCGAGGAACGCGGATTGCGGGATTTCCACCTTGCCGAACTGGCGCATCCGCTTTTTGCCCTCTTTCTGCTTGTCGAGCAGCTTGCGCTTGCGGGAGATATCGCCGCCATAGCACTTCGCCGTCACATCCTTCGACAGCGCGCTGATGGTCTCGCGCGCGATCACCCGGCCGCCGATCGCCGCCTGGATCGCGATTTTGAACAACTGTTTGGGAATTAGGTCCTTGAGTTTGGCGCAGATCGCCCGGCCACGTGTTTCCGCGACCGATTTGTGAGCGATGAACGACAGGGCATCGACCGGCTCAAGGTTCACCAGGATCGAAATTTTCGCAAGATCGCTCTCGACGTAATTATCCATCTGGTAATCGAAACTGGCATAGCCGCGCGAGATCGATTTCAGACGGTCGTAAAAATCGAATACCACCTCGTTCAGCGGCAGCCGATACACCGCCATCGCACGGTTGCCGACATAGGTGAGATCGACCTGATGGCCGCGCCGCTCGTTGCACAGCGTGAGCACCGCGCCGAGGTAATCGTCCGGCACCATGATGGTCGCCTTGATCCACGGCTCCTCGATATGGTCGATCACCGAGCCGTCCGGCATGTCCGCCGGGTTGTGCAGGTCCATGGTTTCGCCATTGGTCTTGGTCAGGCGATAGACCACGGAGGGCGCGGTCGCGATCAGGTCGAGGTCGAACTCGCGCGAGAGGCGTTCCTGAACGATTTCGAGGTGCAGCAGGCCGAGAAAGCCGCAGCGGAAGCCGAAGCCCAGCGCCGCCGAGGTCTCCGCCTCGTAATGGAAACTCGCATCGTTCAGCCGCAGGCGGCCGAGGCTTTCGCGCAGTTTTTCAAAATCATCGGCATCGACCGGATACAACCCGCACCAGACTACCGGGATCGAGGGTTTGAAGCCGGGCAGGGCTTCGGTCGCCGGGTGACGGTCATCGGTGATCGTGTCGCCGACGTTGCAATCCGCGACGGTCTTGATGGCGGCGGTGATGAAGCCGATTTCGCCGGGCCCCAGATCGGGTTCGGGGCGCAGTTTCGGCGCGAACACCCCGACCTGTTCGACGGTGTGCACCGCCCCGGACGACATCATCCGGATTTTCATCCCCTTGCGCAGCCGGCCGTTCTTGATCCGGACCAGAATGATCACGCCAAGGTATTGATCATACCAGCTATCGACCAGCAGCGCGGTCAAGGGCGCGTTTTCATCCCCGACCGGGGGCGGCAGGCGCGTGACCAGCGCTTCGAGAACGGTGTCGATCCCGAGGCCGGTCTTTGCCGAGATTTCCAGCGCATCGGACGCATCGAGCCCGATCACGTCCTCGATCTGCTGCTTGACCCGCTCGGGTTCCGCCGCCGGCAGATCGACCTTGTTGAGCACCGGCACGATCTCGTGGTTGGCGTCGATCGCCTGATAGACATTCGCCAGCGTCTGCGCCTCGACGCCCTGCGAGGCATCGACCACCAGCAGCGAGCCTTCGCAGGCGGCGAGCGAACGGCTCACCTCATAGGCGAAATCGACATGGCCGGGCGTGTCCATCAGGTTGAGGATGTAGGTCCTGCCGTCTTTGGCTGGATAGCTGAGCCGCACCGTCTGCGCCTTGATGGTGATGCCGCGCTCTTTTTCGATATCCATGTTGTCGAGCACCTGCTCGGTCATTTCGCGTGCGGTCAGCGCGCCGGTGGCCTGGATCAGCCGGTCCGCCAGGGTCGATTTGCCGTGGTCGATATGGGCGATGATCGAGAAATTGCGGATCAGTTCGGTGGGGGTCGTGGTCATGTGTGTCTCTTAATCGAAAATCACCCCCGTGTCAGCGCATCGGCTCCACGGCGCCGGGGGTTCAGCCGGGGGCCGATCCGTGCGACAGTTTCGCGTTGCGATTGAAAACGAGGATCGTGCGCGCCACATCGGCGGGACGGGACACAACCCGGAGATCAGACCATGGACCATCCGCTCCAGACTTCAGGGCCGGTCGGCGAAGTGACGCCGGACCCGGTCACGTTGGGCATCGATATCGGCGGCAGCCATATCAAGGCGGCGCTGGTGGCGCCGGATGGTGCGCTTCTGACCAATTACGAGCGGGTGGTAACCCCGCTCGGCAAACCGCCGGACCTCATCGTCGATACGATCAGCGCCCTGATTGCGCCCTTGGGCGGTTTCGACCGGGTCTCGGTCGGGTTTCCCGGAGCGACGCGTGGTGTGACGGTGCTGACCGCGCCCAATCTCGGCAACGATCAATGGCATGGCTACAAGCTGGCCGACCGGCTCGCGGCCCGCCTCGCGCGGCCGGTCCGGCTCGCGAACGACGCGACGGTGCAGGGGCTGGGGGCGATCGCCGGACGGGGTCTGGAGTGCACGATCACGCTGGGTACCGGGATGGGATTCGCCCTGTTCACCGATGGCAGGCCGGCACCCCATCTCGAACTCGGCCAGCACAACGCGCACAGGAAACACACCTACGATCAGTATGTCGGTCACGAGGCCCTGAACCGCGACGGGGCCAGAAAATGGAACAAGCACGTGCTGCGCACGATCGATGCGTTGCGGGTGCTGGTGAATTTCGACCTGCTCTATATCGGCGGCGGCAACGTCACCGCCATCACCTTCGCGTTGCCGGCGGATGTGCATCTGGTTTCGAACGAAACCGGCATCACCGGCGGGGTGCGGCTGTGGGACGGGGTATCCCCCCGGCGCGCATGATCACGATCCGGTCACCATGAGCGTTCCGGCAATGATTTCGCCCCGCGCAGGCCCCATCTGCCGATCCGGATGACAGGGTCCGGCCCTTAACGAGACGGCAATAACATTCATCCACGACTGACTTCAGGAGATCTTCCGATGAACCCTCTCAAGCAACTTGCCGAAACCGGCCAGGCCCCCTGGCTCGATTTCGTCCAGCGCGAACTCATCGAGGGGGGCGATCTCGCGATGATGATCAAGCGGGATGGGCTGAAGGGGGTCACGTCCAACCCGTCGATCTTCGAGAAGGCGATCGCCCACGCGCCGGAATATACCAAGGAGTTCGAGCGCTACGTCCATAGCGGCGATCATGAACCGATGGCGATCTACGAGCATCTCGCGATCGGCGACATCAAGGCGGCGGCGGATGTCCTGCTGCCAGTCTATCATGAAACCAAAGGGCGTGACGGTTACATCAGTCTCGAAGTATCGCCCTATCTCGCGCTCGATACCGAGGCCACGGTGAACGAGGCACGCCGCCTGCACAAGGCCGTGGGCAAGCCGAACCTGATGGTCAAGGTACCGGCGACAAATGCCGGGATTCCCGCGATCCGCACGCTGATCGGCGAGGGGATCTCGATCAACGTGACCTTGCTGTTCGCCGTTCCGGTCTATGAGCAGGTTGCCCGCGCCTATATCGAGGGGCTCGAACATTTCGCCTCCAAAGGCGGGGATATTTCGAAAATCGGCAGCGTCGCGAGCTTTTTCGTCAGCCGGATCGACAATGTCATCGACAAGCAGTTGCAGGACAAGATCGACGCCGGCGGCGATGCGGCGGCGCTGAAGCCCTTGCTCGGCAAAGCCGCGATCGCCAATGCGAAAGTGGCTTATGCCGCTTACAAAAAATGGTTTTCCGGTGCGAAGTGGCAGGCGCTGGAAGCCAAGGGAGCGCATACCCAGCGGCTGCTCTGGGCCTCCACCAGCGTGAAGAACCCGGCGTATCCGGACACTCTGTATGTCGAAACGCTGATCGGGCGCGATACCGTCAACACCATGCCGCCGGCGACGATGGATGCGTTCCGCGATCATGGCAAGGCGACGCCGGATGCGGTGGAGCAGGATCTGGCCGGTGGCATCGATATTTTGAAATCACTTGAAACACACGGCATTTCTCTTGAAAAAGTCACAATCGATCTGGTTGCCGACGGGGTGCGCCAGTTCGCCAACGCGTTCGACCAGTTGCTGGGCGCTGTGGCGAAAAAGCGGACGGCGCTGATCGATCTCAACGGGGCCGAAATCGAGGCTGATGCGGCGCTGCACGCCGCTATCGAAAAAACTGCCAAACGCTGGCTCGCGGAGGGCACCATCCGCAAGCTCTGGGCCGGAGACAAATCGGTCTGGACCGGCACGGACGAGGATAAATGGCTCGGCTGGCTCACCATCGTCGGCGAGGAGCACACCCATGTCGCGACGCTGGAGCGGTTCGCCAAGGCGATCCGCGAGGGCGGATTCAAGCATGTCGCTCTGCTCGGCATGGGCGGCTCCAGCCTCGGGCCGGAAGTGCTGGCCCGGAGCTTCGGCCATCGTGACGGCTGGCCCGAATTTCATATGCTCGATTCGACCGACCCGGCCCAGATCGCCACGCTGGAATCGAAGCTCGATCTGAAGACGACGATGTTCATCGTCTCATCGAAATCGGGCTCGACGCTGGAGCCCAATATTTTCCTCGCCTATTTCAAGGCGCGGATGATCGAGACGGTGGGGCAGGGCGATTGGGCCAGGCACTTCACCGCCGTGACCGACCCGGGATCGGCGATGGAGCATGTGGCGAAGCACGATCATTTCGCGCATCTGTTCCACGGGGTGAAATCGATCGGCGGCCGCTACTCGGTGCTCTCGAAATTCGGCCTGGTGCCGGCGGCGGCGATGGGGATCGATGTTGCAAACTTCCTCGCTCTGACCTCGCACATGGTCAAATCCTGCTCGGCGAGCGTGCCGGTCGATCAGAACCCGGGCGCGCAGCTCGGCCTGTTGCTCGGCGTCGCGGCGAAAGAGTTCAAGCGCGACAAGGTGACGATCATCGCCTCGCCCAAAATCGCGGATCTCGGCGCATGGCTGGAACAGTTGATCGCGGAATCCACCGGCAAGCAGGGTCACGGGCTGGTGCCGATCGATGCCGAGCCGCTGGGCGATGCCGCCGTTTATGGCCATGACCGGGTGTTCGCCTATCTCTGTCTGAAAGGCGACGAGCAGGCGAAGCAGGCAGCACATGTGGCGGCGCTTGCAAAGGCGGGGCATCCGGTGGTGCGGATCACGGTGAACGATGTCGCGCAGATCGGTCAGGAATTCTTCCGCTGGGAGATGGCGACCGCGATTGCCGGTGCGATCATCGGGATCAATCCGTTCGACCAGCCCGATGTCGAAGCCAGCAAAATCAAGACCCGCGCGCTGACCGACGCCTACGAAAAGGGCGGCTCGGCACCCCATGACGAACCTTTGTTCCACGAGCACGGCGTGGCGATATTCGCCGATCCGAAAAACGCAGCGGCGCTCGGAACCCACACCACGCTGGCCGCATACCTCAAGCAGCATTTCAACCGGGCGGACGCAGGCGATTATATTGCGATCCTCGCCTATATCGAGCGCAACGGATCGCATATGGCGGCGCTGGAGCAGATCCGCACCCATCTGCGCAATACCCGCAAGGTGGCGACCTGCCTCGGCTTCGGGCCCCGGTTCCTGCACTCGACCGGTCAGGCCTACAAGGGCGGACCCAACAGCGGCGTGTTTCTCCAGATCACGACCGATGATGCGAAGGACATTCCGGTCCCAGGCCACGCCTACAGTTTCAGCCAGGTCAAGGCAGCGCAGGCCGAGGGCGATCTGAGCGTGCTGGTCGAGCGGGACCGGCGCGTCATCCGGGTGCATTTCCAGAATGTCCAGCACGGCCTCGAAGCGCTGCACAAAGCGATCATCCACGCGTATCACTGACAACAGCGAACGGAACAGCAGATGAAAATCGGAATTATCGGCCTTGGCCGGATGGGTGCGAATATCGCGCGCCGCTTGATGCGCGATCATCATGAGTGCGTGGTGTTCGACAAATCGGCCGATGCCGTCAAGGGACTTGAAAAGGATGGCGCAACCGGCGCTGCCGACGTGCCGGGCATGATCAAGGCATTGCCGACGCCGCGCGTGGTGTGGGTCATGCTGCCATCCGGCAAGATCACCGAGGACACCATCGAGGCGCTGGCCGCGATAATGGAGAGCGGCGACATCATCATCGACGGTGGCAACAGCTTCTACAAGGACGATATCCGCCGCGCCGAAACCCTGAAGGGGCGGGGGCTGCACTATGTCGATGTCGGAACCTCGGGCGGAATCTGGGGCATCGACCGGGGCTATTGCATGATGATCGGCGGCGAGGCCGATATCGTCAAACATCTCGATCCCATCTTCAAGACTCTGGCCCCCGGTATTGGCGCGATCGACCGCACACCCCATCGTGACGGTCACGATCAGCGCGCCGAACACGGCTATATCCACGCCGGGCCGGTCGGTGCCGGGCATTTCGTCAAGATGGTCCACAACGGGATCGAATACGGTTTGATGCAGGCCTATGCGGAAGGCTTCGACATCCTGCGCAACAAGGCGTCGGCCGATCTGCCGGAATCGCAGCGCTATGATCTCAACCTTGCCGATATTTCCGAAGTCTGGCGGCGCGGCAGCGTGATTTCGTCCTGGCTGCTCGATCTGACGGCATCCGCTCTGGCCAAGGATGAGAAACTCGCCGATTTCACCGGCTTCGTCGAGGATTCCGGCGAGGGCCGCTGGACCATCGAGGCGGCGATCGAGGAAGCAGTGCCGGCGGAAGTGCTCACCGCCTCGCTGTTCGCCCGCTTCCGCTCGCGCCAGGACCATACATTCGGCGAAAAGATGCTCTCCGCGATGCGCCAGGGTTTCGGCGGCCATCTCGAACAGGGTCATACTCCGGTCAAGAAAGGCGATTGATCATGGCAGATCTCATCCCTCATCCGCATGGCGAACCCGCGACTGCGGCGAAACCGGCATCGGCCAAGCCTCCCGGCCCGTGCGCCATCGTCATTTTCGGGGCAGGGGGTGACCTGACCAAGCGGTTGCTGATGCCGGCGCTGTACAATCTTGCCAATACCGGCCTGACACCGGAAAAATTCGTGCTAATCGGCGCCGATATCGCCAAGCGCAGCACGGATGACTGGAAGTCCTCGCTGCACAAGACCCTCGAAAGCTTCATCGGCGATCCGAACGCGGAAGACCAGATCAAGGCCATCGACGAAGCGAACTGGTCGAAGCTCGCAGCGCACATGTCCTACGTTCAGGGCGACTTCACCGATGCGGGCTTCTACACCGCGCTGAAGACCGAGCTTGAAAGTCTGGAATCCCAGCACGGCACCGGCGGCAACCGATTGTTCTACCTTGCCGTGGCGGACCGGTTTTTCGGCACCATCGTCGAGCATCTCGGGGCGGCCGGTCTGGTCGAGCACAAGGATGACGAAAACGCGCCCTGGCGGCGGGTGGTGATCGAGAAACCCTTCGGCCACAGCCTCGATTCGGCCAAGGCGCTCAATGCCCAGGTGCTGAGCGTGCTCAACGAGAAACAGGTCTACCGGATCGATCATTTTCTCGGCAAGGAGACCGTCCAGAACATCATGGCGCTGCGCTTCGGCAACGGCATGTTCGAACCGATCTGGAACCGCGACCGGATCGATCACGTCCAGATCACGGTGGCGGAGACTGTGGGCGTCGAAGGCCGCGGCAAATTCTATGAACAGACCGGCGCGCTGCGCGACATGGTGCCCAACCACGTGTTCCAGCTTCTCGCCATGGTCACGATGGAGCCGCCGGTCGGCTTCAAGCCCGAGGCGATCCGCGACAAGAAATACGAGTTGTTCGCCGCGATCGAAACCCTCGCCGACAACGATGCTGTTCGTGGCCAGTATGGCAAAGGCACGGTCGCCGGCAAGCCGGTGATCGCCTATCGCGAGGAGCCCGACGTCGCGAAAGACTCAGCGACCGAAACCTATGTCGGCATGCGGCTTAAGATCAATAACTGGCGCTGGGCCGGCGTGCCGTTCTACATCCGCACCGGCAAGCACATGTCCTGCCGGATGACCGAGATCGCCATCCAGTTCAAGAAAGCGCCGCTCGCCGCCTTCCAGGATACCTCGCTCGATACCCTGCCGCCCAACTGGCTGGTGCTGCGGATTCAGCCGGATGAAGGCATCGCCCTGCAATTCGAAGTCAAGCACCCCGGCCAGACCATGCGGCTCGCGCCGGCCAATATGGAGTTCCGCTACCGCGACTGGTTCACCCCGGAACCGAACGTCGGATACGAAACCCTGCTCTACGACTGCATGATCGGCGATCAGACCCTGTTTCAGCGCGCCGACATGGTCGAGGAAACCTGGCGCGTGGTGCAAGGCGTGCTCGACCATTGGGGCAGCACCACGCCTGCTGATTTCCCCAATTACGAAAGCGGCGGCCCGGGGCCGGACGCGTCCGATGCCCTGCTCTCCGACGACGACCCCACCCGGCACTGGCGTCCGGTCGCCCTGCCGGCCAAGGACCCGCGCGCATGAGCCGTGCGATCGATCTGGTTCTCGCCGATGTCGATGGGACGCTCGTGACAGGCGAGAAGGTGCTCACCGAGGCAGCGAAGCGCGCGGTTCATGACCTCCATGCGGCGGGGATCAAATTCGCGATCACCAGCGGTCGCCCACCGCGCGGCATGGCGATGGTCAGCCGGCCTCTCGCCATTGACACGCCGATCGCCGGGTTCAACGGCGGCGTGCTGATGGCGCCCGACATGGAAACCGTTCTCAATTCCTACGACCTGCCCGGGGACGTCATCCAGACCGCGCTCGATCTGCTCGGCGAGCATGGGCTCGATGCCTGGGTGTATACCAAAAAGCGCTGGCTGATCCACGACGTTTCGGCCCCGCACGTCGCGCGCGAGGCAAAGACCGTGCAGTTCGAGGCGGAGGTGGTGGCGCGATTCTCCGCCGACGATCTGAACTCGGTGGTCAAGATCGTCGGCGTCACCGACGATAAATCCAGGATGCAGGCAGCGTTGCAGGCCGCGACGAAGGAATTCGGCAATCGGGTTACGGCGGCCTGTTCGCAACCCTATTATCTCGACATCACCAACGCCAAAGCCAACAAGGGTGCTGTGGTTGATGAACTTTCGCAGCGGCTCGATATTCCGCGCGACCGTATCGCGACCATCGGCGACATGCCGAATGACGTGACCATGTTCAAGCGCAGCGGCATGTCCATCGCGATGGGCAACGCGGATGACGAGGTGAAATCGAGCGCCAAATTCACCACCGACAGCAACGAAGACGAAGGCTTCGCCAAGGCGATTCGCAAATTCATCCTCGATGGAGCGACATCATGACACCCGCTCGTGGCGAACTCATGGTGGTCGAGACCGCCGAAGCATTCGCGGAAGCGGGAGCGCGGCTGTTCGCCGATGCCGCCGCTGCGGCACAGGGCCGGTTCGTCGCCGGACTTGCCGGGGGCTCGACCCCGAAATCGATCTACCGGCGGCTTGCCGAGCCCCCTTACCGCACGTCGCTCCGCTGGGACGCCATGGACCTCGTGCTCGGCGATGAGCGCTTCGTCGCCCATGACAGCCCCGACAGCAACCTTCATATGATCAGGGGCGCGCTGATCGATCGTCTGGACCATCCGGTCGGCGGGCTGCACGCCGTGCCGTTCGAGGGACTAACCGTCGATCGCGCCGCCGCCGCCTACGAGCAGACGCTCAAAGCTCTTTACGGTCATCAAACCCTCAGACCGGAGCAGCCGTTTTTCGATATCTGCTTCCTCGGCATGGGCGATGACGGGCACACCGCATCGCTCCTGCCGGGCCAGTCCGATCTGCTCGATGAACGGCAGCGCTGGGTTCTCCCGGTCACCAAAGGCCGGCCCGAGTCACGCGTGACCCTGACCTACCCGGTGCTCGAAAGTTCCCGTGTCGTGGTGTTTGTGGTCTCCGGCGAAGGCAAGCGCGCGATGCTGGATGCGATCCTGTCGGGGCGGGACACCACGGTTCCCGCGGCACGGCTTCAGCCGCAGGGGCGGCTGATCTGGCTCGCCGACCGCGCCGCCGCAGGCCGCTGGGCATCGTAGATAGCGTAATCCCGTGACAGACACCGACACCCAGAAGCGCAATGCGGCCACCGAGGCAGCGAAGCTGGTCTACTCCGGCATGCATGTCGGGCTCGGCACCGGCTCCACCGTCGCGCATTTCCTGACGGCTCTCGCCGCGCGGATCGCCGCCGAAGGCTTGTCGATCAGCTGTGCTGCCACCTCGCACGCAACCGGGCAACGGGCGCGCGAACTCGGCATCCCGGTAATCGACCTCGCGCAACCGCTCGATCTCGCGGTCGATGGTGCCGATGAAATCGAATTCGGCTCCCTCCGTCTGATCAAGGGGCTCGGCGGGGCGCTGCTGCGGGAAAAAGTCGTCGCCCAGTCCGCCCATCGGTTCGTGGTCATCGCCGATCAGGGCAAGCTGGTCGGCCGCCTCGGCGCGCATGTGAAACTGCCTGTGGAACTGGCGAATTTCGGGGCCGAACGAACCTTCGGGCGGTTGACCGCGCTCGGTCTGGAACCCGCCTTCCGAATGGCGGCGGATGGTACCCGATTTGTCACCGATAACGGCAATGTCATTGCCGATTGCCGTCTGCCCGCCGGGCGTGACGCCGCTGCGGTCGGCGCGGCGCTGAAAACCATGGCGGGGGTCGTCGAGACCGGCCTGTTCCTCGAAGGATGCGCGGCCGCCTTTGTCGGCTTCGCGGATGGTACGGTGCGCACATTCGAGGGCGATTGCTTCGCCCGCGCCGGGGTTGCGGGCGAGATCGCGACCTTGCGGGCACTGGGTGTCGCGCCGGTTTTCCCCAAGCCGCTCCTCGCCGTGATGGGCGTGACCGCCTCGGGCAAATCGACGATCGGGGCGATGCTGGCAGGCTGCCTCGACATTCCGTTCGTCGATGGCGACGATCTGCACAGCGAGGCGAACCGCGCCAAGATGCACGCGGGCCACCCGCTCGACGATAACGACCGGATGCCCTGGCTGCACCGGATCGCCAGCCAGATCCGCGCCTGGCGGCAGGCCTCCTCGGGCGGGGTGATCGTCAGTTCCCTGCTCACCCGCCAGTACCGCGATCTGGTGCGCGGCGATTGCACCGAACTGGTCCTGGTCAATCTCCAGGGCAGCCGCGCAGTGCTCGAAGCCCGGATCGCGGCACGGCGCGGCCATTTCATGCCCTCGCGATTACTTGATAGCCAGATCGCATTACTTGAACCCCCAGGCAGTGACGAAGCGGTTATTACCGTCGATACCGGGATGACACCCACCGCGATCGTCGAAGCGGTCATCGACCGGCTCGCCGCGCACACCTGACCATCCCCCGGACAAACTCCAATGAAGGAGGGCCCTCATGGCTCTACGCATCGAAGATTACGGCCTGATCGGCGACCGCCAGACCACCGCACTCGTCGGCAAGGATGGTTCGATCGACTTCCTGTGCCTGCCCCGTTTCGATTCCGATCCCTGTTTCGCCGCCCTGCTCGGCACCAGCGACAATGGCCGCTGGCTGATCGCCCCCGAAGGCGAAATCATCAAGACCCACCGGTATTATCGCGAGGATACCCTGGTTCTCGAAACCGAAATGACCACCGCGACCGGCACGATCCGGCTGACCGACTGCATGGTGCCGCACCCGCACGACACGACCCGCCTGGTCCGTCAGGTCACCGGGCTGGACGGCAATGTCGATATGAAAACCGAGCTGGTGTTCCGGTTCGGCTTCGGCAAAATCGTCCCCTGGGTGCAGCGCCTGCCGGACGGCAAGGGCATCACCGCAGTCGCGGGACCGGACATGGTCGTGATCTGGTCGGAGGTGGAACTCGAAGGGCGCGATCACCACACCGCCGGCGAATTTTCGGTCGCTGCCGGCGAAACCGTCACCTTCGGCCTCGAATGGCTGCAATCGCACCGCCGGGTTCCCCATGAATTCGACGTGAAGGCAAGCATCGCCACCGCCACCGAGAAATGGCAGAGCTGGGCGCGGCGCGTCCCGGTCGAGGGCCGCTGGGTCGAGATCGTCAAGCGCTCGCTGATCACCCTGAAGGCGCTCACCCACTGGGAGACCGGCGGCATCGTCGCGGCGGCCACCACCTCGCTGCCGGAGGAACTCGGCGGCGAACGCAATTGGGATTACCGCTATTGCTGGCTGCGCGATGCGAGCTTCACCCTTCAGGCGTTTCTCGCCGCCGGATATCGCGAGGAGGCCAAGGCATGGCGCCTCTGGCTCGACCGTGCCGTGGCCGGCAACCCCGACGATATCCAGATCATGTATGGTATCGCGGGCGAGCGCCGCCTCGCGGAATGGACCGTCGACTGGCTCGCCGGTTACGAAAACTCCCGCCCGGTCCGCGTCGGCAACGCAGCGGCGGAACAGCGCCAGCTCGACGTCTATGGCGAACTGCTCGACACCCTCTATCAGGGCCATAAAGGCGGGCTGAAGCACGACGAGAACAGCTGGCAGGTCAGGTGCAATCTGCTCGGCAATCTCGAAACAATCTGGGCCGAACCGGATGAAGGCATCTGGGAGGTGCGCGGCGGGCGGCAGCAATTCGTCCACTCCAAGGTCATGGCCTGGGTCGCGTTCGACCGGGCAATCCGCTCGATCGAGGAATTCGGCTATGAAGGCCCGGTCGAATGCTGGCGCGGGATTCGCCAGCAAATCCACGATCAGGTCTGCGCCCACGGGTTCGATACCTCGATGAACAGTTTCGTGCAGGCCTACGGCTCGACCCTGCTCGATGCCAGCCTGCTGCTCCTCACCATGGTCGGCTTCCTGCCGCCGGACGATCCGCGCATGATCGGCACGGTTGCGGCAATCGAACGCGATCTGCTGCAGGACGGCTTCGTCCGCCGCTACAACACCTCCGGCGGCAATGACGGGCTCAGCGGCACCGAGGGCGTGTTCCTCGCCTGCAGCTTCTGGCTGGTCGACAACTACACATTGATGGGCCGCAAGGACGACGCGGAAGAATTGTTCGGGCGGCTGATCGCGCTGCGCAACGATCTCGGCCTGTTCTCCGAGGAATACGACACGAAAAACAAGCGCCAGATCGGCAATTTTCCGCAGGCGTTCACCCATGTCGCCCTGGTGAATGCGGCCTTGCGGATGCACGCCGCCGAACACGGCAAGCCCGCGCCGTTATAGGCGCAGGCGGGCCATGGTGAGGCTGTCGATGAAAACCCCGTCGCGCAGCACATCATCGCGCAGCACGCCTTCGGTCTCGAAGCCGAACTTGCGGTAAAGATGGATGGCGCGGTCGTTATCGGCATTGACCGTGAGGCTGACGCGGTGGAGGCCGAGCCAGTTATCCGCGAGGTCGAGCACTGCCGTCATCAGGGCATGGCCGACGCCGGCATTGGTATGATCGTCGTGGACGAACAGCAGGATCGAGCCGGTATGGGCCTGCCGGCCGCTGCTGCGGGTCAGCGCGGTGGTGCCGATCACGTGAGCGTCACGTTCGGCGACCAGCGCGGCGGCCCAGGGGTGGCCGACCCAGGTTCGGGCGAAATCGACCGACACGAACGGCACCCGCAACGTGCCGTGCCGCACGCCGGGCAGGTTCATCAGCGCGGCGATCGCAGCGGCGTCGGACTCTTCGCGCGCGCGAATGGATACCGTGCTCATGGTGTCCCGCTGAATTTGGGCGGGTCGAACAGCCGGGCCATCATGTAGCCATCGGCGTATCGTCCCATCCGGAACACCCGGCGGCGCATTGTGCCCTCGATCTCGAATCCGAATTTCCGGTACAACGCAATCGCGGGGTCGTTGTCGGTGAACACTTCAAGGCTGATCCGCGTCAGGCCGAGCCAGTTATGAGCGGTGTCGATCATCGCGGCCATCAGCGCGGAGCCAACCCCGCGCCGCCACCAGTCTTCATGCACGGCGAGGCCGAACCAGCCGCTATGGCTCTCAAACCCCTTGCCGCGAAACAGCACGATATGGCCGATCACCGCGCCATCGGTGTCGCTGACCGCGACGATATTGAAGGTTGTGGCGGCGGCGTCCATGTGCGCCGTCGCAGCGGATTCGCTGGTATACGGCGCGAACACCATCGTGCCGTGGCGCACCGCAGGGCGCATCAGATTGAGCAACCTGATGTCTGGAAAATAGGGCGAGCGGGGGTCAGGCATCCTGGTAGTCCCACTTGATGTAGCCCTTGGTGTCGGCGGCCCATTTTTCATCGATTTCGACGAGGACGGCGCTGACGAGGCGTTCGAGGGAGGCTTCGTTGGGGAAGACCCTGATTTTGGTGGTGCGGCGTTTGAGTTCCTGCTGGATGCCGCGTTCCATGGGGTTGGAAGTGCGAAGCCGGCGCTGGTGGGGTTCTGGCAGTGTGAAGACGGTGAGGCCTTCGGGGATATTTCGTTCGAGCCAATCGGCGAGCTTTGGTGCGGTGTCGCGATAGGCATTGACGAGGGTTGTGAGAGCGATCTGGGCAGCGGCGAGGGAATTTGCGTTCCAGACGGTCCGGAGTTCTGCGCCGATGCGTTTGCGGATGGCGTGGTTGGGGGCGTGGTGGATGGCGTTTTGGGCGAGGTGGAACTGGCATCGTTGCCAGTGTGCGGCGCCGAAGACGGCGCGGCGTGCGGCGTGCAATCCGGCATGGTCATCGGAGACGATGAATTCGACGCCTCGCAGGCCACGCTGATGGAGGCTTTCGAGGAAGGCACGCCAATGGACTTCGGCCTCGGAAAGGGCGACCGAGACGCCGAGGACACGGCGGCGTTCATCGGGTCCGATGCCGATGGCCGAGAGCACGGCGGCATCGCGGACGACGCCATTATCGCGCATTTTTTCATATCTGGCGTCGAGGATGAGGTAGCGGATCTCGGCGAGGGGTCGGGTGCGCCAGGCGGCGAGTTCGTCATCGAGCAGCTTGCTGGCGCGGCTGACCTGAGCGGAGGAGAGGCTTTCGATGCCGAATTCGCGCATGACGGCCTCGACGTCGCGGGTGGAGACGCCTTTGATGTACATTTCGGCGACGGCGACCATGACGGCGCGGACCGAGCGTCGGCCGCGTTCGAGGGACTGTGGGTAGAAGGGTTCGCCCACGTGACCGGCGGTTTTGGGGACATCGACGGTGATCGACCCGGCCGGGGTATCGATCCGCTTGGGCTTGTAGCCATTGGCGTAACCCTGACGATCGGGGTTGCGCTCGTAGTGACTGGCGTGGAGGAAGCGTTCGCGCTCGATCTGCATGGCGAGTTCGAAGGTCCTGGCAAATACCGTGGCGATATCGCCTGCGCCGTTTTCGATCAGATGTTCCAAAAGTGCCTCGATAATCGTATCCTTTTTGGCGTCCATTCATCGGTCTCCATGTTGGTGTGAACAACTGCATGGAATACCAGAATGAACAGCCCTTGCCGGGGCATGCCCCGGCAAGGGCACCAACTCCCAACCCAAAATGAATTTCCAGACGTCAGGTTACACCACCGCGCATCAGCAGGGCAGCGGTTGCCGGTGCATCGGTCTTTTCATGTGCGCGCAGGGAAAATCCGCTCATGCCATGCCCTTTCCTGTTCGATGCACCGCGTCTATCTCTGGGCCATCATAACCAAGGGGACAGGCAATGGACAATTCGTCGCTCGACGCGGTTCTGGCTCATATCGACGCCAATATCGACTCCTCGCGCGCCCGCTGGTTCGACCTGCTGCGAATTCCTTCGATCAGCGCGCAACCGGCGCACAAACCCGATTGCATCCGCGCCGCGGCGCACATGCGCGACCTGCTGACCGGCATGGGGTTCGAGGCGCGGCTGTCGGAAACCAAAGGGTTGCCCGGTGTGATCGCCACACACCATCACGCCGGCGGCAACGCACCGCGTGTGTTGTTCTATGGGCACTACGATGTTCAGCCCGCCGACCCGATCGCATTGTGGCATTCCGATCCGTTCGACCCCCAGCTCGTCGAAGGACCCGATGGCGCGCGCGTGGTGGCGCGGGGCGCGGTGGACGACAAGGGCCAGGTGATGATGGTGCTCGAAGCGATCCGCGCGCATCTCGCGGTCAACCGCGCCCTCCCGGTCAATCTGACCGTGCTGCTCGAAGGCGAGGAGGAATGCGGCTCCCCCTCGCTGGAGGCGATGCTGGACGCCGAGCGGGCAGCGCTGGCGGCGGATTTCGTGCTGGTGGCGGACACCAATATGTGGAACCGCGACACACCGGCGATCACCACCTCGCTGCGCGGTCTCGCCGCGCTGGAATTGCGGATTACCGGGCCCAACCGCGATCTGCATTCCGGCCTGTTCGGCGGCCCCGCGCTCAATCCGATCCGCGCGCTCACCCGGATATTGGGCGATCTGTTCGACGAAACCGGCACCATCGCGATCCCCGGCTTCTACGACGGCATTGCCGAAATCCCGGCGGATGTGCTCGCCTCGTGGAAGGCGACCGGGTTCGACGAGGCGGGCTGGCTTGCCGCGATCGGGCTGGATCGAGCCAGCGGTGAGCAGGGCCGTTCGGTGCTCGAACAGAACTGGTCGCGCCCGACCGCTGAAATCAACGGCATCTTCGGCGGCTATCAGGGCGCTGGCAGCAAAACCGTCATTCCGGCGGAAGCCGGAGCCAAGCTCACGTTTCGCCTGGTGCCCGGCCAGAACCCCGACGCGGTGATCGCCGGGTTCAAACGCTTCGTACAGCAACGGCTGCTGCCGGGTGCCCAGGCCCATTTCGAGGTATACGGCGCGTCACCCGGGCTGATGGTGCCGATCGATGCGCCGTTCGTCCGCGCGGCGCGGGGAGCGTTGGCGGCGGAATTCGGCAAGGCGCCGGTACTGGCCGGGTGCGGTGCCTCGATCCCGGTGGTCGAGGCGTTCGAGCGTCAACTCGGCCTGCAAACCCTGCTGGTCGGCTTCGGGCTGGATGACGATTGCATCCATTCGCCCAATGAGAAATTCGAAATGCGCTGCTTCCATCGCGGCATGCGGGCGGAGGCGCGGATGCTGGCGGCGTTCGGGATGGAGGGGTGAGGGAAGCAGGAGAAGACTTCTTTTTTGTAAAAAAGAAGCAAAAAACTTTCGTTTACCTGGGTCCGTGTCGGTTTCAACAGCGTAGTCCCAGAGTCCAGAAGTTTTTTTGTTTCTTTTTTTACAAAAAAAGAAATCCTTTCCTTCCCCTGCCTTCATGAGACTCCGCACCCAGGCCCTGAAAGGTGCCGCCGGTGGCCCGTTCGATTTTGCGCTCGGCGCCGGGGACGCCATGGCGATCACCGGCCCGTCGGGGGCCGGAAAGTCGGTATTGCTCCGCATGATCGCCGATCTCGACCCACATGAAGGAACGGTCGCGCTGGATGGTGTGGAGCGTGCGGCGTTCACCGCGCCGGACTGGCGGCGGCGTGTCGCTTATCTGGCCGCCGAGCCGGGCTGGTGGCATGACGACACAGCGGCGCATTTTCCGGATCGGGCGCGCGCCGTGGCGTTGATGCCGGATTTGGCGCTGGATGCCGCCTTGCTGGCCCAGCCGGTGCATCGGCTGTCCACCGGCGAGCGGATGCGCCTCGCCCTGATCCGGACCCTGCTGAACGATCCACCGGTTCTGCTGCTCGATGAGCCGACCGGCGCGCTCGACCCGCAGGCGACAAGGCTGGTCGAGGCCATCCTGTCGGCGCGGCTGCGTGCGGGTGCCGCGCTGGTGATCGTGACGCACGATATGGATCAGGCTGCCCGTCTGGGGGCGCGGCACTATCATCTGCAAGCCGGAACCCTGACCCCGCAATGACCCCGATCCTGCTGACCCCGACCGACCTGATCATCGCCTCCTCGCTGGTGGTGCTCGATGCCGTGGTATCGGTCTGGCTCGGGTTGCGGCTGCACAAGCAGGTACTGGTCGCGGCGGTGCGCTGCGCGGTGCAACTCACCCTGGTCGGCTACATCCTGCGCTTCGTCTTCGCGATCGACACGCCGCTGCTCACATTGGGATTGATCCTGGCGATGGTGGCAATTGCCGGGCGCGAGGTCGCGGCGCGACCGGAACGGAAACTGGCGCGCTACGGCAATCAGATCGCCGGGCTTTCGGCGGTCGCGCTGGCGACCTTCGTGACCGCGACCTTTGCCCTCGCGACCGCCCTGCGGCCCCACCCCTGGTACGCCGCGCGCTATGCGATCCCGCTGGCCGGCATCATGCTGGGCAACGCACTCAACGCCGCGTCGCTCTCCCTCGATGCGCTGTTGTCCGGCGTGATGCGCGAGCGCGCCGCGATCGAGGCGCAGCTGGCGCTCGGCGTGCGGTTCCGCGAGGCGACCAAACCGCTGATCCGGGCATCGGTGCGGCGGGGCATCCTGCCGATCATCAACGTGATGTCGGCGGCGGGAATCGTGACGCTTCCGGGGATCATGACCGGCCAGATCCTCGCCGGACTATCGCCGATCGAGGCGGTGAAATACCAGATCCTGCTGATGTTCCTGCTCGCCGGGGCCACCGGAATCGCCGCCGTCGGCGCGGCCTATTTCGCGATGGCGCGCCTGACCGATGGCCGGGAACGCCTGCGGGTGGACCAACTGCGATAGCCAAGCGCCTAAATTCGAAACGCCCCGTACCAGGAGATACCAGACGATGAACGAGACCGATCTTCATCCCGCCACGCGGGTCGCCCAGGCGATGGGGCGGATCGATCAGGCGACGCGGGCGGTGATCGCGCCGATCCACGTCTCGACCACCTTCATCCGCGATCCCGACAATCAATATAGTTCGGGCTTCGTCTATGGCAGGCCGGACAACGCGACGGTGCGCGAGGCCGAGGCGGTGCTCGCGATGCTGGAGGCTGCCCCCGCCGGCGCGCTGTTGTTCGGCTCGGGCATGGCCGCCGCGATCGCGGTCTTCGCCGTGCTGAACGCGGGGGATCACGTGCTCGCGCCACGGATCATGTACTGGGCGCTCCGCCATTGGCTGATGACCGAGCTACCCCGCCGGGGCATCGCGGTCGATTTCGTCGCGATGGACGATCCCGCTGCCGTCGCCGCCGCCGTTCTGCCCGGTCGCACCCGCCTGATCTGGATCGAAACCCCCGGCAATCCGCTCTGGACCATCACGGACATCGCCGCGATCGCCGGCATCGCCCACGCGGCAGGTGCGCGGCTCGCGGTCGATGCCACG
The DNA here is from genome assembly GCF_033842475.1 of Acidiphilium acidophilum. Lineage (NCBI taxonomy): Bacteria > Pseudomonadati > Pseudomonadota > Alphaproteobacteria > Acetobacterales > Acidocellaceae > Acidiphilium > Acidiphilium acidophilum. The sequence goes on along the minus strand of NZ_JAWXYB010000018.1, from coordinate 2,462,669 downwards.
GTCGCGTCACCCTATCATCTCCAGCCCCTCGCGCTGGGCGCGGATTTCGTGATGCACGCCGCGACCAAGATTCTCAACGGCCATTCCGATGTCGTGGCCGGTGTGGTCGCGGGTGCGCGCGACGATGCCGACTGGCAGCGCATCGTCACCGCGCGCCGGTTGGGCGGCGCGATCCTCGGGCCGTTCGAGGCGTTCCTGCTGATGCGCGGCATGCGCACCCTGTTCCTGCGCGCCGCCGCCCAGGCCGCCAATGCCGCCGCCCTGGCCGCGCGTCTCGCCGCGCATGATCATGTCGCCCATGTCCTGTATCCCGGCCTGCCGGATCATCCGGGCCACGCGATCGCGGCAGCGCAGATGCGCGACGGCTTCGGCTCGATGCTGTCAATCCGGGTGCGCGGCGGTGCCGCCCATGCCATCGCCACCGCCGCCGCCGTGCGGGTCTGGCACCGGGCGACCTCGCTCGGCGGGGTCGAAAGCCTGATCGAACATCGCGCCTCGATCGAGGGTGAAGGCACGCCCTGCCCGGACGATCTGCTGCGCCTCTCGGTCGGGATCGAGCATGTCGAGGATCTCTATGCCGACCTCGACCGGGCGCTGCGCGCTGCTTCCGGTTAGGCGCGCTCGCTCAGCCCGGCTTGCGGGCGACCAGATCGATCAGGGCCGAAATGCCGGAATGGCCGGCCCCTTCATCGAGCACGGCATCGTAGCTTTCGAGGCGTTCGATTTCGAGCCCGGCGAACGCCTCGCGCAACATCGCCTCGGTGTAGCAATGCGCCGGATCGGTGGGACCGCCGGTGCGGTTGGCGACCTGTTCCGGCCGGTAGCCTTCGAGCAGGAGCAGTCCACCGGGCTTGAGCGCGTCGATCAGCTTCGTGAAAAACCCCGGCCGCTCGTCGGGCCCGACGAACTGCACGAAAATCGCAGCGACGGCGTCGTACTGCCCCACCGGCCAGGTCCAGCGGAGCAGATCGGCCTGTTCGAACCGAAGCTCTATCCGTCGGCTTTCCGCAAGGCGCTTGGCCTTGGCGATCGCGGTGGCCGAAACCTCGACGGAATGGACATCGAGGCCGAGCCCCGCGAGGAACACCCCGTTGCGTCCTTCGCCATCCGCCACCGAAAGCACCGATCCGCCGGGCGGGATCGCCGCGGCGGTCCGCGCCAAAAACGCGTTGGGCGCGGTGCCGAACACATAGGTATCGGAGGCGGCGAACCGCGCCTCCCAGCGATCTTCGCGCGACAGGTCTGCCATGTGAGCGTGTCCTTTGCGGATTGCGGCGGGCCAGGAAGGCGGGCCAGTGAAAATGTGGTCACAGCATGTCGGGGCCGACATATTTATGACGCACCGGCTTCGCAGATATGGGCGGCACCGGCAATCATGAAAGAGCATACCATCCACCCCTGCACGCGATGCCCGACTCCTCGCGACGAGAGAAATATCGTCTCAAAAAGTGAATAAACTTCGTATCTTTCGATCAACGTTCGACTTCATAGACCAAGGCATCGATTATGAAGCCCCGCTCTGCGTCATTGCGATTTGATGCAATTGTGGTAGCATCGAAAGAATTAGCCGTTCAAATGAGAATTCAGCCATTTTATAAGATTTACATAGATATACATTGCCTGACTAATTGATAATCGCCTCATTCATCCCCTCATATTGAATGCGCAACTATCGTTTAAAGAGAATCGAGAGCGCTGGGTTGGATTTTCGGAAGGAATCGGGATCGGTTGATCCAGGTTCTTTTCGTTCGAATTTTCTGGCTGCCCTTGTTCCTCGGTGCACGATTCCAAGGTTGCCCGGCAATCAGTCCTGGTTTCTGGAGGATCGGATGGCTGCCAAGAGGACACATATGTCGTTTGACGATGTTCAGCGCTTTCTGGAAGGTTTGCTGGGGGAGGACCTGCATGCCAAGCGGATCCTGTCCCTGGCAGGAGCAACGCTGGGGGTCATCGAGACCGCATCGCTGGCGATTGGGGCGATTGGCCAGGGGCTGGCTCTGGCACGTGGGCGACTGACCAAGCATGCGATCAAGCAGGTCGATCGCATGCTCTCGAACCCCGGGATTGATCTGGACGTCGTGCTGCGGCGTTGGGTATCGTTCGTGATCGGTGCGCGTGAGCGTATCGTTGTCGCGATGGATTGGACCGAATTCGACCCTGATGGTCAGGCGACCTTGATGCTCTCGCTGCTGAGTTCGCACGGTCGTGCAACGCCGCTGATCTGGCATACGGTTGATAAGGCCAATCTGAAGAACCGGCGCAATGAAGAGGAATACCGCCTGCTGGTCGCGCTGGCGGAAATCGTGCCTGCCGAAACAAGCGTCTGCATCGTCGCCGATCGTGGGTTCGGCGATCATAAGCTCTACCGGGTGCTGACAGAGGAGTTGAAGTTCGACTACGTGATCCGCTTCCGCGGCAATATCCTGGTTACCGCGGCGAGCGGCGAGGCCAGACCAGCCGCCGAGTGGGTGATGGCCGCCGGACGCGCCAGAACACTCCGCGCAGCCGCGGTCACCGCCGAACGGTTCACCGTCGGCACGGTGGTTTGCGTGCGGGACAAAGGTATGAAGGAACCGTGGTGCCTGGCCGCGAGCACCACCGATGATACCGCGCGCCAACTGATCAATCTCTACGCGAAACGCTGGACCATTGAACCGGGTTTCCGCGACACCAAAAATTTGCGCTTCGGCATGGGGATGGGCGCCATCCACGTCAGCACCCCAGAGCGGCGCGATCGCCTGTGGCTGCTCAATGCCTTCGCCGTCGCCCTGCTCACTCTGCTCGGCGCCACCGGAGAAGCGCTCGGCTATGACAGGCACCTCAAATCCAATACCTCAAAGCTGCGGACCCACTCGCTCTTCCGGCAAGGATGCATGCTCTACGAACTCATCCCTAATATGCCAGAGCATCGCCTCCGCCCATTGATCGAAAACTTCGCCAAAAACCTCGCTCAACAGTCAGTTTTCAACGGAACATTCGGTACGATATAGGAATGAGGGGAGTCCTGAGGATAATCGCCTATTTCGACAATAGATATTTGGAAGTTTCGCTCTATCGAAGTGAATATCGTGCCTGCCATGAGGAGCGATGGTTTCTCCCGTAATGGAGTAGATTTTGACTGCACGAATACTGGTCGTTGACGACGTATCGCCCTTCGCGCGGATGCTGGAAAGCCGCCTTGCCACCGAATATTATGAGGTGAAGGCAATTTCGGTCGGCTGCGATGCGCTGGCGATCGCTCATGACTGGCAGCCGGATGTGATTTTGCTCGATATCATGATGCCCGGCATGGACGGCTATGAAATCTGCCGCATGCTCAAGGCCGGGCGGTCCACCGCCCATATTCCGGTCATCCTCATCACCGGCCTCCAGAACTCGCCCGATCGCTGGCGCGGTCTCAGCAGCGGGGCCGACGATTTCATGAGCAAGCCGATCGAATACGGTATCCTGCTCGCCCGCCTGCGCGGCATCATCCGGTTCAAGCGGTTGATGGACCAGTGGCGCGCCCGCGACGAGACCGCCGCCGCCCTCGGGTTCCGGGTCGAGCGACCGGACGACACCTCGATCGCCGATGCCCGCGTGCTGCTGATCGATCATCTCGCCAGTCGTGCCGCGCGGATCAGCGCGGTTCTTGCGTCAGAAGGCATGGTCGTCGTGCCCTCCGGCGCCGATCGCGATGCCGACGACAGTGCCGACGACGACGGCTTCGACCTGATCGTGATCAGCCTGTCCCTGCTCGATGGCGATCCCCTCCGCCTGGTCGCCCGGCTGCGGGCGAGCGCTGCCACCCAGGACACGCCGGTGCTGCTGCTCGCCGAGCCGGACGAACGCGACACGCTGATCAGCGCCCTCGATCTCGGAGCGACCGATTGCCTGATGCTGCCGCTCGATGAGAACGAGTTGCTCCTGCGCGCCAGCAACCACATCCGCCGCAAGCGTCATCACGACCGGCTGCGCGTCGATGTCGGGAGCGCCCTGCATATGGCAGTGATCGATCCGTTGACCCAGCTCTACAACCGCCGCTATGTTCACAGTTATCTCGACCGGCTGTGCGCGGACCCGCTGGGTGGCACCTTCGCGCTGCTGATGCTCGATGTCGACCGGTTCAAGGCGATCAACGACCGTTTCGGCCACACGGTCGGCGATAATGTGCTGCAGGGCGTCGCGGACACGCTGCGCACCCATCTCCGCCAGAGCGACCTGCTCGCCCGCTTCGGCGGCGAGGAGTTCATCGTGATCATCACCGCCCTCGACGATCCGGGCGTCGCCATCACCGTCGCCGAAAAACTGCGGGGCGCGATCGAGGCAATGACCGTCGCGCCGGGTGTGATGGTTACCGCCAGCATCGGCGTGACCATCGCCCAGGCGCCGGTTGTCGCGGCGGAATTGATCGACCTGGCCGATGCCGCCCTCTATGACGCCAAGCGCAACGGGCGTAATCAGGTCATGCTCCACGGGCCGCAGTACGGCCCTTCGCTCCAGCGCAAGGAACGACCGGCATGACCGCCACGATCAGCACGGGATACGCAGCCGGCATCGACGTCGCGGCCACGGTCGCCCGGTGCCGCGAGCAACTCCCCGGTCCGGCTGATCTCATTCTCGCCTTCGTCGGCGGCAAGCACGACCCAGAGGCCGCCCTTGCCGCGCTGCGCGCCTCGTTCGGAGATATCCCGCTCGCCGGCGGCTCGGCGGCGGGTGCCATCGCCGGCGGCGGGACCGGCGTCGGGACTGGCGGATTCGGCTATTCCGGCCTCGAAATCGGCATCATCGCCTTCAGCGGCCCCGACGTCACCCCGAAAATCCTGACCAATCGCGACCTGCTGGAGAGCGAGGAAGCAGCGGGCCAAGCCCTCGGGCGGGCGGTGCGCGCGCAGGCCGCGCCGGGTTCGGCGGTTCTGATCCTGTTCGACAGCGTCGCGGCATCGGCCCCGCTCCGCCTGCATCCGGCGAGCCGGATCATGGCCGGTTTCCACGCCGCGCTCGACGGGCTGCCCCTTCACGTGATCGGCGGTGGCCTGCTGACCGACATCAATTTGTCGGATGGCTGGATGTTCGATGGTCATGCCATTGCCAAGCACGCCATGACCGCCCTGGTCTTTCCGCCCGGCCTGCACGCCGCCACCGCCATTCTCCACGGCTGCCGCCCGGTGAGCAGTTTTTTCGAAATCACCCGGGTCGAGGGTGCCGAAGTGCTCGAACTCGATGGTCAGCCCGCCCTGACCGTGATCGAACGGACGCTCGGCCTCGAACTCGGCACCACCAGCGGCCAGCAATTATCCCTGGTCGCCACCCTCGGCCAGAAACAGGGCGATCCCTTTGCCCCGTTCGACGAAAACAACTACGTCAACCGCCTGATCCTGCAGGCCGACCCGGCGCGCGGCTCGATCACGCTGTTCGAACCCGATTTCTCCATCGGCACCCGGGTTCAGATCATGAGCCGCGACAACGCCCTGATGCTGGAGTCGGTCACGCAGGGAATTGCCGATCTTGAGGCCGGGCTGCACGGCGAGTGCGCCTTCGGCCTCTATATCGACTGCGCCGGCCGCGCGAGCGTCATGACCGGGGCCGAAACCGAGGAGGCCGATCTCGTCCTCCGTACGCTGAAACCCGGCTTTCCGTTCATCGGCTTCTATTCCGGCGTGGAAATCGCGCCCTTCGCGGGCGATTACAGCCGCCCGCTCGACTGGACCGGCGTTCTGACGGTGTTCCAGCGCACGGCATGACCGACGGGCCGAACCCCAGCTTCGAGCAACTGGAACGCGAACTTCAATATTATCGCCGCGAATATAACGAGATCGGTGCCCGCCTGCTGCGCGCGCAGGAAGAGCAGAGCCGCGTCGCGCGCGAAGCCCGCCGCAGCCGCACGGTCGCCCGGCTGGTCCGGGAATCCTATCAGATCATCGACCACGATATCCCGGCGGAAACCATCGGCCCGCTGATGCTGGCGACCATCGCCGATACCGCGGTGTGCGATTGCGCGGCGTTGCTGCTGGTCGATCCCGCGGCGCCGGAGCGCTTTCTGGTCCAGCACGCCTTCGGAACGACGACCCCGACATTGCTCACACTGCCCGATCCGCCCGACCACCTGTACACTGCCGGACGCACCCCGCCGGTCGCGGCGGCGGCCCCGATGATTGATCTGCTCGGCGTCCCCTTCATCCTGTGGGCGTACGACCCGGCGACCGGTCGCGCCCTGCTCCTCGGCAATCGCACCGAAAGCAACATCCACCGTGCCTTCGAAGCCGGCGATCGTGAACTCGTCGAAGTATCCCTTGCGGTCTATAACGACCTGCTGGTGCGCAAGCGGGCCGAGATCGCCCTGCGTGAGGCCAAACAGGCGGCGGAAGACGCCAATGCGGTTCGCGCGCGTTTCCTCGCCACGCTCAGTCACGAGTTCCGCTCGCCGCTCGAAGCCGTGATCGGGTTTTCCGAGTTGCTGCTGCAAACCGGGCGGCAGACGCCGGGACCCGAGCAGAAGGACGAATTCGCCCGCCAGATCCTCGATTCCGGTCACCGGCTGCTCGCACTGGTCAAGGACATCCTCGATTTCTCGCGCTTCAACAACACCGTGCCCTACCTGCGGCGGGACTGGCTGTCGCTCGGCGTGCTTCTGCGCAATGCGGTCAGGAGTTTCGCCGCCGAGGCCGCGAGCCGCGAGATCAGGATCGATGTTGCGGTTCCGGAAATGCCCATCGAGGTCTCGATCGATTACGAGCGGTTCCGCCAGATCCTCGCCAATCTGATCGGCAACGCCCTGAAATTCACCCCGGCGGGCGGCGTGATCACGGTCGGCGGGATCGCCTCGGCGGGAGACGGCGCATCGATCACGGTGAGCGATACCGGCATCGGCATCGCCCCGCAGGATCTGCCCCGCACGCTGGAACCCTTCGTGCAGGTCTACGACCCGGCCGGTCCCCGGGTATCGGGCGCCGGGCTGGGACTGCCGATCGCCAAGCAACTGGTCGAAGCCCACAACGCGACCCTCACCATCCGGAGCGCCCCGGGCGCCGGGACCAGCGTGATCATCACCCTCCCCGCAAGCTATGTCCGGTGCGGCGGGCGGCAATCCGAACCGGCAGGCGGGTGAGCGGCGTGTCGGGCCGGGCACCTCAGCCGAACAGATCGGCCGGCGCCCGCGCCATCGCCGCAAAATTCTGGTCGATCGCCGTGAACAATCCCCAGCTTTCGACGTAATTGGCCGGGAAGCCCGGGCACCCCGCATCGGCATCCGATTGACGGGCATGGGTGTAGTCGGTCCAGCGCTTGCCGGGGCGGCGATGATGGAAATCATGGCACGGCGCATCGCCGACCAGGACGAACACGCGAACGAACAGCTGGATCGTCAGCATGTCGGCCCACCAGAGCGTCCAGCCGCCGAGGCGGCGCAGCGTCGATTGCCTGGCAGGCGGCGGATACCGGCCCGGAAACACTCCTGCGGTCGCCTCGCAGACCAGTTGCTTGCCCCGGAGCGCGATGATCTCCGCCGAGGGCAGCCGGTGTTCGCACAGGATCCGGAAGACGGTGGCGATCTGGAGCAGCACGGTGACCGGCAGTACCCAGGCGACCAGCACGATCGGCAGGACATGCAGGAGCAGGCCCCCGATCAGCAGGGTGCCCCACACGCCGAGCCCGATCAGATTATGGCGGCGCTCCTTCGACATCAGACTGCCCTGAATGCGCTTGACCATGAAGCGCCCGTGAAACCAGGGCGAGACCAGCAGGATCAGCAGCTTGCGCCACAGGGCCCGGCGGTCCAGCGCGGTGTGCAGATCACAGATGCCGACCACGAAATCGGTGAATTCGTCATCGTCGGTGAACAGCTTGTTGGCATTGTGGTGCAGCATGTGCTCGCGCTGATACATGTCGAAATGCTTGAACAGCAGGATCGCGGAAACCCAGCGTCCGACCATGCGGTTGCGTTCGCGGGTGCTGAACACGGTTCCGTGGGAGCAATGATGGAAAATCACCACCTGGAACAGGCCGAGCCCCGAACTCGTCGCGAGCAGCCCGCAGAACAGCAGCGCCCAGAACGCGACGGAGTCCAGCGGCAGCACGGCCATGGCCAGGGAAGAAGCCGCGCACCCGCCGAGCACGAGCAGCACGGCCTCGCGGACATAGGAAACCGGCGGTCGCGGTGCCGCGGGTTCGCCGGGGGCCGGTTTGGCGGTCAGCCAGGTCAGGAACGGCTGGAGTGAGGCGGGAAGGCGCGCGGCCATTTCCACGCGCGGATCGGACCGGGTCGGCGCATCGGCCAGGCGGGTGACGGTCTCGATATCCAGTTTGGTGATATGCATCGGGTTACCTTTCAGGATCGACAGACGAGCGGGGAGTCAAGACTTCGAACGTAGTGTTATTGGCGGGAAAGTCTTAAAATCATCAAATGTATAAATATTGATTGTTACTTATTGGTCGGTGGACGAGATCAATTTTACGATATTTGTTAAATCAATAGGGATATGAGTGTCAAAGCAACATTTGATCGGTCAGAGGATAATCGATTGTCGATGACAAAACTTACGATCACGTAAATGTGAGGCTCAGTTTTTGATATAATTGAATAAATAATGAAACAGACTGGCGGGTTATTCGACTCAAATCGTCCGTGATAATGCCGGTGGTCCGGAAGTTATGCAACTATTGATTGCATCAACCCGGCTATCGTCGAAGGGGCAGCAACGGGCGCTCGGCGGGCTTGCGGAGCACGTTGGTGGTGGGTCGGGCGAAAGCGAGGGGCATTTCAGCAGTCGTGATGACTCCTGAAATGCGGATCGTTACTTCTCGACGAAAGCCTTTTCGATCACGTAATCGCCAGGATGCGAGGAATTGCCCTCGGCGAAGCCGCGCTGTTCGAGCAGGGCGACCACATCGGCGAGAAATGCCGGGCTGCCGCACAGCATGACGCGATCCTGTTCGAGCGACAGCGGCGGCAGGGCGGACGCGGGATCGAACCCCTCGGTCAGGAGGGTCGTGATCCGGCCGGTGTGGCGGAAGGCTTCGCGCGTCACTGTCGGGTAATAGACCAGTTGATTGCGCACCTGTTCACCGATGAACTCGTCGGCGGGCAGGGTTTTGGTGATGAAGTCCTCATAGGCCAGCTCGCTGACGTGGCGGCAGCCATGAACGAGCACGATCTGCTCGAACCGGTCGTATACATCCGGCTCGCGGATGATGCTCATGAACGGCGCGAGGCCGGTGCCGGTGCCGAGCAGGAAGAGACGCCGTCCCGGTTTGAGATTGTCGGCGACCAGCGTGCCGGTCGGCTTGCGCCCGACCAGGATGCGGTCCCCCGGCTTGATATGCTGCAACCGCGAGGTCAGTGGGCCAGACGGCACCTTGATGCTGAAGAATTCAAGATGTTCGTCATAGGTGGCGCTGGCCATCGAATAGGCGCGCATCAGCTTGCGCCCCTCGACATCCAGCCCGATCATGGTGAACTGCCCCGCCACGAACCGGAACGACGGATCGCGCGTGACCGTGAAGCTGAAGAGACGGTCGGTCCAGTGCTGGACTGTGGTGACGACCTCGGTGTTCTGCATGCCAACTATATTCCCGTTGCAACAAATATGTTCAACCCTGCCGGATAGCCGCACACGAGGGGGTGGGGCAAGGTGGTCCGGCAAGACGGGGCCATGCCCCCAGCGCACCTATACCCGATCCGGCACGGTCATGCAGCGGCAGCTGCGCCGGGCCGGGCGACGTGGCAGGCATGGCGGGGGACTTCGGTCTTTCGATGCCGAAAAAAATATTCGACGGCTCTTGTGTCGGTGATGGACTTATCGTTTACGATCACGGTTTCGTGCTGACAATAAATGAGTTTGGGGAGTCAACATGTTTCATCAATTGCTTACGCCGGTCGCGGGAAGCCTCGGCGCGTCCTTCGCCGTTGCGGCCCTGCCGATCGCGGTCGTGCTGGTCATGCTGGGCATTTTGAGGCGGCCGGCGTGGCAGGCCTCGCTGGGCGGCCTGATCTCGGCCCTCATCATCGCCATTCTGGTCTGGCGGTTCCCGGCGGGCCTTGCGCTCGACAGTGTTGCCGCCGGTGTGGTCTTCGCGCTCTGGCCGATCATGTGGATCGTGGTCAATGCGTTGCTGCTCTATAATATCGCGGTCGCATCGGGGCATTTCGACGCGTTTCGCGAATGGATCATCGAACATCTGCCGAACGACCGGCGGGTGGTGCTTGTGGTGGTCGGGTTCTGCTTCGGCTGTCTGCTCGAAGGCATCGCAGGCTTCGGTACGCCGGTTGCGATTACCAGCGCGCTGCTGATCATGGTCGGGTTTCCGACGCTGGAGGCGCTGACCTTCACGTTGATTTTCGATACCGCGCCGGTCGCGTTCGGGGCGCTCGGCGTGCCGATCACCGTGCTCGGTCAGGTCACCGGGCTGCATCCGGATACGCTCGGCCAGATGGTCGGGCGCCAGTTGCCGTTTTTTGCGTTCCTCCTGCCGTTCTATGTGATCGGCATCTATGGCGGGCTGCGCTCGGTGCGCGCCCTGCTGCCGATGCTGCTGGTGGCGGGAGCCAGTTTCGCGCTCACCCAGTTCGTCACATCGAACTATGTCAGCTATGCCTTGACCGACGTGCTGTCCTCTCTGGTGTCGCTGATCGTCACCATCGGGTTTCTTCAGGTCTGGCGCCCGGCGCACGACGATCAGTTCGCGATCCGTGCGGATGTGCTTGCCCTGCACAAGGCCAGCGGCATCGCACGCTGGCGCGGCTGGATCCCGTGGGTCGTGGTGTCGGCGGTGGTGATCATCTGGACCGATCTGAAGATATTTGCGATCGGCCAGCAGGTCATTGCGTGGCCCGGGTTGAACAATGCCGTGTTCATCACGCTTTATCACAAGCCCTACGCGGCGGCCTGGGTGTTTCAGCCGCTCGCGACCGGTACCGCCATCCTGCTCGCCGCCGTGATCACGTCCGTTCTCGTCGGGGTCGGTCCGGCAGTGTTCATCAAGGCGATCGGGACCACGTGGCGCCAGAGCCGGATTGCGATTTTCACCGTCGCCCTGATCATCGGGCTCGCCTATCTGATGAACTATTCGGGGATGAACTACACGCTCGGCCTCGGCGTCGCCTCGATCGGCGTGCTGTTCCCGCTGGTCTCTCCGTTTCTCGGGTGGGTGGCGGTGTTCCTGTCGGGCAGCGACACGTCGGGCAATGCGCTGTTCGGCAATCTGCAGGTGGTCGCGGCCAACCAGCTGCATCTCAACCCGATCCTGATTGCGGCCAGCAACTCCTCGGGCGGGGTGATGGGCAAGATGATCTCGCCGCAGAACATCGCGACCGGGGTTTCGGTGACTGATCTGAAAGGCAAGGAGGGCGTGGTGTTCGCGCGGACGTTCAAGCACAGCATCCTGCTGACCGCGCTGCTCGGCCTGCTCGTGATGGCGCAGCAATATCTGATGCCGTGGATGATCCCGCACTGAGGGGTCTGCGAAGGGGGGATGGTGGAAGAGGTTGGATTCGAACCAACGTAGGCGTACGCCAGCGGATTTACAGTCCGCCCCCTTTAGCCACTCGGGCACTCTTCCGCTGCCCGTATTCTGCGATTGGCACGGCGTTGTCAACGCCGTGTTCCGCAGGGTAGAGAGCGCCGATGGAACAGCGTGATCAGCTTCGGAAATCCGGCAAACCGCGTCCGCAAGGGCAGAATCAGGGGGGCCGGCCGGAGCATCGGGGGCGGCAGGATGCCCAGCGCGATCGCCGGCCGAGTGCGGGAACCGCGTCCGGATTGTGGCTCTACGGGGTTCACCCGGTCGAGGCGGCGCTGGCCAATCCGGCGCGGCGGTTGCGGCGGCTGGTGCTGACCGAGGAGGGCGAGGCGGCGCTTGCGGCCCGGTTGCCGAAGCCCTGGGCGATTCCGGGCGAGCGGATCGAGCGGGACAAGCTCGATGCCATGCTGGGGCGCGGGGTGGTTCATCAGGGGATCGGGTTGCAGGCCGATCCGCTGGCCAATCCCTCGCTGGCCGATGCGCTGAAGCGGCGTGGCCCGGTGGTGGTGCTCGATCAGATTACCGACCCGCGCAATGTCGGGGCGATCATGCGTTCGGCGCAGGCCTTCGGGGCGGCGTTGGTGATTGCGCAGGAGCGCAATGCGCCGGAGGAAGGCGGGGCGCTGGCCAAGGCGGCATCGGGCGCGCTGGAACGGATTCCGCTGTTGCGCACGGTGAATATCGCCCGCGCGCTGATCGCGCTGAAGGCGGCGGATATCTGGGTGATGGGGCTGGATGCCGGCGGGACGACGCGGCTTTCGGGTGCTGCACTCGGCGGGCGGCGGGCGGCGCTGGTGCTCGGCGCGGAAGGCGAAGGGTTGCGGCGGCTGACCCGCGAGACCTGCGACGAACTGGTTTCGCTCGCGATGCCGGGCGGGATGGAGAGTTTGAACGTCTCGGCGGCGGCGGCGGTCGCGCTTTACGAGATCATCCGGTAGGCGCGATCGCGTTTTTCGTTGTGATATCGTAACGAAATCGGCGTGACTGATCATGCGGGGTTGTTTCGGTATTTTCGTCTGGGTGGCCAGAAGCGGTTGCCGGGGCCGAAATGGACGCCGTGGTAGTTGGCGTCGGGGACGCGGATATCGGCGGGGTCGAGGGGGATCGGCCAGATGATGCGTTTGGGTTTCGGGTTGGGGTTGGGCTTGCGCTGGCGTCGCTCGCGGGGTGGCGGGCGGAGATGGTCGGGGAGTTCGACCCCGAACATGCGGCAGATCGGGCGGAGGATGCGACCGAGGCTCGGTTTGGCGGCGAGCAGGGCGATCAGCTCGGGCGAATTGACGAACGCGATCAGGTCACGATGGGCCTGTGCGGCAACGACGCCGGTGGTCGGGGTGGTCGGCAGCAGATGCAGCAGCCAGGCGAATTGGGTGGAGAACGGCGACGGTTTGCGCGGGCGGGATGGTTTCGGCGGCGCGGTCTCGGTGTTGTCTGGTGCGGGTTCGCGGATCGGCTTGGGTGGCGCTGCGGGTTTGCCAGCGGAGCGGGCGAAGCGGATCACGACGCGGTTGAAATAACCCAGCAGCAGCGTGACCATCGGCATTGCGGCCCGGTGGTGCTGGGCCAGCCGGACCGCCTCGCGATGGAAACCCGCAAAGATGGCTTTGAGGGTTTCGGTCAAGGCTTCATGAGGGCGGGGTGCTTCGGTCACATGGGACTATAAGCATAATGGGTGGGGGTGAGAAAGCGCCAATCGGATAAACGCATCGGCAACGGGATTCTGACCCATTCACGCGTCAGCCCGCCTCAGCGGCGTTTTGGCCCCATCTTCCGGAAAGCGTCGGGCGCACTAAGCGGACAAGTTTAAAAAAGATTTTTTCCATATTCTTTTCTCTTGATATGTCAAAATTGGAAGAGTAGCTAAAGATTTGTGCCATCAAACGAGATGCGCAGTAAATATATAATAATTAGAATATGTCGGAGGATATAGATGGCTGAAGTCGTCGTTATGGGCGCCGGACTTGGTGGTAGCCTGATGGCCTATGAACTTGCACTGGAACTCCGGCCAGGGGATCGAATTACCCTTATCGGCACCAGTTCATCCTATCAGTTCTATCCTTCGAACCCGTGGGTTGCGGTCGGGTGGCGGAAGCGCAAGGATGTCGAGGTCGATCTGACTTCGGTCATGAAGAAAAAGAAGGTCAACTTCATCCCCCATGCGGCGCAGCGGGTCGATCCTGCGAACAACAGTATAACTCTGCATGACGGCACCGAACACAAGTACGATTATCTGGTGATCGCAACGGGACCGGAGCTTGCGTTCGACGAGATTCCAGGGCTGGGGCCGGATGCTCATACGTTTTCGATCTGCGAGACCGGACATGCGGTGCAGGCCTATGAAGGGTTCGAGGAATTATGCCGCAATCCCGGGCCGGTGGTCATCGGCGCGGCGCAGGGGGTTTCGTGCTTCGGGCCGGCTTATGAATTCGCGTTGATCCTCGATACCGAACTGCGCAAGCGCAAGCTGCGGAGCAAGGTGCCGATGACGTATGTGACGCCGGAACCTTATATCGGGCATCTCGGGCTCGATGGTGTCGGCGACACCAAGGGGTTGCTCGAAAGCGAATTGCGCAACCGGCATATCAAATGGATCACCAACGCGCGGGTGAAGGAAATCACCGCCGGGAAAATGGTCTCCGAGGAGATTAACCCGGATGGCAGTATTCTCAAGACCCATGAACTGCCCTTCAAGTTTTCGATGATGATGCCGCCGTTTCGTGGCGTCGCGGCGGTCAAGGGCATCGAGGGGCTGGTCAATCCGCGCGGGTTTATTCTCGCCGACGAGCACCAGCGCAACCCGACATTCCGGAACGTGTTTTCCGTGGGCGTGTGCGTTGCGATCCCGCCGATCGGGCCGACGCCGGTGCCGGTCGGTGTGCCGAAAACCGGTTTCATGATCGAATCGATGGTGACCGCCACGGCGCATAATATCGGTGCCCTGCTGCGCAATCGGGAGCCGACGGAAAAGCCGACCTGGAATGCCGTTTGCATTGCGGATTTCGGCGATGGCGGCGTCGTGTTCGTTGCCCAACCGCAGTTGCCGCCGCGCAATGTGAACTGGGCGGCCGATGGCAAGTGGGTGCATCTCGCCAAGATCGGGTTCGAGAAATACTTCATTCGCAAGATCAAGGGCGGCACCAGCGAGCCGCTTTATGAGAAATTCGCGATGAAGACAATGAAGATCCATAAGCTGCAGGCCAAGGCGAAGCATACCTCCGCTGCCGCCGAGTGAGCTTCAAGGTTGTAACAAAGGCTATCCGACTCCACTGACGCACAATGTCGAGCGTCGATCATTCAGGAGCACCACAAGATGTATACGCCGGAACGCAGCCACATCACCCCGACCCGCAGGCGGTATCAGGACGCCGCCGAGACCGGGCTGCAACTCGATTCACGACGGGCGCCGACGGGGGCGTCCGAGACAATTGCCTACGCTTTCGTCAAGGTTCTTCGCTTCACCGCGGATACATTCTTTGCCAAGCGATATGGCAATCGCGCGGTGGTGCTCGAAACCGTTGCGGCGGTTCCGGGCATGGTCGGAGGGGCGTTGCAGCACCTTACCTGCTTGCGGCGGATGAGCGATGATCGCGGGTGGATCTACACATTGCTCGACGAAGCCGAGAACGAGCGGATGCATCTGATGACGTTCATGGAGATCGCGTGTCCGTCCCGCCTCGAACGGACGCTCGTTTTCATGGTTCAGGGCATATTCTACAATTCGTTTTTTCTCCTGTATCTGTTCTCCCCGAAAACGGCGCATCGGGTCGTCGGCTATTTCGAGGAAGAGGCGGTCGTCAGCTATACAAGGTATCTCGAACAGATCGATGCCGGACTGGTCGAGAATATTCCCGCGCCGCGTATTGCGATCGATTACTGGCAACTCGCTCCGGATGCACGGCTTCGGGATGTGGTGCTCGCCGTCCGTGCCGATGAGGCGCTGCACCGGGACGTCAATCATCAGTTTGCCGATCACTTGGCGGGGATGATGCCGGGACCGGTGAGCGACGATCCGCGTCACACCGACATCGTGGATGGTCCGACGGTTCACTGAGACTGATCGAAAGCGAGGTCCGGTCACACGGACCTCGCCACAGGCACGGACCCTGATTCAAAGAGTTTTTGTGTCTTTTCCTTGCGGCAGGGCAGGGCAAGGTAAGGAAGGGCTACTTTTTTGAAAAAAAGTAGTAAAAAACTTTTGTTATCTGGGGCGTGGGCGTTCGAGAGGGCACGGGCCTAGATTCAAAAGAGTTTTTTGCTTCTTTTTTGCAAAAAAGAAGTGCTTTCTTGAGCTTTCTTCTTTGGGCAGGACGGCGAAAGATGGATAGCGCGGGCTACCCATCTTTCGGAGTGGCGATGTTAGTTGCCTGCTTTCTGGCGGGCGACCAAGGCGTCGACGATGGAGGGGATTTTGGCGGTGTCGTAGGGGGCGCCGAAGGCTTTTTGCATTTTGGTGACTTCGGCGGTCCAGGTTGCGGGGGAGAGGGTGGGTTGGTCGTTGACGAAGTTGGCGGAGTGGCAATAGGCGCAGTTCTGGTTGAGAATGGCGGCATCGGTGCCCTGGAAGTAGGCGCCGGGGACCGGGATTTTGACCGATTCTGATTTGAAGACCGGGGTTGCGGCGACGGCGATTGCGGTGAGTGAGAGGGCGGCGCCGGCGAGCAGGGCGATGGTTTTGTATTTCATGGCGGGGGTTCCTGCTTATGCGACGGTGACGTCGACGTGTTCGATGCCGTTGTACATGAAGCCGCCGGGGTTCCAGCCGGCGACCGGGGGCTGGACGTGGCCGGCGGCGTTGGTGGCTTTGACCATCAGGCGGTAGGTGCCGGGTTTGCCGAGTGCGGCTTTGATGTGCCACTGGCGGAAGCCGTAGGCGCCGTAGTTTTTGCCGAGCATGGCGGTGCGCCAGGTTTTGCCGCCGTTGAGGGAGACCTGGACGGTTTTGAGGGCGCTGCCGCCGCCGAAGGCGAAGCCGGTGAGGGTGGTGGTTTTGCCGCGCGGCAGTTTTGTGCCGTTTTCGACGCTGGTGAAGAAGCTGCGGGGCTTCATTTTATTGATCGGCACCATTTTGACGCCTTTTTGGCCGGGCGTCATTTCACCGGTGGGGGTGTCGGGGATTTTGTAGGCGACGGCCATCCAGAAGCCGGTGCCGGGGTGGTCCATCACTTCGATTTCGGTGAGCATTTTGACCCAGTAGGTGGAGTACCAGCCGGGGACGATCAGGCGGATCGGGTAGCCGTTCAGGAGGGGGAGGTTTTCGCCGTTCATCTGGTAGGCGATCATGACTTCGCCGTCGTTGGCGCGTTTGATCGGCAGGACTTTTTCGAAGGTGGCGCTGGGCGGGTAGAGGCCGCCGCCCTGTTCGAGGCTGCGGAAGGCGACGTGGGTGCCGCTGGACTCGATCCCGGCGCGTTCGAGCAGGCGGCTCAGGGGCACGCCGGTCCACATGGCGTTGTACATGGCGCCGTTGCCCCATTGGGCACCGGGGACGCGGGGGTCGATGAAGCCGCGTGAGTTGCCCGAGCATTGGTTGATCGCGGCCATGCGTTTGGCGGGGAATGCCTTGACGAGCTCTTCGAGGCTGATTTCGAACGGTTTTTTGACCTTGCCGGAGACCCTGATTTTATAGGTGCCGGTGTCGATGCTGGTGGGGAAGTCGGCCATGTGCCAGCGGACATAGGCCTGATCGTTCGGGGTGAAGAGGTGGTGCTGGAAGACCGGCCAGGGGGTTTCGAGCAGGGGCGCGCGGGTGCGCTGGAGGATCATTTCGCCTTTTTGCGGAAAGGTGCCGGCGGCGAGGACTTCGCGCTTGCCCTTGGCGAAGGGGAGGGTGACCGAGCCGGACTCGGCGGCGGCGGCATTGCGCGCGGCGATGGTGAGGGCACCGAGCGAGGCCGCGCCGATCATCATGCCGCGTCGGCCGGAGGCGAGCAGGGGATTATCAGTTTGCATGGACGATTTCCTGGTTTTTGGGATATATTACAGTCTTCAACGCACGCGGCGACGAATGTAACTTACCGGTTATATATGTAAAGCGTTAATCGTAATGTGTCGGGGGATTGGGGTGCGACCTGACGGGCGATTTGCAGGAGCGGGGGCAGATGGCATAAGCCGGTGTCATGCGTATTCTGTATCACCTGCCGTTATCGCCCTATGCGCGGAAAGTGCGCCTTGCCCTTGCCGAAAAGCGTCTGCCGTTCGAGTTGCGGCTGGAAAAGACCTGGGACCGGCGGCCGGAGTATCTCGCGATGAATCCGGCGGGGACGGTGCCGACGCTGACCGAGGAGAATGGGCTGGTCATTCCGTATTCGAACACGATTTGCGAGTATCTCGATGAGGCGTATCCGGATATTTCGCTGATCGGGCGGACGCTGGGCGAGCGGGTGGAGATCCGGGCGGTGACGTCGTGGTTCGACGAGCGGTTCGCGCAGGAGGTTTCACGCAATCTGCTTTATGAGAAGGTGATGAAGCCGGCGGCGAAGCGCGGGGCGCCGGAAGCGGGGCGGTTGCGCGAGGGGTATGCGGCGCTGCGGGTGCATCTGACCTATATCGGGCATCTGGCGGAGACGCGGAAATATCTGGCGGGGGCGAATTTGTCGCTCGCGGATTTCACCGCGGCGGCTCATCTGTCGTGCCTCGATTTTATCGGCGATGTTGATTGGGCGGCGGTGCCGGCGGCGAAGGAATGGTATGCGCGGATCAAGTCCCGCCCGTCGTTCCGGGCGCTGCTGGCGGATCGGGTGTCGGGGTTCAATCCGCCGCCGCATTACGCCGATCTGGATTTTTGAGCGGGGTTCGGCTCAGAGGTTGAAGCCGCTGTCGCGCAGGGTTGCGCGGCTGGGGGCGGCGCATTGGGCGCGCAGGGCGATGCGGTGCGGGTTGCTTCGGGCTTCGGCGGCGCGCGCGCGGGGTTGATCGAGCCCGGCGGCGCGGTAGACGCGTGGCGAGGGGTAGAACGCGGTATCGAGAAACTGGCGCATGATTTCGCGCAGCATCAGGGCGGTCGCGGCTTTCTGCCATGACGGCATGGTTGTGGTTTTGCGCGCGATCATGGTGCGGGCGAAGGCGATGTGGCGGGCTTCCTCGCGGCTGTGCAGCCGGGTGATGGCGAGGACGGCTTCGGGGAGGGTGCGGTCGGCCACGATCAGGCGGCCCATGCGGTCCGGCACGTCTTCGCCGATCAGGATGGTTGCCCAGAAGGCGGCGGCGTGCTGGGGGGCGAAGCGGGCGAACAGGCGGGCGAGGGGTGGGCGTTCGTGCGGCGGGGTCATGAAGTCGATGCCGCTGCGGCGGCGGGTTTCGAGGAACATCAGGCTGTGGCCGACTTCCTCGCGGAGCTCGTGGAGCTGGTAGTGGTAATCGTCGGGGTCGCGATAGAGCTGGGTGAGGCTGTTGCCGCCGAGGCGCTGGATGAACAGCATTTCGAGCCAGAGGCCGAGTTCGCAGAAGGCGACGAATTCGCAGTGCGAGAGGCGGCGGCGTTGCGCGGGCGTCATTCGGTCGAAGGTTTCGGTGCCGTGGAGCGAGATGAGGTGGTCGGGGAGCCAGGGGAGGTTCGGGTCGAGCGTGTCCCACGGGATGCTCTGCACCGGGTCGCGGTAGCGGGTGCTGTGGGTGTTCAGCCGGTCCACGAGATCATCGTGGTCGGGGGCCGGAGCGCGGGTCAGGGTGCTCGGGGTCATGCGGTCTTTTGCCACGGGTGAGGGCAGGGAGAAATGGGCCGGGGTGGATTTATTCGGGGTTTCGCATGGATGTGGTCGCGGGATGCCGCGCGGATGTTATCGCGCTGGCGACGTTGTGGGCGGCGTGCCAGCCGAGTTCGGCGGCGGCTTTGCGGGTGTCGACGATCAGGGGGTGGCGGAGGCCGGCGAGCCAGCCGGGATCGCCCAGTGCATCGGTGAAGGGCCAGGCGAGGCGGTGGAGGGCTTCGGCGATGGCGGGCGGCAGGGGCAGGGTGAGGCGGCGGGGGATGGCGTTCCAGGGGATCGGGGTCGGGGCGGCGATGTTGTAGGTGCCGCCGGTGCGGGCGTGGAGGGCGGCGATGATGGCGCGGGCGGCATCGGATTCGTGGAGGCATTGGATCGGGGGCGGGGTGGGCGAAAGGCGGAGGGCGAGCGGCGCGGTGGCGAGGGCGTTGACGAGGGGCTGGGCGGCGGGGCCGATGATGGCGTGCAGGCGCAGGCGGGTGATGCGGGGCGTGGGGTGGGCGAGGGTGAAGCGGTCGAGCCATGATTCGACGGCGGCTTTATCTTCGCCATAGGCGAAGCCGGGCTGGGGGCGGAGCGGGTGGGATTCGGGGATCGGGGTGGGGTTGTCCGGCCAGGCGCCATAGACCGCGACGCTGCTGGAATAGACGATGTGGCGGGTGCCGGCGCGGGCGGCCGCTTCGAACAGGGATTGGGTGGCGCCGAGGTTGATCGCACGCATTGCGGCACGGTCGGTGGCGCGGGTGGTGGGGGAGAGGCGGCGCGCGATGCGGTGGAGGGGGTGGGGTTGCGTGTGGGGTGGCTGGGTGAGGGTGCGGTAGCGGTCGGCGCTCGCCTGGAGGACGACGAAGGCGAGGTGGATGAGGGTGTCGATGCCGTCGAGATGGGGGGTGGGGTCGGTGGTGGCGAGGTCGGCGATGCGGGGGGTGATGCGGGGGTGGGCGAGGATGGGGGGATGGCGGTCGAGCGCGATGATTTCAGTGATCGCGGGGTCGGCGGCGAGGAGCGGCAGGAGGGCGCGGGCGAGGTGACCGCTGGCTCCGGTGACGAGAACGCGCATCGGGTCAGGCGGTGGTCATGGTGGCGGTGGTCATGGTGGTGGCGGGGAGACGGGCGAGATGGGGCAGGACGTCGCGGGCGAGGACGTGGAGCGAGCGCTGGGTGATGCTGCTCGGGACCATGCCGGCGCCGACCGCGAGGATGAGGGTGTCGACCCCGGCGGTGGCGTAGGCGGCGAGGCGGCGGCGGCAATCTTCCGGGGTGCCGACCACGACCATGCCCATGGTTTCCAGCAGGCGGAGGCTGAGGGTGCGGCGGAGCAAAGGTTCGAGGAAGCGGAGGCGGTGGTAGTATTCGTAGCTTTCGCGGAGCTGCATCAGGATCGGGCGGGTCTGGTCGAGCAGGCGCTGGTAGTACCACACGAAGCCCTGAGCGAGGCGGCGGGCTTCGTCGCCGTCTTCGAGGCAGAGGCAGCCGATGGTCATGGCGAAGCGGTTGTTCTGGCCGGGGGTCGGCGGGAGGTCGCCATGGGCGGTGCGCCAGGCGCGGCGGTAGGATTTGATGTCCTGACGGGTCATGAACCAGGGTTTGAACGGGCCGGCGAGCACGCCGAGTGCTTCCTGCGCGGCCCAGAGGAAGCTGGCGGGGCTGACTGCGGCGGTCCAGAGCGGGGGGTGCGGGCGCTGGAGCGGTTTGGGCAGGATGTCGAGATCGGTGAAATTATGCAGGGTGCCGTGATGGCTGAACGGGGCGCCGGGGGCAGCGCGGAGGATGGCGAGGCCTTCCTGGACGTGGGTGCGGCTGTCGGCCATTTTTGCGCCGAACAGGGCGTATTCCGGGGCGGAGAAGCCGCGACCGAGGCCGATTTCGAGCCGTCCTCCGCTCAGGATGTCGAGCGTGGCGCAGCGTTCGGCGACGCGGACCGGGTGGTGGTAGGGCATGACGACGACGGCATGGCCGAGGCGGAGGCGGCTGGTGCGCTGGCTGGCGGCGGCGAGGATCAGCTCGGGGCTGCTGGAGTGGGAGTATTCGCGCATGAAATGATGTTCGACGAACCAGGCGCCGTGAAAGCCGAGGTGATCGGCGAGGGCGAGTTCGTCGAGCGTTTCGGCAAGCACCTGCGCTTCGCTGCGGCCGAGATGCGCGGGGACGGCGAGTTCGTAAAACAGATCGACTTCCACGCCGCGTCATAACCGATCTGACGCGGCGCGGAAACCGGGAGGGATGGTCTGGTCAGTAGACGCCCTGTTTGATCAGGGGGAGGATTTTGGAGACCATGGCGGCGTCGTCGGTGCCGGCGGCGGTGTTGGTGTTCATGCCTTCGAGGCCGAATTTTTTGGTCAGCACGCATTGGGCGACCGGGAGGAAGCCCTGGAGATAGAGCTGCTGGTTGAGGGTGACGGTGATGTAGTGGCTTTTGAGGCCGGCGATGGTGGCGGGGGCGAGGTCGATGCCGCCGACAGTGATCTGGCCGGGTTTTTTACCGGCTTCCTTCAAGGCTTGCGGGATGAAGGAGGTGACGAGGCCCTGCTGGGTGCCGATGGCCTTGATGTCGGGGTGGCGTTCGATGAAGGCGACCATGATCGGGACGGCGAGGGCGGGGTCGGCGTTGACCTTGTTGGAGATGTTGAGTTCGTAGACTTTGAGGCCGGCTTTTTTCAGGCCGTGGGCGAGGCCCTTGTCGGACAGGCCGCGAATGCCTTCGGCGAAGACGCCGTATTCCAGCGCGACGTCGCCTTTTTTCAGGTGGCCCGCCTTGATCATGGCCTCGGCGGTGGTTTCGCCGCCTTTGAAGAGATAGGTGCCGGCGTAGCCGAAGCCGTTGGCGCGGTAGAGAGCTTCGAGCTTGGGCAGGGGGACGTTGCCGGCGGTGACGACGATGCCCTGTTTTTCGGCCTGGGCGACCAGCGGCATGAAGGCGCGGTTGCCGGGATGGCCCATGATTTCGATGCAGTCCGGGCTGGCCGCGAGGGCCTGGCGGAACTGGGTGATCATGGTTTCGGGCTGCCAGTTGGAATATTGCTCGATGAGTTTGACGCCGAAGGCCTTGGCGGCGGCTTTGGCGCCGATTTCGCGCGGCAGGGTCGAGCCGTCGCCGGGGCTGCCGCCCATCTGGAAATACATGGTCAGGCCGGCGCCGAGTTTGTCGCTCGCGGGGGCTGCGTGGGCGGTGGGGACGGTGGCGAGGGCGGTGGTGGCGAGGGCCATCAGAGCGGTGGTGGCGAGGGCGGTTTTGAGGGGTTTCATGGTGGTTTCTCCCGGTGGTGTGGTTTGATGTTCAGGGTTTGGTGAACAGGCGGCGCTGGAGCTGGCGGATGCGGGCGGGGTCGTCGATGCCGATATGCAGGACGACGGCGCCGACGAAGACGAGGCCGACGATGACTTCGACCCAGAAGCCGGCGACGCCGGTGGCGACGATGCCGGCATCGAGCATGCCGATGATCAGGGCGCCGAAGACGCTGCCGATGACGGTGGCGGTGCCGCCGAAGACCGAGGTGCCGCCGATGAAGACGGCGGCGAGGGCGGAGAGCAGGATGCCCTGGCCCTGGGTGGGGAAGTAGCTGAGGTTTTCGAGGGTGAGCAGCACGCTGGCGAAGCCGCCGAGCGCGCCCATCAGGGTGAACAGCTTGATCCGCTCGCGCACGGTGTTGATGCCGACGACGCGGGCGACTTCACGGGAATCGCCGATGAAGAGGAGGTGTTCGCCGAAGCGGTGGCGGTTGAGGATGAACCAGACCGCGACGGCGACGCCGAGCGCCCAGAAGGCTTCGGTCGGGATGCCGAACAGGGTGCCGGAGAAGATGCCGTTGATCGCGCTGCCGGTGAGGCGTTGCAGCGTGTAGGACATGCCGCCGGACAGGACGGTGGCGATGCCGGACCAGAAGAAGCTGGTGCCGATGGTGATGATGATCGACGGGATGCCGATGACGGCGACGAGGAGGCCGTTGACCACGCCGATCAGCGCGCCGCCCGCGATGGCGGCGAGCAGGCCGATCCAGGCGGACCAGGGCGCGCCGTAGGTGCGGGTGACATGGGCGAACAGGAAGCCGGAGAGGGCGATGACGGCGGGGAAGGACAGGTCGATTTCGCCGGCGGCGATGACCAGAGTGAGGCCGAGGGAGAGGATCATCATCGGGGGGATGGTGACCAGGAAGGAATTGTAGATCGGCCAGTGGAGAAAGACGGTGGGGGCGAAGAAGATGAACAGGCCGATCAGGACGAAGAAGACGATGATGATCGGCAGGCCTTCGAGCTTGATCGCGGCGCGCGGGTTGAGGGTGGGGATGGGGTGTTTCAACGGGGTGTCGCTCATGCGGCGGCCTCGATCTTGGTTTTCTGGAGGTCGATCAGGAAGAGGGTGAGATCTTCGAGGGAGAGATCGGCGGGGCGGAGATTGGCCACGATGCGGCCACGGTCGAGCACGATCAGGCGGTCGGCCAATGCGTGGACGTGGGCGAGGTTGTGTTCGATGTAGATGGCGGCGCGGCCGGAGTCTTTGATGCGGCGGACGAAGTCGAGCACTTTTTGGACTTCCTTGATCGCGAGTGCCGTGGTGGGTTCGTCGAGGATGATCAGGTCGGCGTCGAAATGCATTGCGCGGCCGATCGCGATGCCCTGGCGTTCGCCGCCGGAGAGTTTGGCGACGGTGGAATCGGCATCGATGCCGACGCCGCGAAAGCCGAGCTGGCGCTGAAGGATTTCGTTGGCGATGCGGCGCTGTTCGCGGACCCGGATGAAGCCGAAGCGGTTGGTGATCTGGCGGCCGACGAAGAAATTGCGCCAGAGCGGCTGTTTTTCGCCGAGGGATTTTTCCTGATAGACGGTTTCGAAGCGGAGATCGTGGGCGCGGCGGACCGAGAAATTGGCCCAGTCGACCGGCTGGTCGCGGATGAACAGGCGGCCTGCCGAGGGCGGGATGACGCCGGTGAGGGTTTTGATCAGGGTGGATTTGCCGGCCCCGTTATCGCCGATCAGGCCGACGATTTCGTTGCGACCGATCGCGAGGTCGATCTCCGCGAGGGCGCGGACCTTGCCGAACGAGACGGACAGGTTTTCGGCACGGACGATGTGCTCGTAGGTGCGGGCTGCCGTGGACTCCATTGTCGTTTCCCCTGCGTTTCGAACCGCGATTTTTGTTTTTTATCGAGTGAGGACACGGGGAAGTCAATCGCCATTTGCGGGAATCTGGGAGAAAGTTTCGTATTGCGGAACTTAAGGTGGGGAAATGATTATCACGTTGTCGGCATGACGCTTGGAGGGCCGGAATATCGGCTTGCGGAACGGTTGAAATTTCCCGTGTCAACCTCCTTTTACGTAGGGTCTGGAGGGTGAGCGAATGTCTGGAACGGGTGAAAAAAAGTTCAGTAAATTGCAACGAATTCTGCTTGCGGGCGGGGCGGTCGTGGTGCTGGCAGGGGCGGGATTTGCGGTGAGTGCGGGGGTTCGGACCGCGCGTGCGGCGATGGCGGCGCAGGGCGGGGTGACCACATGGCCGAGCGCGGAGACCGCGATTGCCGCGAAGCCCGCGAAGGGGATGGACGGGTG
This sequence comes from Acidiphilium acidophilum, assembly GCF_033842475.1. Classification (NCBI taxonomy): domain Bacteria; kingdom Pseudomonadati; phylum Pseudomonadota; class Alphaproteobacteria; order Acetobacterales; family Acidocellaceae; genus Acidiphilium; species Acidiphilium acidophilum. Next base: position 2,437,926 of record NZ_JAWXYB010000018.1, on the reverse strand, counting down.
GGATATTCCCCAGCCGGTTCATATGCCGAGCGATCCCAAGCAGGCGGCGCTGGTGAAGAAGGGCATGTTCCTGACCGTCGCGGGGGATTGCATGCCGTGCCACAGCGTGGCGGGCGAGCCGGAATTTGCTGGCGGGCGCGCGGTGGGGACGCCGTTCGGGTCGGTGTTTTCGACCAATCTGACGCCGGACAAGAAATACGGCATCGGCAGCATGACCGACAAGCAGTTCTATGCGGCGGTGCATGGCGGGATCGATCCCGGCAGTTCGCTGGTGGTGTTTCCGAAATACGAATATCCGGTGATGCCCTACACCGCCTATTCCAAGCTGACCTATTCCGATGTGATGGCGATCAAGGCGTATCTCGATACGCTCAAGCCGGTGGCGATCAAGAACCGGCCGGATACCATGTTCTTTCCGACCGATCTGCGGGCGGGGATGCTGGCGTGGCGGCTGCTGTTTTTCCATCCGCATCCGGTGCGCTACCAGAAAGGGTGGAGCCAGAACGTCAGGCACGGGGCGTATCTCGTGCAGGCGCTGGAGCATTGCGATGCGTGCCATACGCCGCGGAACATCGCGATGGCCTCGATCCATTCGCGGTATCTGGCGGGCGGGCATATCATCGATCAGGCGTGGTATGCGCCGAATATCACCTCGTCGAAGAGCGACGGGTTGGGGTCGTGGAGCGACAAGGCGATTTATACCTATCTGCACGACGATGGCGACATGAAGCAGGGGGCGCCGTTCGGCAAGATGAAGGCGGTGGTCGATGACAGCCTCAGCCGGATGCCCAAGCAGGATGTTCAGGATATCGTGGATTACCTGCGGACGTTGAAGCCGCTGAAGAGCCATATTCCGCCGGCGATTCCGGATGCCGCGGCTTCGGTGGCGGCGGGCAAGACGCTTTACGATGACGAATGCGCGCGCTGCCACATGAAGACCGGCGAAGGCGTGAACAACAATATTCCGAATCTCGCCCATAATCAGGCGGTGTGGAACGGCAGGCCGATCGATGTGATCGGGATGATGCTCGCCGGGTTCGAGCCGTGGCACAAGGATCAGACCGCGATGCCGATGTTCGGCGCGACGCTGAGCGATGCCCAGATCGCCGATATCGCGAATTACGTGCGGACGGCGTGGGGCAATCGGGGCGAGCCGGATGCGACGGCGAATACCGTGGCGGCGCTGCGCTCGGAGGCGACCATCGAGGTCGATCTCGATACCGGCAGCACCAAGGCGAGCCTGAGCGCGGACGGCAAGACCCGGCAGTTCAATGATATTTCCGGGCGGGTGTGGGTGAACGGCAACCGCACCGATTGCCGGATGACCGCGAATTTCTCGACCCAGTACGGCAAGAACCCGGTGCTGCTCGGCGGGGCCTGTGCCTCGCAGGGCAACGAGTTCGCGGGGCGGGTGACCGTGGATGGCAAGGTGACGCCGGTGGTGCTGATGGTGCGGCAGGTTCTGCATGACAATCATGTGGTCGGGCTACATCTGTTCGGGCCGATCGGCGACGGGCGGACGCTCGATGCGAACATTGCGCTCCAGACCGTGAATTACTGAGGGAGATGACGATGAATACGATGAAGCGGCGCAATGTCATCGGCCTCGGGGGTGCGGCGGTGGCGATGGTGGCGGGTGCGGGTGTGGCGGAGGCGGCGGCGCGGCCGACTGCGGCGCAATTGAAGGACATGGTGCCCAGCCTGTCGAAAGCATCGGTCGGGTATCGGGACATTCCGTGGGACGGGCGGGTGTGCGGGGCCTGCGTGTGGTTCAAGCCGCCCGATGCCGGGAGCACGGTGAGCCATTGCCACCTCGTCGCCGGGCCGATCAGCGCGGGCGGGTGGTGCCAGGCGTGGATGAAGCGGGGCTGAACGGCGCGGCTTTGCTCAGAACGGCTCTTGCGCGGCCAGGGCGGTGGCGATGGTGCCGCCTGGGTCGGGCAGGATTTCGTGGCGGAGCAGGAAGTCGATCAGGACGAGGTTGACGTTGAATTTCACGAGGTCGTCGGCGGCGAGCAATTCGAGGATTTCGGCGGCGGGGCGGAGTTGGAAGCTTTCGACCTCGCCATCCGCCGGGGTGGGGATGAAGCTTTCCGGTAGTTCGACATCGTAGCAGACCAGCAGGTCGCGGCGGAGGCCTTCGGCCCGATCCATCATGTAGGCGATGCGGGAAACTTCGTTGGCGTGGGCGAGGGTGGCTTCCGGGATCGCGGCTTCCTCGGCGGCTTCCTTGAGCAGGGTTTCACGCGGGGTCATGCCTGCCGAGATGCCGCCGCCGACGATGTTGTCGTATTTGCCGGGGTCGAGTTTTTTGGTGGCGCTGCGTTTGGCGATCCAGAGGTGGATGCCGTCCGGGCGGCGGCAGTAGCCGTTGAGGTGGACGCCTAAGCCGATGACGCCGAAGGCGGGCAGGGCGCCGCGATCGAGGATGGCGAGGACAGGGCCTTCGGGGCGGCTGCGGACATCGAAATCCTCGCGGCGGATGCGAAAGCCGAATGTCGGGGCGAGGGCAGCGGCGATCTCGTTGAAGCGGGGAGTGTTACGCGGGTCGATGGAGAGGCCGGTATCGGTTTCGGTGGCGAAACCCTGAAGCGCGGCGGCAAGGGCGGGTTTGACGTAGCCGATGTGGTCGGCGCCGATCGAGAGGCGGATGCGCTCGCCGGGGAGGCGGGCGTTGCGGCAGCGGGCGATCAGGTCGAGGCAGAGGGCGGTGGTGAGCTGACTGGTATGTCGTGCTTCGTTCTGTTCACCCATTTGCAATCCCGCGCTGCCATGCCATGTCGTTGTGATGGCCCGAACCGTCGAGATTGCCAAGAGCGACAGCTCCTGGACCACCGTGAAATCCCTGCTGCCGTATTTGTGGCCGAAAGGCGAACTCGGGCTGCGGGTGCGCGTGGTGCTGGCGGCGGCGGCGCTGATTCTGGCCAAGGTGGCGACCGTGATCGTGCCGATCATCTATTCGCACGCGGTCAATGCGCTGTCGCCCAAGGCGGGGCCGCTGGTGGTGCCGGCGGCGCTGATCGTGGCGTATGGGCTGGTGCGGATGGGGGCGGCGGGGTTCAACGAATTGCGCGATGCGCTGTTCGCCGCCGTGCAGCAGCGGGCGGCGCGCTCGGTCGGGCGGGAGACGTTCGAGCATCTGCATTCCCTGTCGATGCGGTATCATCTGGACCGGCAGACCGGCGGCTTGTCGCGCGTGATCCTGCGCGGGACCACCGGGATCCAGAACGTGCTGCGGCTGACCACGTTCAATGTGATCCCGACCCTGTTCGAGCTGTTCCTGACCATGGGGATTTTGTGGACGTTGTTCGACTGGCGCTACGCGGCGGTGACGCTGGCAGCGGTGGGCGGCTATATGGCGTTTACGTTTTCGTTCACCGCGTGGCGGATCAAGTTCCGCCGGCAGATGAACGAGACCGATAACGCGGCCCAGACCAAGGCGATCGACAGCCTGCTGAACTTCGAGACGGTGAAGTATTTCGGCAACGAGGCGCATGAGGCCGCGCGGTTCGACGAGAGCCTTGCCGCCTATGAGAGTGCCGCGGTCAAATCGCAGGTGTCGCTCAATGCGCTCAATCTCGGGCAGGCGATCATTATCGCGGCGGGGCTGGCGGTGATGATGCTGATGGCGGCGCAGGGGATCGTGGCGGGCAAGCTCAATATCGGGCAGTTCGTGCTGGTCAATACCTATCTTATCCAGCTTTATCAGCCGCTGAATTTCCTCGGCGTGGTGTATCGCGAGGTCAAGCAGGGGTTGATCGACATGGAGCAGATGTTCTCGCTGCTGCGCACCCCGCAGGAGATTACCGACCGGGCGGACGCGAAGAGCATCGCGCCGCAGGGCGAGGCGGTTTCTGTCGAGTTTCGCGATGTGCGGTTCGGCTATAATCAGGACCGGGAAATTCTTCACGGCGTGTCGTTCCGGGCCGAGCCGGGGCAGAAGATCGCGCTGGTCGGGCCGACCGGATCGGGCAAGTCCACGACCTCGCGGCTGCTGTTCCGGTTCTGTGACGTGAGCGAGGGGGAAGTGCTGGTCGATGGTGTCGATGTGCGCGATTTCGCCCAGCATTCGCTGCGCGCGGCGATCGGGGTGGTGCCGCAGGATACCGTGCTGTTCAACGATTCGATCCGCTACAATATCGCCTACGGGCGACCGGGTGCGACCGCGGCCGAGGTGGAGCAGGCGGCGAAATTCGCGCAGATCCATGATTTCGTGATGTCGCTGCCGCAGGGCTACGAGACCAGGGTGGGCGAGCGGGGGTTGAAGCTCTCGGGTGGCGAAAAGCAGCGGGTGGCAATCGCGCGGACCATGCTGAAAAATCCGCGCATTTTGATACTCGACGAGGCGACCAGTGCGTTGGATACCGCGACGGAGCAGGAAATCGGGATCGCGCTGCGCCAGGTGGCGCGAGACCGGACCACGCTGGTGATCGCGCATCGGCTCTCCACGGTGATCGATGCCGATGAGATTCTGGTGCTGCGGGATGGGGTGATCGTGGAACGCGGCACCCATGCCGCGCTGCTGGCGATGGATGGGGTTTATGCCACGATGTGGGCGGCGCAATCGGAGATTGCGGAGGGTGAGCATGTCGAGCAGGATCTGGCGACCGGGCTGGCTGCTCGCGAAATGGTGAGCGATCGGGCGGAATAATGGCGGCGGGCGCTTTATTTTGCCATTGGTTGTCCTTAGGTCAGGCGCTGAGATAGACATCAGGAGCACCGGACGTGACGGACATGGACGAGTTTGCGACCGAAGAGCAGATCATGCAGGCCGGATCGATGATCGACCGGATGGTCAAGCATATGATCGAACAGAAGATTCCGCCGATCGCGGTGGCGTCCGCCCTGCTTGGCGGGGCGCTGAACGTGTTGAGCGCGTCACTCCCCGATGAGGCGATTTTGCGGATTTTGCACAATGCGGTGGAGAGTGTGCAATCGGGGGAATTGCGGGAGATCGACGAGACGCGGCAGTAGGACCGGGCGGGGAGGGAGCGCTTCTTTTTTGTAAAAAAGAAGCAAAAAACTTCTTCTGATCCGGGTCGCGGGCGTTGGAACCGGCACGGGCCTGAAGGAATCAAAGTTTTTTTGCTTCTTTTTGTTCACAAAAAGAAGTGCTTGTTTTCGCTGTTCCTTCGTTTCCCGCGCCTCACGCCGTGATCGTTCCGCACCCTCATCTTATTGCTTGACAATGAACCGGGGTTGACGTTAACGACCGATTTACTACAAGGGTCAAATTAATTTGGTGCGCCGCGCAACCGGTGCACGGCTTTGGCGTCAAACCAGGGGAAACACCATGAAAATCTCTTATCTCAGTCTCATTGCGGGCGGCGTTCTGGCGGTGGCCGGGCTTGGCCTGTCGGTCGCGCATGCCGACACGATCAGCAAGCCGAAGCCGGTGAAGATCAGCACCAAGAAGACGACGATTGCGTTTCTGTTGCCGGAGAATTCCTCGCCGCGTTATGAGCAGGTCGATCGGCCGTGGTTCATCAAGATGGCCAAGGCGGCGGACCCCAATGCCAAGCTGATTGTCAGCAACGCGAATTCCAGCCCGGATACCCAGCTCAATCAGGCGCAGTCGGCGATTTCGAACGGGGCGGATGTGCTTGTGGTCGATCCGGTCGATGGCAAGGCGGGGGCCGCGATCGTGAATTATGCGGCGCGGAATCATGTGAAGGTGATTTCGTATGACCGGCTGATCCAGGATTCCAAGCCGGATTATTACGTGTCGTTCGACAATGTGCAGGTCGGCAAATTGCAGGGCAAGTATATTGCGGCGCACACCAAGGCCGGTGGTCAGGTGATGATGATCAATGGCGCGCCGACCGATCCGAATGCGTTCGATTTCCGCAAGGGCGCCATGGATGTGCTGGGGCCGCTGTTCAAATCGGGCAAGCTGCATCTGGCCTATACGGTGATGACGCCGGATTGGAGCCCGCAGAATGCGTTCGAGGAGAGCCAGCAGGCGCTGACCCGGTTGCATAATAATGTCAATGCGGTGCTGGCGGCGAACGACGGCACGGCTTCGGGGGCGATCCGGGCTTTGCAGGCGGTGGGGCTGGCGGGCAAGGTGCCGGTGACCGGGCAGGATGCGACCAATGGCGGGTTGACCTTCATTCTGGAGGGTCTGCAGTCGATGACCGTGTTCAAATACGTGCCGGATGAGGCGGCGGCGGCGGCGGAACTGGCTGTGGCGGTGGCGACGCATTCGAGCCCGCCTGCCGGGTTGCTGAACGGCAAGACCAACAACAAGATGATCGACGTGCCTTCGGTGCTGCTGACGCCGATCGTGGTGACGAAGAAGAATCTTGCTGCGACCGTGATCAAATCGGGGTACACGACGTGGCCGGCGATTTGTGTCGGCCCGGCGGCGAACGGGTCGATCTGCAAGGCGCACGGCCACTAAAAGGCCGCAGGTGAGTGCGGCGGGCGCTTGAGGCGTCCGCCGTTTTCGTTCGGGAGGATACGCGATGAGTGCCGCCATCGATACCACGGCGACGGGGATGCCCCTGCTGTCCGTGCGGGGTTTGCAGAAGCGTTATGGTGCGGTGGTCGCGTTGCGGGATGTGAGTTTTTCCGTCGCGCGCGGCGAGGTGACGGCACTGCTCGGGGATAACGGGGCGGGGAAGTCGACCACGATCAAGGCGATTGCCGGGGTGGCGCCGATCGACGAGGGCGAGATATTGCTGGAGGGGCGGCCGGTTTCGATCCGGCATCCGTCAGAGGCGAATGCGCTCGGGATTCAGACGGTTTATCAGGATCTGGCACTTTGCGATAATCTCGGGATCTGCGCGAATTTGTATCTGGGGCGGGAACTGGTGTCGAACCCGACGCCGTTCGGGCCGCATGTGTTGCGCGATGTCGATATGGAGGCGGAGGCGCGGCGGGTGTTGAAGACGCTGCGGATCAATCTGCCGGCGCTGGATACGCCGGTTGCGTCGCTTTCGGGCGGGCAGCGGCAGGCGGTGGCGATTGCGCGCGCGGTGCTGTGGGATTCCAAGCTGGTGATCATGGATGAGCCGACCGCGGCGCTGGGGGTGGCGCAGACCGCCGAGGTGTTGCGGCTGGTGCGCGATCTGGCGGGGCAGGGGTATGGGGTGATTCTGATCACGCATAACATGCAGAATGTGTTTCAGGTGGCGGATAATATCGCGGTGCTGCGGCTGGGAGCGACCGTGCTGGAAGCGCGGCGGTCGGACCTGACGCCGGAGCAGGTGGTGGGGGCGATTACCGGGACGCTCGCGATACCGGGCAGGACAGGCGCAGGAGCGGTGGCATGAGCACGACGACGGAGACCGCGCCGCAATCGGCGTTCAAGCGCTGGCTGTCCGGCGTGACCAATGCGGCCGATCTGGGGATGCTGCCGGTGATTGCGGCGCTGATACTGATATGGATCGTGTTCGAGGTATTGAATGCGAACTTCCTGACGCCGCGGAATCTGTCGAACCTGGCGGCGCAGATCGTGGTGACCGGGACGCTGGCGCTGGCGGAGATTTATATCATTCTGCTCGGGATGATCGATCTGTCGATCGGGTGGAATTCGGTGCTGGCGGCATCGGTGTTTTCGCTGAGCACGGTGTTTTTTCATGTGCCGGTGCTGGCGGGGCTGGTGCTGGGGGTGGCTTGTGCCACGGCGCTGGGGTTTCTGCAGGGGATGCTGGTGTCGCGGGTGGGCGTGCCGAGTTTCGTGGTGACGCTGGGCGGCGCGATGGTGGCGGAAGGGGTGACGCTCGGGATTTTGACGCCGCATGGCGGGTCGGTGCCGCTGGCGGATAATCTGACCACGGCGATCGGGACGCTCAACCTCGATCCGGTGTGGAGCTGGGTGGCGAGTGTCGCGCTGTTCGGGGTGTATGCGGGCTTGACGCTGAACAGTATTCGCAAGCGGGCGGCGGGCGGCAGCGAGGGCGGTTATGCGGCGGTGATGCGGCTGATCGGCGTGGGGGTGATGCTGTTCGGCGCGGTGTTCATGCTCAATGCGTATCGCGGTGTGCCGTTTTTGTTGATGATTTTTCTGATTGCGCTGTTCGCTTCGGCGTTCGTGACGAAATCGACCCGGTTCGGGCGGCATTTGTATGCGGTGGGCGGCAATGCCGAGGCGGCGCGGCGGGCGGGGATTTCGGTGCGGGGGATTCAGCTTGCGGTGTTCGTGATCGCGGGATTTCTGGTCGGGCTCGCGGGCTACCTCGATGCGGCGCGGCTCGGCGTGGCTTCGGCTTCGGTGGGGAACGGCGATATCATGCTGAACGCGGTGGCGGCGGCGGTGATCGGCGGGACCTCGCTGTTCGGGGGGCGCGGCAGTGTTTACGGCGCGCTGTTCGGGGCGCTGGTCATCGAGAGCGTGAGCAACGGGATGAATTTGCTCGGGGCGGCATCGTCGGTGCGGTTTATCGTCGAGGGCGGGATTTTGCTGGCGGCGATCACGATCGATACCGTGCTGCGGCTGAAGCGGATGCGGAGCGGGCGGGCGTAAGGGGGGCTAAGCAGAGTCGCTTGACGGGGGGTGCAAACCTCCTCACGGTTGGGCGATGAACTCCGGCCTTCCGACCCAGTGCATGATCCGGTCCATCGTTCGGGGCGATGCCGGTGTGAGCAGGCTCGATGATGAGGCGGCGCGGGCTCGTCTCGGCGAGGCGGTGTGGATCGACCTCGTCAATCCGGCGGATGCGGATGTCGCGCTGGTGACGGCGGCGACCGGGCTTGCGGTGCCGAACGAGGCTGATTTAATGGAGATCGAGACGTCGAGCCGGTTGTCGGTCACGACGCCGCCGGGCGGGGCGGTTCTGACCATGTCGATGCCGATGATGTATTCCGGGAATGACGGGGTGATGCCGGCGCCGCTTGGCATTGTGCTCGCCCCCGATCGTCTGGTGACGATCAGGTTTGCGCCGAGCCGGGCGTTTCAGGGGTTCTGGGAACGGCTGGATGCGACCGCCGAACCGGCGAGTGCCGATATTCTGGTCGGGCTGCTCGAAGCGCTGATCGATCGTCAGGCCGATGCGCTGGAGCAGGCGCGCGGGCAGATCGATCGGTTGTCGCACCGGATATTCCATCTCAAGCTCTCGCCGGACGGCCGCCATGCCGGGGCCACGCGGCGCCAGCAGGAAGGCGAGTTGCGGGAGACGGTCTCGACGCTGGGACAGCTTTACAACACGGTCTCGCTGGTGCGGGATTCGCAGCTCGGTATCGGGCGGATCGTGCCGTATATGGGCTCGGTCGCGACCTGGGTGCCTGAGACGATGACGGCGCGGCTGAAGACGGTGACGCAGGATGTCGCCTCGCTCAACGAGTTCATCACCCATCTGACCGACAAGATCCAGTTCGTGCTCGATGCGACGCTGGGACTGATCAATATCGCGCAGAGCGACCTGATGAAGGTGCTGACGATCGTTTCGGTGATCGGGATTCCGCCGACGCTGATTGCCGGGATCTACGGGATGAACTTCGTGCATATGCCGGAACTGCATTGGCGGTTCGGCTATCCTTACGGACTCGGGCTGATCCTGATCACGGCGGTGGCGCCTCTGTTCTGGTTTCGGAAGAAGGGGTGGTTGTAGGGGAGGGAGGGAAGGCTTCTTTTTTGTAAAAAAGAAGCAAAAAACTTCTGTTATTCTGGGCCACGGGCGATTTCAACTGCAGTCCCAGACTCAAAAAGTTTTTTGCTTCTTTTTTACAAAAAAGAAGTACTTTCCTGATCTTCCTTCTTGCCCCACCCGGACGCTTGACAGGCCGGTGCCGTCGCGAAATGATCGGGCGGTAACAGGGAGTTGTTCATGGCGATCACGCGGCAGGTCATTACCACGCTCAAGCCGGATGGCACGGATGCGATGGGGCCGAATATTCTGGCTTATAAATATCCCGATGAGAATATCGTTTCGGGGTCGTTGCTGACGGTGGAGAGCAATCATTTCGCGGTTTTGAAGTCGCGGGGTGCGGTTTTGAATGTTTATGATACCGGGCAGTATCCGATCACGACGCCGGACAAGCCGTTGCTGGGGTCGATCACCCAGGCGTTCTTTTCGGGGGCGAGTCCGTGGCAGTATGAGACGATTTATATCAATCGGGCGAAGATCGTGGCGCGGGCGAAGGGGATTGCGACCTCGCGCGAGATGGCGGAGCTGATTTATCAGGTCGATTATTACATCCACATCGACACCAAGGACGATGCGCTGAAGCTGGTGACGCATATGCCGTTCGCCGGGCTGTATATCAATGCGCAGGAAGTGACCGATTATGCCGGGCCGGTGGTGGAGCAGGCGGTCAATCAGGTGGTGCAGGTGACGCCGCTGGAGAACGTCAATGAGCATATCGGCGAGATTGCGGAACTGCTGAAGCAGCATCTCGGGGATTTTCTGGATATTTACGGTATCCGGCTGAACGACGTGAAGCTGCTGATTTTGCCGAAGGACGAGCGGATGCGCGAGTTGATTTCGCTGCGGGCGTTCGGGCTGACGCCGTTGGAGGCGGTGCGGTATTACACTGCGTTGCGGATGGCGGAGCGCGGGCTGGTTTCGGCGCCGAATATGGCGATCGGCGCGCCGTTCAATATCGGCGGGATGGGGATGGTCCCGGCGGGCGAGTGGGACAAGCCGGTCAAATGATGTCGGCCAGTGAGACCGCGACGCTGTTGCTGAACGGGTGGGGGTATAACTGGTATCGGGCGGAGAACCGGCTGCGGGCGGATGATCTGCTGATCCGGGCGAAGCTTTCCGAACTGCTGGGGTTGGCGCGGGCGCATCTGGCGGCGTTGGAGGCGGGGTATCGGCGGGTGCATCTGCCGCCGCCGACGCGCGAGCAGCCGTTTCCCGATCGGGCCGCCGTCGCGCATGTGCAGGCGCTGACGCGGGCGGGCGAGGCGATCGGGGCGGTGGAGACCAGTATTCGCAATGCGCCGGTGCCGGAGATGGACCGCGTGTGGCAGGCGCATCGCGATGAGGGGCGGTTATTGCGGGAGCTGGTGGCGCGGGATTCGGCGCTGGTGGAGACGGTGGCGCGGTTTCATGACTGGGTGGTGGCGGCGCGTGCCGAGGATGCCGAGGACGCGCAATTTGCCGAGCGGGTGCGGGCGGGGTTGCCGGTGATCATGGCGGCGCTGGCGGCGCGGCGGGATGCGGTGGACCGGGTCAATTGAGGGGGCCTGCCGGGGTTGCGGCGAGTGGGTCGGTAGCGGTCGCGGCGAGTGGAACGGCGGCGGCGGCGGCGAGGGCACCTTCGAGGTAGCCGCCGAAATCGGGGGCGGATTCGGCGCCCGACAGGATGAGCCGGGGGTGCCAGGGCGGCGGCAGGGCGATGGGTTCGTAGGATGGGTGGCTGGTGGGGCTGGCGGCGTCCGACCTTGTGGCGGTGTGGGGTTCGGTCGACCAGTCCTGGATGTTCAGGTCGCGCGGGGTGGCGGCTTCGGGGCCGAACATTGCGGCGAGCTGGGTGGTTATGGCGGATTTCAGGGACAGGGTGCGGGCGGCGCGGAGATCGGCGGGCCAGGCGAAGAAGCCGAACAGGGCCGCTTCGGCGGCGACGCCGGGGATGCTGGCATCGTGGATTTCGCCGAGTGGGCCGATCTGGCTGAAACCGTCGCCGGAGAGGCCGGTGCTGTGCCAGAAGGCGGTGTCGTACAAGGCGAGGGCTTTGGCGTGTCCGGCCATCCAGGTCGGGGTGGCGGCGAGGCGGCGCTGGAGTGGTTCGGGCAGCGACGGGGTGAAGGCGAGGGTGGCGGCGAGGCGCGGCGGCAAAGCGAGGGCGATGCGGCGGGCGTGGAATGTGGCGGTGCCGGCAGGCGTGGTGCAGGACAGGGCGATGGCGTTTTCCGAGGCGGTCAGGCCGGTGACGTTGTGGTTCAGGCGGAGTGTGCCGGGCGGCATGCCAGCTTCGTAATGTGCGGCGAGGGCGGCGATGCCGCCGAGGATGCGCATGCTCGGCGGGTTCTGGGCGAAGCCGTGGGGCAGGCGCTGGATGGTGCCGCTGCGGTCCTGCACGACGAGGCCGCCGGTTTCGCTTTGGGGAAACAGGGCAAGCCCTGCCTGTGCGACGGCGCGGGCGAGCAGGGGCTGCATGCCGGGCCAGATCCAGGCGGGTCCGAGATCGTAGGTGGCGTGGGCGGTGCGGTGGGCGAGGATGCGCCCGCCGGTGCGCGGGCGGGCTTCGAGGATGACGACGTCGAGCCCCGTGGCGGTGGCGCGGGCGGCTAGGGCGAGACCTGCGAGGCCGGCACCGACGATGATCAGGTCATGCATGTGGGTCAGCGCGCGGCGAGATGGCCGGTTTTGCGGTAGATCGTGGCCTCGGCGGCGCTGGCGAGGCGGAGCGTGGCACCGGGCGGGAAACGCAGCCATGTGCCGCTCGAACGGGGGTGATCGTCGATCGTGGCGCTGCCGGTGACGATGAAGATTTCGACGCCGCCGGGGAAGGTTTCGGGCGCGCCGGTGTGGCCGGGGGCGAGGCGCAGGAGGTCGACCTGTTCCCACGGAGCGTCGAACAGCATGGCGTGTTCGAGTCCCTCGGCGATGGGATGCCAGAGGGCGGGGTTGCGCGTGTCGATCCGGAGGGGTTGGGTTTCGGCCTCGGGCATCTGGCGGAGTTTGACCAGGATGATCGCGCCGGGTGCGCTGGCGGGGGTGTGGCGCGAGCCGGGCGGGTTGCGGATGTAGTAACCTTCGGGGAAGTCTCCGGTTTCATCGGAAAAGACGCCGTCGAGGACGAGGAATTCCTCGCCGGCATCGTGGCGGTGGGGGCTGAAGGCGGAGCCGGGGGCGTAGCGGACCAGGGAGGTGGCGCGGGCGACCTCTGCGCCGTCGCGTTCCAGCATGCGGCGTTCGATGCCGGCGATGGGGGAGGGAACCCAGTCGAGCGTTGTGGAATCGACGATGGCGGGGCGGGTCAGGTCGGCGTTGATCTGCATGGTGATCTCCTCGTTGCGGAGATGGGGTATTCCGGGCGGGGCGGCAAGCGGCGGTTCGGGGCGGAGCGGCAGGTTGGGAATGTCTATTGTATTTTCGGGACCACCCCATATCCTGTGGCGGATGACGCGGTGTCGGCCCGGTGGCTGCGGTTGGCGGGTGCTTTAAAATCAACATGATGGGGTTTCGGCGATGGTGAAATTCGGCGTGGCGCAACCGGTCAAGCGGGTCGAGGATTCGCGGCTTCTGCGGGGGGCGGGGCAATATACCGACGATGTGCCGAATGACGGCGCCTTGTACGTGCAGGTGGTGCGTTCGCCCCATGCGGCGGCGGCGATCGTTTCGCTCGATGTCGCGGCGGCGCGGGCGATGCCGGGGGTGATGGGCGTGTTCACCGCGGCGGATCTGGCGGCGGATGGCATGGGGGCGATTCCCTGCATGGTGCCGATCAAAAATCAGGATGGCACGCCACGGGCGGATGCGGATCGTCCGGTGCTGGCCTCGGGCGTGGTGCGTCATGTCGGTGAGGCGGTGGCGTTCGTTGTGGCTGAGACGGCGCAGGCGGCGCGGGATGCCGCCGAGGCGGTCGATGTGGTTTATGACATGAAACCCTCGGTGACCGAACTGGCGCGCACGCAGGAGCCGGGGATGCCGCGCGTGTGGGACGGGGTTGCGGATAATCTGGTGTTCGACTGGGCTGTGGGTGATGCGGCGGCGGTGGAGGCGGAGTTTGCCAGGGCCGCGCATGTGACGAAAATTCGTGTGGTCAACAACCGGATCATCGTCAATTCGATGGAGCCGCGCGCGGCGCGGGCGAGTTTCGAGGACGGGCGGTGGACGCTGACGACCAATACCCAAGGCGGCTGGCTGCTCAAAGGGTGCCTGAGCCAGGCGGTGTTCAAGGTCGAGCCCGACCGGTTCCGGGTGATCACGCCGGATGTGGGCGGCGGGTTCGGGATGAAGCTGTTCGTGTATCCTGAGCATGCCATGGTCTGCTACGCGGCGCGCAAGCTGGGGCGGGCGGTGAAATGGACCTCCGAGCGGGGTGAGGCGTTCCTTTCGGATACCCATGGGCGGGATCACGTTACTGAGGCGGAGCTGGCGCTGGATGGCGAGAACCGGTTTCTGGCGATGAAGGTGCGCAACATTGCGAATATGGGGGCGTATCTGTCGAATTTCGGGCCGTTCATTCCGACCATGGCGGGGACCAAGGTGCTGGCCGGGGTTTACGGGTTCAAGGCGATCCATGCGCAGGTGCGCGGGGTGTTCACCAATACCGTGCCGGTCGATGCCTATCGCGGGGCGGGGCGGCCGGAGAGCAATTATCTGGTCGAGCGGCTGATCGATGCGGCGGCGCGTGAGGTCGGGGTGGATCGGGCGCAACTGCGGCGGCTGAATTTCGTGCCCGCGAGTGCGATGCCGTATCGTTCGGCGATGAACCAGCCTTATGATTCGGGCGATTTCCATCAGGTGCTGGAGCGGGCGCTCGATATCATGGATTGGGAAGGGTTCGCCGCGCGGCGGGCGGTTTCGGCGGCGGCGGGCAAGCGGCGCGGGATCGGGATGGCTTATTATCTGGAGGCGACCGGAGGCGCGCCGGAGGAACGGGCGGAAATCAGGTTCACGCGGGATGGGTTCGTGGACGTGTTCGTCGGTACCCAGTCGACCGGACAGGGGCACGAGACCGCTTATGTGCAACTGGTCAATGACCGGTTGGGGATCGATCCCGGGAAGATCCGCATCCGTCAGGGCGATACCGATGCGATACCGCAGGGCGGTGGCACCGGCGGGGCGCGCAGCCTGTATTCCGAGGGGCAGGCGATCGTGCTGACGGCGTCGAGCGTGATCGAGAAGGGGCGTGCGGCGGCTGCGGAGCATCTGGAGGCGGCGATTGCCGATATCGAATTCGAGGCGGGGCGGTTCCGGATTGTCGGGACCGACCGCGAGATCGATCTGGTGTCGCTCGCAGCGGTTCTGCATGAGAGCGCGGGGGAGGGTGCGGCGGGCAATCCGCTCGATACCGCCGAGATCGCGAAGATCGACAAGCATACCTTCCCGAACGGCTGCCATATCGCGGAGGTCGAGGTCGATCCGGAGACCGGGGTGGTTGCGGTGGTGCGCTATCTGGTGTGCGACGATGTCGGCACGATCGTGAATCCGATGATCGTGCGCGGGCAGGTTCATGGCGGCGTGGCGCAGGGGTTGGGGCAGGCTTTGCTGGAAAACACTGCCTATGATTCCGAGACCGGGCAACTGGTTTCGGGCAGTCTGATGGATTATGCGCTGCCGCGCGCGGATGATCTGCCGGATATCGAGGTCGAGTTCGTCGAGATTCCGTGCGCGTCCAACCCGTTGGGGGTGAAGGGCGCGGGCGAGGCGGGGGCGGTGGGGTCGCCGCCGGCCCTGATCAATGCGGTGATCGATGCGCTGGCGGAGGACGGGGTGCGGGCGATCGACATGCCGGCGACGCCGGAGCGGATCTGGCAGGCGATTGCGCAAAGCCAGGGTGGTGGACATGGTGACGGGCGACGTGCCGCGTGATTCATCTGCTCAAGCTGGCGGTCGGGGTGCGGGATGTCTTGCATCTGGCGGACATCCAGCGGGAGCGGGCGGTGGTGCGGCCGCCGCTGCGGCATCAGACGCGCAGTTTTCCGCGCCGGGCGGCTGAGCTGGTGGATGGCGGGTCGATCTACTGGGTCATCGGCGGGGCGATTCTGGCGCGGCAGCTTGTCCTCGACGTGATCGAGGATCGGTGGGATGATGATACGCGTTGTGCCGGGGTGGTGCTCGACCCACATCTGGTCCGGGTCGCCGCGCGGCCGATGCGGCCGTTTCAGGGCTGGCGATATCTGACCGAGGAGGACGCGCCGATGGATATCACGATGAGCGAAGCGATGCGCGCGGATGCGCTGCCGGCGGAGATGCAGCGCAGCCTGCGGGCGCTGGCGCTGCTGCCATGATGGATCTGGCGACGCTGCGCAGGAAACTCCCCTGGACGCCGCGGACTGTGCCGGTGATCCGCATGTCCGGCGTGATCGCGGCGCGGGAGGGAGCGGTCAATCTGGACCGGTTTGCGGCACCGCTGACCCGGGGATTCGATGCGGCCAAGGCGGGGGAAAACCTGCTGATCCTTGCGATCGAAAGCCCCGGTGGTTCGCCGGTGCAATCGGATCTGATCGGGCGATTCATCCGGCGCAAGGCAGCGGAGACCGGGGTGCGGGTGGTTGCGATCATCGGCGATGTCGGCGCGTCGGGCGGGTATTGGATCGCCTGTGCGGCGGATGAGATTCTGGCGAACCGGATGAGCATCGTGGGCTCGATCGGGGTGATCGGCGGCGGGTTCGGGGTGCATCAGTTGATCCGGCGCTACGGGATCGAACGGCGGGTGATCACGGCGGGGGAGAACAAGCTGCGCAACGATCCGTTTTCGCCGGAGCGCGAGGAGGACGCCCAGTTCAATCGGGAATTGCTCGACGATATTCATAATTCGTTCAAGGACTGGGTGCGGACGCGGCGGGGGGCGGCGATCGAGGGGCATGAGGCGGCGATTTTCGATGGGTCGTACATGCTGGGCGACAAGGCGAAGGATCTCGGGCTGATCGATGGGTTCGGCGATGTGCGCGGCGTGATCACCGAGCGGGCAGGAGAGCGGGCGAAGCCGGATTTCATCGGGCCGAAGAAGAAATTCAGCCTGATGCGGTTGATCGGACGGGATGCGGGTGCGGCGCTGCTCAATGCGATCGAGGCGGAGACGATGAGTGCGCGGATGCGGTGAGGGTGGGGCGAGGGAAGGCGAGGTAAGACTTCTTGTTGTGAACAAAAAGAAGCAAAAAAACTTTTTTAATCTGGATCACCGCCCGTGAAAACGTCAGAGACCCAGAAAACAAAAGTTTTTTGCTTCTTTTTTACAAAAAAGAAGTACTTCTTTACTTACTTCCGTCCATGACCGCGCCCGCTTTGTCCCCGTTGACGGCGACGCTCGCGCGACCGGATGATATTCCGGTGCTGTTGGCGTTGGCGCGGGCGTTTCATGTCGAGGATGGGCATCCGATGGATGCGGCGGCGGAGGCGGCGACGGCGGCGAGTGTGCATGGTGTGGGGGATGCGGCGTTGGCGCCGACCTATTTGTTGCGGTGGCGGGGCGGGGTTGTGGGGTATTTCGTGTTGTCGCTCGGCTACAGTCCGGAGCATGGCGGCACGGATGCGTTCATCGATGATATCTATCTGGTGCCGGAGGTGCGCGGGCGCGGGTTGGGGCGGGTGGCGGTGGAGGCGGCGGTTGCGGCGGCGCGGGAGCGCGGGGTGCGGGTGATGATGCTGGAGGTCGAGAAACATAATGAGCGGGCCTACCGGCTTTATGAGAGCCTCGGGTTTCGCGATACCGAACGGCGGCTAATGCGTCGTTATTTATAGAAACATTAACTTGTGGAAAACTAACGGATTGCGCTTGCCCACCCGGGGGTGTTTCCGGCATGGTTCGCCCCGTCAATCAGGAGTGACCCATGGCCGAACAGCATTATGTCGAGTTTCCGGATAGCCGCCACGAGATGCCTGCGCGTGCCCATCGCCACGAGAAGCTGGCGGATGGCGAGCGCGTGGAGGTTAGTGTCTATGTCAAGCCGCGACCGGTTTCGGGCCGTTTCGTCTCGCATGAGGCGGTGCTGGCGGATCGGGCGGAGCGGCATCATGACGATATCGAGACGATCAAGGCGTTTGCCGCCGATCATGGGCTGGAGGTGATCGAGGCGGATGCGCGCCGTCGTCTGGTGCGGCTGGCGGGCAGTGCTTCGGCGATGCAGGCGGCGTTCAAGGTTGATCTGCACTGGTTTTCCGGCGATCAGGCGAAATTTCGCGGGTATACCGGGGCGTTGAAGCTGCGATCGGATATTGCGGCGATCGTGGAATCGGTGCTCGGGCTGGATACCAGGCCGGTGGCGCAGCCGCGGTTGCAGCGGCTGATCAAGAGCGCGCAGGCGGCTTCGGCGACGTATCTGCCGAACCAGGTTGGGGGGTTTTACGGGATTCCGACCTCGCCGGACGGGGCGGGAGAGTGCATTGCGATTATCGAGCTGGGGGGCGGGTATCATGAGAGCGATATCACGACCGCCTTCGCGGCGATGGGGTTGAAGCCGCCGACGGTGGTTGCGGTGAGTGTTGATGGCGGGAGCAATGCGCCCACGACGCCGGATTCGGCGGATGGCGAGGTCGGGCTCGATATTCAGGTGGCCGGGGGCATTGCGCCGGGGGCGAAGCTGGCGGTGTATTTCACGCCGAATACCGATGCCGGGTTTACCGATGCGGTGACTGCGGCGGCGACCGATACCACCAACAAGCCATCCGTGATGTCGATCAGCTGGGGCGGGCCCGAGTCGAGCTATTCGACGCAGGGGCGCAATTCGTTGAACTCGGCATTGCAGGATGCGGCGATGGCGGGCGTGACCGTGACGGTGGCTTCGGGCGATAACCTTGCGACCGACGGGTTGAGCGATGGGGCGGTGCATGTCGATTTTCCGGCATCCAGCCCGCATGTTGTGGGCTGTGGCGGGACCGCGATTACGGTTTCGGGGGGGACGATTACCGCCGAATCGGTGTGGAACAATGGGACCAGCGGTGGGGGTGGCGGGATTTCGACGGTGTTTCCGGTACCCGCCTTTCAGGCCGGGGTGAAGCTGCCGGTGAATGCCAGCACCGGCGGGAGCGGGCGCGGGGTGCCGGATGTGGCGGCGGATGCCGACCCGAATACCGGGTATCAGGTGACGGTGGATGGCCAGACCTTCGCGGTGGGGGGGACGAGCGCGGTGGCACCGTTATGGGCCGGGTTTTTCGCGCTGGTGAACGCGGCGCGGGGCAGCCGGCTCGGGTTCGTCAACCCGGCGCTTTATGCGCATGAGGCGGCGTTTCGGGATATCACCCAGGGTAATAATATTCCGGCGGGTTCGACGCTCGGGTATAGCGCAGGGCCGGGATGGGATGCCTGCACCGGGCTGGGGGTGATGAAGGGCGGGACATTGTTCTCGGCGCTCAAGGCGGCGGCTTCGACGCCGGTGGCTTGACGTAAAGGAAGGGAGGACTTCTTTTTTGTAAAAAAGAAGCAAAAAACTTTTTTGATCTGGGCTACGGGCGGTTGAAAGGCTTGAGCCAGGATAAACAAGAGTTTTTTTGCTTCTTTTTTTGCAAAAAAAGAAGTCCTTTACTTCTTTTGGCTTCCGCTCAGCGGCACGATCCAGAATTGCGGGGTCGATTGGAGGCCGGCGGTGTTGGTGTAGGGCGCGCCGCTATGGATCACCCATTGGTAGCCTTGCAGGGCGGTGGGGGCACCGGTTGCGTTGAAGACGCTGGCGAGGGCGGCCATGCGGGTCATTCCATAGTCGCCGTTGCTATGAGCCCAGCCGGTGCCGTTGGATTGGCCGCCCTCGCGGGTGGCCTGATCGAGGGCGGCCCAGGTGGTGACGGGCTGTTTGGTCTTCGGATTTTCGATGAAGAGATTGTAGGCGATGCCGTTGCGGCGGTTGTAGCCGGGCGTGTTGGTCAGGACGCTGCCGGCGAGGAAGTGGTTTTCCCAGAGCATTACGGCTTTGGCCCCATGCACGTGCTCGCGCACCATGGTGGCCATGGTGGTCGCGAAGTAATCCTGCTGCCAGGGCGCCATGGCGACGGTGCCGCTGCCGTAGGTGCCGACGATGTAACCATAGGGCTGGCCCTGCTTTTTGGTCCAGGCGGGGATGTTGCGTTTCAGATAGGCCATGTTGTTGGCGATCATGGTCTGGAAATAATGGCGCATCGGTGAACCGTCGGGGTCGATATAGGCGGCGTCGGCGACTTCGCGCAGGCTCCAGGCAGCGCCGCGGACCTGTTCGCCGGGGCCGACGATGATGCCTTCGCCTTCGTTGCGCGCCTGCGGTGCGGGCCATTGGCCGACTTCGGAGTAATCGGCCTCGGCGTTCTGCTGGTCGAGATAGTAGCGCCGGCCGGTGAGGAGATAGGGGATGAAGGCGAGGTCGGGTTCGTGGGCGACATCGGGGTGCCAGCCGGTTTTGGGGTCGACCTGCTGGGTGAGGCCGGTGGTGTAGGAATGCGGGCCGCCGCGACCGTCGGTCCAGAGATTGGGGTAATCGGCGGTGGTGACGAAAGCGCCGGTTTTTTCGTCGACGAAATGCCAGGGGACTGCGCCTGAGGCATCCGCCTGACCGATGGCGTATTCGGCGGCGACCGGATTCTGGGTGATCAGCCAGACCGCGTTGGCGGCGGTGGTCGGGCCGATACTGCCACGGCCACCGACCATCGGCATGTATTGGGTGACGCCATTGACCGCGAGCGGGGCATCCCAGCCGGGGGCGCTGACGTCCTTGAGTTCGCGGAGGAGGTCGGCGCGGGGGATGCCGATGCCGAGATCGTAGGCGGGGATGATGCCGGTGCGTTCCATTGCGGCGATGTCGTGGACCACGTTGATCGGCACCCGGCCCCCGGAGCGGATGATGGTGTGCCAGTCCTGATACTGGAATTGGTGGATGCGGGGCACCGCGAAGACCGGTTTGCCGTTCTGGGCGATCGTGATGCCGTAGGTTTCGGCACCCCCCTTCGGGCTCATCGCGATGTCGTTGTCGAGTTGCACATCGGCGGCGATCGTGCCGCTGGCGTAGGCGCGGATGTCCAGCACCAGGCGGAGCGAGCCGCGGATATGTTGCGAGACGCGGGTTTCGGAGACGAGGTCGCCGGTGAGCCATGGGCTCGTCCGGTCGGCGGACCGGGCGCTGGCGAGGAGTTTGGCGGCATCGACGGTGACATAGCTGGTCGGCATGCCGGGGTTGGTCAGGGCGAGCGTGATGGTGATGTCGTGTTTCTGCAGGGCGGGGAGGATGGCGATGGCGCCGGGGGTCAGGGCGGCCTTGCGGAGCATGACGGCGGCATCGGCACCGCTGGCGATCGACGGGGTGCGCAGGGTGACGATGCCGAACAGGGCCGAACCGTCCGGGTAGCGGTTTTTGACGTCGATCTGGGCGGGTTCGGTCCTGCCGCCGACGATCGCCGCGATGCCCTCGCCCTGGGGGAGTTGCCCCGGAGCGAAGGCGGTGCCGAACGTGATGTAGCGCGGCGGCTCGGCACGGGTGAGGGTGTTTTCGAGGACGATGCCGACCAGATCGCCGGGGGCGGTGGGCTGCGGCACGGCGGGGGCGCGGATGAGACCGGCGGCGAGGGCGGGACCGCTCAGTGACAGGGCGGCCAGACCGATGAGGCCGGTTTTGATGGCGTGAGCGCGTCGCATGGAATCTTCCCCCGAAATTCGGCGCTATCGTGCCCGAACCGGCGCGGGGACGCCAGAGGCGGCGTTATGCGGGCGAGGGGCTTTCGATCGGCCAGTCCATGGTCGTGAGGCGCCGGGGAGCGATGCGGGACATGGCGAGGCCGCAGGCGAATATCATGATCGTGGCGGCGATCGCCCAGAGCCTGGGGCTGTGGTGCAGGAGGCCGGTGCCGAGTATCTCCATCGTGCCCAATCCACCGGCGAGAGCGAGTGCCATGGTGAAGCCCCGGCCGCCGATTTCGTGCCAGAGCAGGGGCAGGCTCGCGCCGTAGCTCGTGCCGAAGATCAGGGCGAAACTGGACAGGGCCGTTGGTATCGCATCCGGGGGATCGATGATGCCGAGAGCGAGGGCGGCACCGGTGAGCAGGAGGGCATCGATGAGGGCGAGTTCGATCGCTCTCATGCGAAAGGCGTTCGCCATCGCCTGCGAAAAGCCGCTTCTGCCGCCGTAGCGCCCGGCCATGAACAGGGGCGGCCAGTCCGAGCGGTCGAGCAGCCATTGGCCGGAGCCGAAGATGGTGATGGCCCCGAAGAAGCCGAGGGATTGCGGAGCGATCTGGATGAGGGCCTTCATGAAGTCATGGCCCTGAACCCAGGCGAAGGCGGGCATGTAGAACAGGAATAGCGCCATCTGGAGGCCCTGGACCAGAACAGTGCCGATCGGACCCGATCGGACGCCGAGCGTGCCCGGCATCGGTCGGTCGGCCATGAAGGCGGGTTTCCAGGTGATGACGCGGAAGATCACGTCGAACAGGGTGACGATCGGGCTGGTGCGACGAGGCCGGGCAGCGGCCAAATCGGCGCGATGTTCGGCGCGCTCGGCTTCTTCGGCGGCGCGGGCCGGGTAGAACCGCAATCCTGACACGATGAACGCGGCGGCGGCGAGTGTGATCACGCTCGCTGGAAGCGGGGCGGCGAACAGGATGAGCCTGAGGTATTGCGGTTGGGAACCGGCCAGCATGAGGGGGAGAAAGAGAACTGCCTTGGACAGAGCCACCTTTCGGGACTGCCCGTTCGGAACACCGAAGCTCATTACGCTGCCGCCCGCCATGGCTACCGTGGCAAGGGCGATGGCACCCCAAACGGGGGCGTGGAGCAGGATCAGGGGGGCTGCGAATGCGATGCAGACCGGCACGAGAAGAAGCACGAGCGCGGTGAACTCGGTGTCTTTGAGATGCGGTATCGAGACGGCGAGGTTGGAGCGCACCTGCCGCCAATAATGGAACATCAGGCAGGCGGGGAGATAGAACGCGACATACCACCAGAAAAACACGAAGGCGGTGCGGTGGGCAAACAAGGCGGTGGCGCCGCCATGCGCCGCGATGCGCGAGGCCTTTTCGAAGGCCGCCGTGGCTGCGACCGTCATGAACACGGCCGATATCAGCATGGGATTTTCGCGGATGAAGACCGCCGAGGCGTAGTTGCGCAGGGCGGCGCGGATGAGGCGGGGGCTGTGGCTCACCTTGTCATTTCCAGGAAGGCGGTTTCGAGATCGGGGATGCGGATTTCGGGCGTGGTGCCGAGGGTGGCGGTGAGGAGGGTGGCGTGATGGTCATCCCAGCCATCGACCAGCAGGGCGCCGGTCGCGCGGTCTTCGGCGAGGCAGGCGAGGGTTTCGGGCAGGGCGTCGCGCGGGGCGGTGATCCAGCGGGCGGAGCTGCGGAAGCGGCTCATCGGCGTGTCGTGGATGAGGCGACCGTGGCGCATGAAGATCGCGCGGGTGGCGATTTTTTCGAGATCCGAGAGGATGTGGGAGGAAATGATCGCGCTGCGGCCCTCCTGCGCGCAGAATGTCACCAGCAGGGCCATGAAGTCGCGCCGGGCCTGCGGGTCGAGGCTGGCCACGGGTTCGTCGAGGATCAGAAGGTCGGGGCCGTGGCGCATGGCGAGGACGATGGCGAGGCGCTGTTTCTGGCCTCCGGAGAGGGATTTGACCCGGGCCTTCATGTCGAGATCGGCCCAGTCCAGCAGCCAGGCGGGTGGGAGTCCGGGATCGGTGGCGTAGAATTTACCGAGATAGGCGATCAGTTCACCGACCTTGAACCAGCCGAAACCGGTCATGGTCTGGGGGACGAAGCCGGTGCGACCGCGACCGGCGGGTGAGAGCTCGGCGGCATTTTCGCCGAACAGATGAACGCTGCCTGATGATGGCAGCAGGAAGCCGAGCAGGCAGCCGATCAATGTGGTTTTGCCGGCCCCGTTGGGACCGAGAAGGCCGACGATTTCACCGGGACCGACGACGAAGGAGATATCGGTCAGCGCGGTGCGGGCGCCGTATTGTTTGGTAAGATGCGTGACGGTGGTGAAAGGGATCGTGTTGCCGTCGTACATCATGCCTCCTATGCGCTGGAAGCGAGGCTAGGGGCGGAATGTCGGCAGAGTCAAAGGTTTGGAACCGGTGAGCCGCCCAAGGAGGGGACACTTTTTCTTGATCGGTGCGGATTGGAAATAAGTTGAGGCTGATCGAATGGGAGGCGACATAAAATTTCTGGCTTGCGGTGACGGGGGCCGACCCTGCTCATCGGCCCCCGTTGATCGCATGTGCCTATCGACGGAGGATGGTGCGGCCGGCGAAGCGGGCGGTGGTGCCGAGTTCGGCTTCGATGCGCATGAGCTGGTTGTATTTCGCGGTGCGGTCGCTGCGGGCGAGGCTGCCGGTCTTGATCTGGCCGGCGTTGACCGCCACGGCGACGTCGGCGATCGTGGCGTCTTCGGTTTCGCCGGAGCGGTGGCTGATGATGCAGGCCATGCCGGCGCGGTGGGCGAGGCCGACGGCTTCAAGGGTTTCGGTGATCGTGCCGATCTGGTTGAGCTTGATCAGGATGGCGTTGGCGGAACGTTCCTCGATGCCGCGGCGCAGGCGGGTGGGGTTGGTGACGAACAGATCGTCGCCGACCACTTGCAGTTTGCCGCCGAGTTCGTTGGTGAAATGGGCCCAGCCGGCCCAATCGTCTTCCGCGAGCGGGTCTTCGACCGAGATGATCGGGAATTTGCCGGCGAGGTCGGCGATGTAGGCGGTCATGCCGGCGGCATCGAGCACCTTGCCCTCGCCTTCGAGGTGGTATTTGCCCTCTTTGTAGAATTCGTTGGCGGCGCAGTCGAGCGCGAAGGCGATATCTTCACCGGGGCGGTAGCCCGCCTGCTCGACCGCGCGGCTGATGAAGCCCAATGCTTCCTCGGCGGATTTCAGGCCGGGGGCGAAGCCGCCCTCGTCGCCGACATTGGTGTTGTGACCGGCATCGTGGAGGATTTTTTTAAGCGCGTGGAATACCTCGGACCCCATGCGGACGGCATCGGCCAGGCTGGCGGCGCCGACCGGCTGGATCATGAATTCCTGGATGTCGATCGGGTTGTCGGCGTGCTGGCCGCCGTTGATGATGTTCATCATCGGCACCGGCAGGGTGCGGGCGAAGCTGCCGCCGAGATAACGGTAGAGCGGGATGCCGAGATCGTCGGCGGCGGCCTTGGCGATGGCGATGGAAACCCCGAGGATGGCGTTGGCACCGAGGCGGGATTTGTTGGAGGTGCCATCGAGATCGATCATCAACTCATCGATCATGACCTGCTCGGAGGCGTCCATCCCGCCGATCGCATCGAAGATTTCACGTTCGATCGCGGCGATGGCCCTGGTGACGCCCTTGCCGCCGTAGCGGGATTTGTCGCTGTCGCGCAGCTCGACCGCTTCATGCGCGCCGGTCGACGCGCCGGAGGGGACGGCGGCGCGGCCCATGGCGCCGGAATCGAGCATCACGTCGACTTCGACGGTGGGGTTGCCCCGGCTGTCGAGGATTTCGCGGGCGACGATATCGGCGATGGCGCTCATAAGTGACTCCTGGGCTGTCGGTTCTGCCGCGAGATACGCGAGCGGACGGCGCGGTGCAATCGAGCGGGATCAGCGCAGCAGGAACATCCCTTCGACCTCGACCGGGGCATCAAGCGGCAGGGACGCGACGCCGATGGTCGAGCGGGCGTGACGGCCGGCCTCGCCGAAGACATCCACCGCGAGGTCCGACGCGCCGTTCATGATTTTGGCGTGGCCGGTGTAGCCGGGAGTGGCGGCGATGAAGCCGCCGAGGCGGACGACCCGGGCGACCGAGGCGAGACCGTCGATCAGTTCGGCATCGAGCTGGGCGAGGATGTTGATGAAGCAGGCGCGGGCGGCGCGGATGCCGGTTGCGTCATCCACGGTATCGCCGAGCTTGCCGGTGGCGATGAGGGCGCCGGCGTGGAGCGGCAACTGGCCGCTGACGATGGCGACGCCGGCGGCGATCACCACCGGAACGTAGTTGGCGACCGCCCTTGCCGGTGTCGGCAGGACGATGCCGAGTTCGGTCAGGCGGGCGGTGATGCTCATGATCAGCTCACCAGCTTGAGGGCGGGGCGCTGGCGCCGGGGGCGCATTTCGGATTCCGGCAGGTCCAGCGGCAGACGCGGCGGCGGCGCGGGTGTGTCGGGCAGGTCCTCGGCCGCGCCGGACAGATCGTGACGGCCGAGATAATTGGTTGCGAGGTGGCGGAAGATGTAGTCGAGCAGGGAACTGGCCTGGGTGATGGCGGAATCGCCCTCGACCGGGCCGGAAACGCCGAACCGGGTGAAGGCGAATTCGTCGACGAAGTCTTCGAGGGGGACGCCATGCTGCAGGCCGAGGCTGACGGCGCTGGCGAAGGCTTCTGCCATGCCCCGGAATGCGGCGGATTCGCGGGGGAGGGTGACGGCGATTTCGCCAAGCCGGCCATCGGGGTATTCGCCGGTGCGCAGATAGAGTTTGTGACCGCCGATGGCGATTTTCTGGGTGTAGCCGCCCCGGCGGGTGGGTAGTTTGTCGCGCCCGATGCCGGGCTGGGCGGCGCGCTGGGGCAGGGTGGTCGGCAGTTCCGGCAAGAGGGCGCAGAACGGGGCGACGGCGGCGTGCATGGTCTGCGACGCAGCGCGGTCGGGGACGCCGAACGGGTCGCTGCCGGCGAGGGTGGCGGCGAGGGCGGATTCGGCGGGGCAGCCTTTCGCGGCGAGACGTGCGCATGCCCAGAACGCGAGCGATCCGTCACCGGAAAGGGCCGAGAGCGGGGCGGCGATGCCGATGGTCTCGACGCCGAGCAGGGCTTCGACCGGGCCGGGGGGCATGATGCCGGTGAGGCTGCGATGCTGGCGCAGCGCGAGACGGGCTACCTGCGTCTGGGCGGCGGTTGCGGCCTGGGTGAGGCCTGCGATCGCGCAGCGTGCGGGCAGCGGGGCGCCGGTGATCGGGGTGCCGGGGGCGATGCCGCGGGCGAGCAGGCCAGCCGATGCGATATCGGCGTGGGCGGCAAGCAGGCCGGCCAGGGTGGCCGCGACGGCGCGGGCGGCCTCGCTTGCGTAATCGAGATCGAGGCGCGCGAGCAACAGCGCCAGATCGGCCATGCCGAGCGCGAGACGCTGGGCGGTGGGGTTGGCATGGCTGAGCGCCGTGACCGCGAGTTCGATCGCGCGGGTGAATCCCTCGATGTCGAATCCTGCCGTCTCATCGAGAAACATTGGCAGATTGAACACGAAGCCCGGGATTGCTTCCGGCTGGCCATGCCACAGGCCGGGGGAGGGTGCGGCGCGCCGGCTGATCAGGAGGTCGTGCAGGGCGGGGCCGATCGGCTCATTGTCTGTCATGGTCGCGGCGATCGGGTCGATCCAGGCGGCGGCGGCTTCGGCGGCGGTGATCGCGCGGGGCGAGCGGCGCAGGGCGACCAGGCCGGCGGCGGACTGGTCCGGCCAGGCGGCGGGGATAATGACCGGTTCGGCGGGATGATCGGGGTCGGCCCCGATTTCGAGACGACGCAGGCGAACGCCGCGCCATGCCGATGGGACAGGGGGGCGACCGGAGGCTGTGCGATCTTTGAACATAACGTAACTCTAACCTGTTTCGACCGCTGGTTCCAGATCGGATTTGCGGCATGTTGTGGATAAGCGGGGAGCGCACCACAAAATATTGTGGATAACCCGGCTTCGTGCTGCGACGCGACATGGATGGACCGATCCCGACCGTTCCTATATAAAGACATTCATGAAGTCTTTCGACCCCAAAATGCCGTCGCTTCGGAGCCGGCGGCACGGCAGGAAAGCCCGATCACCGGGCGTGCATGAGGCGCCGAGCCTCGCGTCGCTGGGTGGGTGGCGGGCGTTGCTGGCGAATCCCGGTCTTGTGCTGAACACGTGGCGGCATGGCGGGGCGGTTGGGCGGGACGGGGTGGGCAATCAGTATTTCGAGGAACGCCATGCCACACGGCCGGATGGCCGGGCGCGGCGGTGGGTGATGTATGCCGGCGGGGCGCGCGAGGCGTCGCTGGTGCCGCCCGAATGGCATGCGTGGCTTCACTTCACCACCGACGCACCGTTGTCGGAGGCGGGCCGGCGCGACTGGCAGCGCCCGCATCAACCGAACCTGACCGGGACACCTTGGGCTTACCGTCCGCGCGGGCATGATTATCTCGGCGGGCAGCGGGCCGGTGTCTCCGCAGACTATGAACCCTGGACGCCGGACGCCTGAGCGGCGCACGTCGTGCCGCAGCCGCGTGTCCCGCCCACAAGAAAGTAGCAGATGCAGCGTCGTCTTTCCGAAGTTATCGCCGGTCTTGCCGTTATCGTGGTTGCCGTTGCGTTTCTCGTATTCGCGTTTTCGCGCACGCATACCACGGCGACGAACGGGTATGTGCTCCATGCCCAGTTCGGCAGCATCGGGCCGTTGAAAGTCGGCTCGCCGGTCAAGATTGCGGGAGTGACCGTGGGACATGTCGAGAAGACCACGCTCAATCAGCAGACCTATGCGGCGATCGTCGATTTCATGATCGATCCGGCGGTGAAGATCCCGAAGGACAGCAGTGCGGCGATCGAAAGCGCCTCGCTGCTGGGCGGGGATTATCTTTCGATCGCGCCGGGTGGCTCCGATACCATGCTCAAGCCGGGCGGGCAGATCGTGGTGACGCAATCGGCCATCAACATCGAATCGCTGCTGGGTAAATTCGTGTTCAGCGCGGCGAATTTCGCAAGCAGCACCGCGAAGGGCGCGGCGGGTAAATCGGGTGGGGCCGCCACCGATCCGGCGGCGGGGGCGGGTGGAAAGACCGCGCTTCCCGGCTTGACCGGTCCCGCGAAATCGCCGTGAGCGGGCGCATCGCCCTGATCTGCGGCGTGGCGATGCTGGTCGCGCTGCCGGGTTTGGGCCGTGCCCAGAACTCGGCCTCGGGCGAGATGGCGCCGATGCCGCTTTCGCCGGGCGTGACTTCCGTGCCCGATGCGCCGTTGCCGGCACCGGCACCTTCGACAACGGCACCGCTGCCCGCGCCGGATCTGCCGCAATCCTCGCTCACCGTGCCGCCGGGATTGACCGGTGGCGCGCCGTCATCCGACCAGGCGGTCGCGAACCGGCAGGATTCGAGCGGAACGCAATCCAGCCATGCGGAAGCGCCGGTTCAGGTGCCGCCGGTGTGGCTGCGCCGCCCGGTCGCGGTGCTCGATGTGCTCGACAAGGAGGATGGCGCGGTACGGCGGATCAAGGTGCCCGTGGGGTCGAGCGCGACCGAGGGGCGTCTGGCCGTCGCTGTCGGGGCGTGCGTGGTCCGTCCGCCGGATATGACGCCGGATGCGGCGATTTTTGTGACCGTGATCGCGCAGAGGGTGGGAGCAACTGTGTCCGATGCCAAAGATCAAGGTGGTCAGGATGTTAGTGCGCCCTTGTTCAGGGGATGGCTGATCCGCTCCGAACCGGGTGCCACAGTGGTCGGGGATGCGGCAGTGACGTTCCGGTTGATTGGGTGCGAGGGGGGATCGCGATGAGTTGCCGTCCTGCATCAAAGTGTAAATACCGCTGAAATGACAAGATCTTAATTGACAAAGCCATATCAGAGGCAGATCAGTTTGTTGTAACCAGCGCTTTGTGTTCCCAGTTATGGCTGAACGACGTTAACGAATGGAGGCTTTATGAAATATCGCTCAATACTTTTCGCGGCGACCTGTGGCGCTGCGATCGTTGCGGCAGCGCCGTTGGCGCATGCGCAGATGGCGACCGGTGGCCCGGCGCCCGTGACCGGCCCGTATGTTGATCTGGGCCTCGGCACCAGCATCATGCAGAGCCAGAAATATTCGGTGGCACCCGCATTCACCGGTAACAACGGCAGCCTGGTGTTCCGCCCAGATGTGGCTGGTCAGGTCGGCGTCGGCTACGGGTTCGGAAATGGCTTCCGGGTCGAGCTCGATGGTAATTATTTCCGCAACAGCACCCGCAAGGCCGATAGCGCGATTTACGGCGGCACGCGTGTGCATGGTGGCGTGAACACCTATGGCATGTTGCTGAACGGGTATTACGACATTCCGACCGGCACCAACTTCGTTCCGTTCGTCGGTGGCGGTGTCGGTTACATGTGGCAGAAGTTCCAGCATGTCAGCCTGCCGCCGGGTCCGGACGACCAGATCGGCGGTACCTATGGCAGCTTTGCGTTCGATGTCGGGGCCGGTGTTGCCTATAACGTTCCTGAAGTTCCGGGTCTCGCGCTGACCGCGCAGTATCAGTACACTGAACTGACGCATGATCGTAAGTATAACGATTATGGGACTGTCGTGAATGTCGGTCATTCGGGGAATCACGAGATTCTGCTTGGCGCACGTTACGAGCTGTTCCCGCCCGCGCCGCCGCCGCCGCCTGCTCCGGCACCGACCCCGGTTGCCGCTCCCGCTCCTGCGCCGGCCCGGACCTATCTGGTGTTCTTCAACTGGAACAAGGCTGATCTGACGCCGCGTGCCACGCAGATCGTTGCCGAGGCCGCGCAGGCTTCGCAGACGACCCATGTGACCAGCCTGAATGTGAACGGCTACACCGACACGTCGGGCAGCCCGGGCTACAACATGAAGCTCTCCTATCGCCGTGCCGACAACGTTGCCGCCCAGCTGGTGACCGACGGCGTGCCGAAGAGCGACATCGTGATCAAGGGCTTCGGCGAGACCCATCTGCTGGTTCCGACCGGCCCGGGTGTGCGCGAGCCGCAGAACCGCCGCGTGGAAATCATTCTTCACTGATTTCGGCGTGTCTTCGATCTGACGCGGAGCGCAAGCGCCGCGTTGCATGAAGCCTCTGAAAACCCCCGGCTCAGGCCGGGGGTTTTTGTTGCGTCATGGCTTTGTCATAAAAGCCACATTGGATTCGTAATATGTGGCGCTGGCGCAACATGGGCCTGAAATCAAGCCATATCGGCCGCGCCGAGGGCGATCTGCCCTGCACCGGGCCGGTTAGCGATGCTACATAGGCCTCATCGTTTGGTTAATCCGGTTCGAATTTCTCAACACGGGTCCGGGCGCACGAGGAGACAACAGATGAAAATCCGCTCAACACTTCTGGTTGCAAGCTTTATTGCAGCCCCTGCGCTGTTGCCCATCGCTGCGAAGGCGCAGCCGGTGACCGGCCCCTATGTGAGCGCCGGGCTCGGCTACAACGTGATGAACAGCCGCAAGGTCGAAAGCTACGCGATCAATGGTGTCAGCACCAATCTCGGTGGCAAGGCCTTGTTCAGCAACGGATTTACCGGCGAGGCCTCGATCGGCTACGGGTTCGGAAATGGTTTCCGGGTTGAACTCGAAGGCGATTACTTTAATAACCAAGTCAAGAAGCTCGATGTCGGCCCCAACCAGTTCGTCGCCAGCGGCAACGAGAAGAAGTTCGGCGCGATGGTCAACGGGCTGTACGATTTCGACATCGGTATTCCTTACCTTTACCCGTTCATCGGCGCGGGCGTCGGGTATCAGTTCCTCGACTGGCGCAATGTCGAGATCCCCGGCACCGGCAGCTACATTAACGGAACACCGGGCTCATTCGCCTATCAGGGCATCGTCGGCATGTCGTTTCCGATCCCGGGCGCGCCTGGGCTCGCGGCGCAGGTGCAATATCGCTACATGTCGACCATCGGCACGCAGCATTACAAGGCGATCGAGGATGGCCATCCCGCGACCTTCAAGGTTGGCCGCGATTCCAACAATATGGTTCTGGTGGGCTTGAGCTACGAGCTGTTCCCGCCGATGCCGCCCGCAGCGCCGGCTCCGGCACCGACCCCAGTTGCCGCTCCGGCGCCTGCGCCGGCCCGGACCTATCTGGTGTTCTTCAACTGGAACAAGGCCGATCTGACGCCGCGCGCCACGCAGATCGTTGCCGAGGCCGCGCAGGCTTCGCAGACGACCCATGTGACCAGCCTGAACGTGAACGGCTACACCGATACGTCGGGCAGCCCGGGCTACAACATGAAGCTCTCCTATCGCCGTGCCGACAACGTCGCCGCCCAGCTGGTGACCGACGGCGTGCCGAAGAGCGACATCGTGATCAAGGGCTTCGGCGAGACCCATCTGCTGGTTCCGACCGGCCCGGGTGTGCGCGAGCCGCAGAACCGCCGCGTGGAAATCATTCTTCACTGATTTCGGTATCATGGCTCTGAAAAGCCCCGGCTTCGGCCGGGGTTTTTTTATGCCAGCAACCGGGCCTGGAGACGTTCGCGACCGCTCGCAGTGAGGCCGAGCGCTTCGAAATAGGCAATGACGCCACCCCATTGCCGGTCGATCGCGGTGAACATGGTCTCGATATAGGCCGGGTCGGCCCGGCCGAGACAGTCGAGCGTTCCCGGGTCGATGGCGCGACCGAGCAGGTTGCCGAGAGTCCGGGCGACGTGTTTCGTCTCGGCTTCGATATCGATCCGGTTTGCAGTTTCGAGATAATCCGCGATGATCGCATCGCGCTCGATGCCGAGTGCGGCGAGCAGGAGGGCGACGGTGACGCCGGTACGATCTTTTCCGACGTGACAATGGACCAGAAGGGGAATGCCCCAGCCGCTGATGATCGCTTCGGTGGTGTCGCTCAACACGGGGGCAACGAGCCGCGGCAACGCCGCATAGAGGTCGAGCATCGCGCGATACGCCCCTTCGGGACCCGGCTCGCGGGCGAGGCGGTCGATCAGGGGTTGCATGCCGGCTTCGCGGTCGGTCGTGCCGGGCATCACGATGGTACGGGCGGGGGCGAGACTGGGCCATCGGCTCGGAAAGCGGTGGCGCTCCGCGCTGCTGCGCAGGTCGCAGATCAGCTTGACGCTGAGGGTTTCGACGACAGCGAGGTCCGCTTCGGTCAGGTGGGCAAGAACACCTGACCGGTACAGCGTATCGGGTCGCAAATGGCGGCCATCACGGGTGGGCAGAGGGGCGACGGCGCGAAAATTAGGCGCGCCGGCAAGGCTCGTCACGGCTTGGGCGCGAGGCGCTCCATGCGGCGGAAGGCGCTGCTTTCCACGATACCGCAAGCGACCACCACGATGGGTTGCACTGCCGGAGCGCGACGGGCGAAATCGTCGAGTTCATGTTCGGTGTTCAAGGTGAGGACCTTGCCGAACAGGACTTTGCTCTGGTTGCAGAAATCGGTGCCTTCGTGGATGCCGGCCGAAGACTGCACGTTGGCGAGGCTGGTGATGTAGGTGTCTTCATATCTTTGGAACAACCGCCCATGTTCCTGGCGGAAATAGGCATCCACATCGTGCTGTTCGGCGAGGATGTGCGGCTGGAACCGCTTCATGAACGTGTCGTAGTCGCTGCGCTGGTCGCAGGTGAGGGCGCTGACCATCAGGGTGCTTTTCAACCCGATCACGTCGAGTGCCTGCTGCGTCGTCGGCACCATGCAGGCCATGGCATTGCCGGCGGCGAACATGGTGGCGATCAATCCGAAAGCGAAGCGGCTGGCGGTGCGGCGCATGGAACATCCTCAGAAACAGGGACCGACGCCCGGGCTGGCGCCCGAGCGTCTTCACATAGTCGGGGAACTGCCTAGAAGTAAAGTAAAATATTGGCTTCAGACCGCGATCTCGTTGAATTGCAGGATCGGGCTGACATCGGTGAAATTGGCGATATCGCCCATGATTTCCGCGCCATGGGCCTCGGCGGCCTTGCCGAAGGCGACCATGCTTTCGAATTCGAGGATGGTGATGACGGCATAGGTCGGCGCGCCGCCGTCCGGGCCGGGGACGCCGTGCATCACCCGGCTGCCGTGCAGCCCCATATGGCTCCATCGGGCATCGACCAGCTTCATGTGGCTGTCGTGATAATACGCGGTATCGAATTTCGACGTCGCGGTTTTCGGGTACAGGACCGAGATGGCGATCATTGGCGTGTCCTCAATTTATTGGTGCGCCATTGTGGCGCTGCCGACACGCTCATGCAAGCAGCGCGCTGGCGGCGCCCTATACTTTTGCCACCCGCAGCGCGTTGGTCGAGCCGCTCTGGCCGAACGGCACGCCGGCGACGACCACGATTTCCTCGCCCGCCTGCACGAAACCTTCCTGGCGCGCGAGTTTTGCCGAGAGGTTGACCGCTTCGCTCATCGAGAACACCTCGTCGGTGACCAGGGCATGGACACCCCAGACCACCGCCATGCGCCGGGCGGTGTCGATCGAGGGGGTCAGGCCGATCACCGGGCAGTTCGGGCGCTCGCGGGCGACCCGCAACGCGCTGGCACCGGAATTGGTGAAGGCGACGATCGCGCTGGCGCCGATGGTGCGGGCGACCTGATCGGCGGCCTGGGCGATGGCATCGGCGGATGACGCCTCGGGGGCGGGGCGTTTGGCATCGATGCCGCGCCGCCAGTCCTCGTCGCGTTCGACCCGGGCGATGATGCGGTCCATCATGTTGACCGCCTCGCGGGGGTATTGGCCGGCGGCGCTTTCGGCGGAGAGCATCACGGCATCCGCGCCGTCGAACACTGCCGTTGCGACGTCGGAAGCTTCGGCACGCGTGGGGGCGGGTGCCGAGATCATGCTTTCGAGCATCTGGGTTGCGACCACGACGGGCAGGCCGCGCGACTGGGCGGCGCGGATGATGCGCTTCTGGGCGATCGGCACTTCCTCGGGCGGGAGTTCGACGCCGAGGTCGCCACGGGCGACCATGACGGCGTCGGAAGCGTCCATGATCGCGTCGAGATTGTCGAGCGCCTGGGGTTTTTCCATCTTGGTCATGATCAGGGCGCGGCCGGCGGCGATTTCCCTTGCTTCGAGCACGTCTTCGGCGCGCTGGACGAAGGACAGGCCGATGTATTCGACCCCGTGTTCGAGGGCGAAGGCGAGATCGATCCGGTCTTTTCTGGTCAGGGCGGGGATCGGCAGGACGACGTCCGGCACGTTGACGCCCTTGCGGTCCGAGAGCGGGCCGCCGTTGACGATTTCGGTCAGCAAATGATCGTCGCGCTTGCGCAGGACCCGCAGACGGAGTTTGCCGTCGTCGAGCAGGAGTGTGGCGCCGATGCTGGCGGCTTCGATGATCTCGGGGTGCGGCAGGTTGACGCGGCGGGTGTCGCCGGGGGCGGGATTGAGGTCGAGCTGGAATTCGGCGCCGGTCTGCAACTGGATGCGGCCGCCGCGAAACTGGCCGACC
This sequence comes from Acidiphilium acidophilum, assembly GCF_033842475.1. Classification (NCBI taxonomy): domain Bacteria; kingdom Pseudomonadati; phylum Pseudomonadota; class Alphaproteobacteria; order Acetobacterales; family Acidocellaceae; genus Acidiphilium; species Acidiphilium acidophilum. The sequence goes on along the minus strand of NZ_JAWXYB010000018.1, from coordinate 2,403,327 downwards.
CGCAGCTTCGGTCCCTGAATGTCGGCCAGAATGCCGATCGGGCGATCGAACTTGCGTTCCAGGGCGCGGATCATCTCGATACGGCTGAGGTGATCCTCATGCGTGCCGTGGCTGAAATTGAGGCGGAACACGTCGGCCCCCGCCTCGAACAATTGTGCCAGCATGTCCGGGGTGGCGCTTGCCGGACCGAGAGTGGCGATGATCTTGGTGCGCCGGTGACGCCTGAGCCGAGAGGCCATGTCCGTATCCTTTGATCGCGTGTGCGGGGGCGTCGTGCTACAATCCGGCATCGCAAACAAGTGCGGCGCGGCTGCGTGGTCGCGCCGGAGAGGAAGTGGACGCAAACGACATGACAGAGATAAATGACGCGCAGCGCACCGAACTCGAAGCGGCGGCATTCCGCACTTTGGTCGCGCATCTGCGCGAGCGGAGCGACGTGCAGAACATCGATCTGATGAATTTGGCGGGATTTTGCCGCAATTGCCTTTCGCGCTGGTATCGCGAAGCCGCCGACGCGCAGGGCGTGGCGATGTCCGACCCGGAGGCCCGCGAAATCGTGTATGGGATGCCCTACAAGGAGTGGCAGGCCCTGCATCAGAAGGCGGCATCGCCCGCGCAGCAGGAGGCGTTTGCCAAGGGTGGCCATTCCTGAAAGGTAAGATAAGGAAAGGGGAGAAAGGGCTTCTTTTTTGTAAAAAAGAAGCAAAAAACTTCTATGAGTTGAGGCACGGGCGCTTTTAACGATATCGGCCAAGATTAATAAAGTTTTTTTGCTTCTTTTTGTTCACAAAAAGAAGTCTTATCCTAAACTTGAACTGACCCTAAAAATGCCGCTCCATCACCTTGACCACATCGCCCGGCGCGATCAGCGTGGTCGGTGACGCGCGGTATTCGCGCGAGACTCCATGACTGACCCGGATGACGCCGAAGCGTGACTCGATGGCGCGGTAGGTGAAGCCGCCGGCGATCGAGACGGCGGTGAGCACGGTCATGCCGGGCTGGAACGGGTATTGGCCGGGTTTGTTGACTTCGCCGAGGATCGAGAAGGGCCGGTAGGATTTTACCTCGACCGCGACTTTCGGGTCGCGCAGGAAACCGCGCCGGATCAGGCCTGCCGTGATGGCATGGGCGACGCCGCTGGTGGTGTGACCGGCTGCGGTGACCGGGCCGAGCAGCGGAAGGTCGATCGTGCCGGAATCGCCGATCCGATAATCGGCGCTCAGTTGTTTCTGATCGAACACGATGACCCTGATATCGTCGCCGGTGCCGAGCCGGTAGGAATGCGTGGCACCGGGCGGCAAAGGCGGCAGGTCGGCACCGTCGGCACAGCCCGCGATGGCGGCGATGCCGACCAGGGAGGTGGCGCGGAGCAGAAGGCGGCGTCGCGGCTGGGATGGCATGGTGAACTCAACCCTCGGGCGATTGCGGTGACACACAACTTTAGATTGACTCTTGGGCGAAATGACAGAATAATCGAGCCACTGCGTGCATCGCATATTATGCGGAGGTCAACCAATGCCCGATCCGAATTCGCGCCCGATCTGAATGTCCGAAGCGGTCCCGCGCATGCATGGGCTGGCGTTATCGGCGGGGAGGGCCGAGCGTGCCGACCCGTTGGTGCCGTTGCGGGCGGTGCGCCGCCATTGGCGGCTGGCGTGCAGTGTGGCGATCGGGCTGCCGCTGTTGACGGGATTGGCGTTGTCGCGCGTGGCACCGGTTTATACCGCGACCGGTACGCTGTTGTACGCCCCGGTCGATTTCAATCCGAAATTGCTCCGTGGCGTGCTGGAGACCAGCCAGGTCACCGATTCGCTGATGGCGAGCCAGAGCGAGGTGGTGCGCAGCCTGCCGGCGATCGATCAGATGGTCGGGTTGGTCGATTTTCGGGGTGATCCGGTGTTCAACCCGCAGGCGGGGCGGGCACCGCTGTGGCGGCGATGGTTCGGACGGTTGTTCGGCCTGCCGGCGTGGCATCCGAAGCCGCTCACGCGGCGGGATCTGATCGAGCGGGTGCGGGCATCGCTGCGGGTGAGCGTGCCGGACGGGTCGCAACTGCTCGATGTCAGTTTTGACAGCCGCAGTCCGGCGCTTTCGGCGGCGGCGGCCAATGCGGCGATGCGGGTCTATCTCGCGCGGCAGCGTGACGCCAATCTGGCCGTGCTCGATCATGCGCAGGCCTGGTTGACCCGGCGGGCGGCGGCGACGGCACGGTCGGTCGAGGTGCTCGATGTCGAAATCGCGCGGGCGCGGGCGCGGGCGGGCACCGAGCATGGCAGCGGTGCCGCGCCGCTGACCGATCAGGAGGCGGGGCAACTGACCGACAGCCTGGCGGTCGCCGAGACCGATCTGGCGACGGCGCGCGCCGCGATGGAACGTGGCAAGGGCGGCATGCCGGCAGCGGCGGCGCAGGCGGCGATTGCGGCGAATGTTGCGCCGATGCGCGCGCGGGCGGCGGAACTTGCGTCACAACTCGCGTCATTGTCGGGCACCGAGGGGCCGAATTATCCGGCGGTGCGCGCGGCGCGGGATGCGCTGGCGGCTTTGCGGGGGCAGATCGCGGCGGCGACCGCCCGGCAGATGACGGCGTCCCGCCTCGCGGTGCGGGCCGATGAGGCGCGGGTCGCGACGCTGGAATCCGCTCTGGCCGCGCTGCGCCATCGGACCGCGACGGAATCGATCCGTGCCGCGCCGCTCGCGAGCCTTGAAGAGCAGCGCAGCGCCGAACGCAGCCTGCTGCGCGCGCAGACCGAACAGATCGGCACGCTGGAAAGCCAGAGTGTGCTGACCCGGCCGGATGCGCGGGTGATTTCACCGGCCACCCCGCCCGGAAGCCCGAGCGCGCCTCATAGCGTGCTGATCGTGGCGGGGGCGGTGCTGCTCGGGCTCTGCCTCGGGGGCGTGGCGGCTCTGGCGGCGGATGCGCTCGATGCGACGTTCAGGACCGGCGGGGATGTCCGCGCCGATCTCGGCCTGCCCTGCGTGGCGCTCATTCCCGAATTGACCCGCAGGACCCGGCGTGGGCTGAGCGTGGCGGATTATGCGCGGCTGCATCCGTTTTCGCCGTTCAGCGAGCAGATGCGGGCGTTGCGGACCAGCCTGTGGCTCGATCCCACCGGGCCGCGCAGCCTCGCGATCACCGCCGCGCGACCCGGGGAGGGCAAGACCACGCTCGCGGTCAGTCTCGCGGTGTCGCTGGCGGCGGGGGGGATGCGGATTCTGGTGATCGATTGCGATATTCGCCAGCCGAGTTTCGATGCGGTCTTCGACCTCGGCGGGATGCCGGGCCTGACCGATCATTTATCCGCGCGGGTCGAACTCGATGGGGCGATTCACGCGATGACCGAACTGGGACTCGATGTGATGCCGGCAGGATCGGTCGCGACCGATGCGCTTTCGCTGTTCATGTCGCAGCGGTTGCCGCTTTTGATGACGGCGCTGGGGCAGCGGTATGACCTGGTCATTCTCGATCTGCCGCCGGTCTTCGCGCTCGCCGAGGCGCAGGTGCTCGCGCGGGTCGCGGATGCGACGCTGCTGTGCGTCCGTTGGTCGGACACGCCGCGGCGGGTTGTGGCGGCGGCGATCGGGCTGCTCGATCAGGCGGGTATCCGGCTCGCCGGTACGGTGCTGACGCGGGTGGACGGTGCGCGCCATGCAAAGGCAGGTTTTGACGATTCCGAACTCTATCATCCACGCTATGGCGGCTATTTCAGGTCTTGACGCCCGCGCGGGCGGTGACGCGGCTGCTGGGTTCGGCGAGGCCGGACTGATCGCGGCGGGCGCGGCGCTGATGCTGTGGCCGGCGCTCCATAACGGCTTTCCGCTGATTTTCTCGGATACCGGCACGTATATTTCGCAGGCGATGGAGTTTCATCTCGGCTGGGACCGGCCCCCGTTTTATAGCTTTTTCATTCTTGCGCTGGATTGGGGGCGCAGCCTGTGGCCGCCGGTTCTGGCGCAGTGCCTCGCGACATCCTGGCTGATCCGGCGGACGCAGTTGATGGTGGTTCCCGGTGCGGGATTGGGGGCCGGGGCGGTGCTGCTGGGCGGGCTGTCGCTGGTGACGTCGCTGCCGTGGACGGCGGCGCAGATCATGCCGGATATTTTCACCCCGATGATGGTGCTGGCCTTTGCGCTGCTGGTGCTGGAAGCGGACCTGTCGAACGTCGAAATCCGGGTGTTGGCGGGGATCGTGACGCTGGCGCTGATGGTGCATCTGAGCAACCTGCCGATCTATGCGGGCTTGTGCCTCACCGTGCTGGCGGCGCGCGTTTTGCGGCGCGGCTGGGTGCGGTGGCGGGCGTTGCTGCTGCCGGTGGTGATCGGTACGGCGGCGCTGATCGGGGTCAATCTGATCGCTTCGGGCCGGCCATCGCCCTCGCCGTATGGCGCGACGTTCATTCTGGCGCGGCTGCTTGGGGATGGGCCGGCGCGTGTGGTGCTTGCGCGGGATTGTGCGGCGCGGGATTGGGCGTTGTGCGCGTATCGGCATGAGATTCCACATACTGCGGATGCGTTTCTGTGGCGGGCGGGCAGTCCGCTGTATCGCGCCGGCGGGCCGGTCCGGTTGATCGGGCAGACCAAGGCGATCGTTACGGCGACCCTGGTCGCCGAGCCCGGATGGGTGGCGCGGGATGCGGGGCGGGATTTTCTGCGCCAGATGATGACGTTCGCGCCCGGGAGCGGCCTGCGGCCCTGGTATGCCACGGCGTGGCAGACGATCGCGCGCGATATGGCGCGACCCGACGTGCGCGCGTTCATCGGAAGCCTGCAGGCGCATGGCAGGCTGAGGGTTCCGGACTTGCTGATGTCGGTGGTGCAGGGGCTTGCGGTGATCGGGATGGCGCTGACCGGGGCGGTGGCGCTCGCTTTTCCAGTGGCAGGGTTTTGCGGTGCCGGGTGGTGGCCCGCGACCTTCGGGCGGGGCGGCCGGCTGGTTGCGTTGGCCTGGATCGTCGGCCTTGCGCTGATCGGCAATGCCGCGGTCACCGGCGCGCTTTCCGGACCGCATGACCGCTATCAGAGCCGGATCGTCTGGCTGGCCGTGATGGTGGGGATGTTGATCGCCCAGAGGGTTCAGGCAGGATTGCGATCCCGCCCGATCAGGAGAACGGCGTAGAGCCTGAAGCGGGCGATGCCGAAGCGGTGCCGCCAGTCGATCAGGTGGCGGGCGCGGTAGCGCATGCCGAAATGCAGATCGATCGCGGCGAGCTGGGCATCGGAGAAACTGCCGGCGAGATCGGTCGGCAGACGGTCGAGGAAGCGCGCGACCGCGCTGGAACGAGACATGAAACCGGACATGGCCCGATCATCCGGTCATCCGGTCGAGCGGGGGGATGGCGCGCAGCACCGTGCGTTTCAGCACGATCGGGCCGATCATGCCGGTGGTCATCATCGCGACCAGGAACAGGAGAAAATGATCGCCGTTCCAGGAGGTCAGGTGCAGCAACACCCCTTTGGTGAAGCCGATGAAGATCGTGTTGAACAGGTAGATCATGAGTGAATATCGCCCCATCGTGACCAGGATACGATCGGAGGATAACCACGGACGTCTTACCAAAGAATGAACGGCCGGCATCGAAATGATGCCGAGCGCGAGTAACCGGAGGTCGAACGGCCAGGCGTGGCCGAACCGGGCGACGAGGACGAAGCCGGTGGCGAAGACGGCCATCAGGGGGCGATGCCAGCGATCGATCCAGTCGGTCCAGCGTGCCCCGGCGGCTCCGGCGCCGATGCCGATGACGTAGAACAGGCCGTAGCGGCAGATATCGGCGAGGTAGAGATGCCATGGCGGCGTGGCCCATTCGAGAGCGACAAACCCGAGCAGGACCAGCCACAGCCGGTTGCGGGCGAGCCAGACCGCGACGGGGGTGGTGATGCCGAGGACGAAGAGCACCGCGAGGTACCATAGCGAGTAAGCGGGGCTGCGCCCCGGGTTCCACACGAGGTCGATCATGCCGGCGAGCACGCTGTGGGGGGGATTGTCGACATACATGAACCGGGCGGCGGCGAGTTTGCCCGCGATGATCAGCAGACCCATCACGGCGAAAGGCAGCAGGAGGCGGCGCGCGCGGGATTTCAGCAGGCCAGCCCATGCGCGTGGCGGGACCCGGACGTGACTGGCGAGGGAGGCGACCATGCCGCTCAGATAGAAGAAGAACGGCATGTGAAACCCGTAGATTCCACGGCGCAGCGGCGGGTACCAGGCGACGTGGGCGGGGTCCTGGCGGGCGACGATATGGCCGAACACCACGAGCATGATCGCGAGGCCTTTGGCGCGATCGATGTCGAGCCGTCGCATCAGGCGGAGGGAACGCGGTCCGGCGCGTCGGTCAGGATGCCGTGGACGAAGCCGGCGGCGAAGGCGGCGGTGCAGCGCAGGGTGAGAAGGGCGGTGCTCGATTTTGGCCAGAACAGCAAAGGCGCCAGCAGGATGGTGTGGGCCGCCATGCGCCATGCCTTGCGCGCCCGGGGTTCGGCGAGCGCGCCGAGCATCACGGCTTCGGAAACCCCGCTCCAGTACTGACGGTCGATCAGCCAGGCGGGCTGCAGGCGTTCGCGGGCGATTTCGTGGTGCACCACCAGATGCGGATTGAACCGGACTTTCAGGCGGGCGCGGCGCAGGCGGCGGATGATGTAGGTTTCCTCGTTCGACAGCAGGCGGACGCCGTGCCGGCCGAGGCAGGCCGGGAAACCGCCGAACCTTGTGAGGATGTCGCGGCGGAAGGCGATGTTCGCGGCATAGGGTTCGGTGTCGGCAGCGCCGGGGTCGTCGGGCTTGACCGTGTCGATGATGGTGAGCACCGCGCGCAGCGACGGCGGCCACCAGGATGGCAGGCGGGACTGGAATTGCGGCAGGATGCTGCCGCCCATCGCCGCGATGTCGGGATCCTGCGCGATCGAGCGGGTGAGGACCTCGACCCAGTCCGGCGCGGGGGTGGCATCGTCGTCGAGATAGGCGATCCAGGTGCCGTGGGATGCGGCGAGGGCGGCGTTGCGGGCGGCGCTCAGCCCCATGGCCGCGAGGCGGATGTGCTGCGCACCGAACCGGGTACTGATGCGCTCGATCGCTTCGGCCTCGGTGGCGTTCGACCCGGAATCGATGATCAGAATGTCGATGTCGGACCGGGGGGCACCGAGCCCGGCGAGGCAGCGGGCTGTGGCGAGGCTGCGGTTATGGGTGCAGATCGCCACGCTGAGCAGGGGGCGCGGGGGCTGCGATGACCGGGGGCTGGTCGATGGATCGGGGTGGCTTGCGGGCATCGCAACATCCTGTTGACCGGCGACATTCAATTAAAGGTTGTGTATGATGGCCTGAAATGCAACCGAATTGCAATTGAAATCATGTCGCTATCGGATCGCTTGCGGGATATTTCGTCTCTGGTGCTGCTGATCGGGTTGATCGGCTCGGTGCGCATTGGTGTGGCGCAGTCGATCGGGGATGCATTGCCGCTGGCCGTGCCGGGGTTTGCGGTGGCACCGGGCGTGACCGCGCTCTCGCGGCTGCATCGCGACGATCTGCCCGCGGGGATCGCGTTGCCGGGTTTTCCGCCGGATGTTGACGTCTATCCGTCGCTGGGCGCGGGCATCGGGGGCGACAGCGCGCCGGGCGCCGGGCAGGCGGCTTCGGTTGTCGGGCAGATCCAGCCGGCGGTGCGGCTCGACGATGCGGCGCTGGGGCTGGTGATGTATGCCGGGGCCGATCTGACGCGCTATGGTCACGATGGCGCTGCTGATTCCAACGATATCTCCGCCGGGGCCGGGATGGAGATCCCGCTCGGGCCGGAGACCCTGACCCTCGGGGCGGCGCGGGTGGCGACGCAGGATTCGGCGCTCGGTCTGACGCAGAGCGGCGGCAGCGCGCCCTTCGGCGTGGTGGTCGATGCGGTGCGGCTGGCGGTCCGCCGCCCGGTGGGGGCATTCGATGTCACGGCGCGGATTGCCGCGACGCAGGCGGGGTTGAGCGTGATCGGCGGGGCGGTGCCGCCGGGGTTTCGCGCACGCACCTCGTTGACGACCGGTGCCACGATCGAGACCGCCGATGATGCGGTGCTGCGCTGGCTGGTGACCGGACATGTCGATGTGGTGCGCTATCGCGATGCGGTGGCGGGCGCGGGATTTGCCGATGGCGATGATCTGGCGCTGATCGCCGGGGTCGAGACCGAACCGGCTGCGGTGACACGGGTGCGGCTGCTCGCGGGCGTGGTGCGTCAGGCATTCGCTGCCGGAACCGTGCGGGATGTGACGAGTCCGGTGGTATCGGCGGGGTTGGGCTGGGCGCCGGATGGTCTGGTTTCGCTCGAACTCGACGTGACGCGCGATGCCGGGCTGGCCACCACGCTCGGGACGCCGGGAACGGCGGTAAATACCGCCCGGCTCGCGATTGCCGAGGCTTATGCGCGCAATCTGCTGTTCACCTTCGGCCTTGATGCGCGCAGCGGTGTGGTGGCGAACCGGACGGCGACGGAGATCGACGCGACCGTGGCGGCGCACCTTCAACTCTCGCGCAGCCTGACGATCGCGCCGTCGCTGCTGGTGGCGCGTCGGCACGATCTGCCGGGGTCGGCGCCGCGCGAGGCGCGGGTGATGCTGCTGCTGATCTGGTCGCGGTAGGCTTCCGGCGGCGATGATCGTGCGGTCGTCGCCTTGCCGATCATCGGTATCTGCGTAATAAAATAACGCGACGACCAAAACGGGGGAACGGCATGAGCGGGTTGCGCTCGGCGATCGATCGGCGTTCGGCGGATTTCACGGAAAATCGGACGGCGATGCGGGGGTTGGTCGAACGATTGCGCGCCGATGTCGCGATGATCAGCACCGGTGGCGGCGAAGCGGCGCGGGCGCGGCATGTCGGCCGGGGCAAGCTGCTGCCGCGCGACCGGGTGCGGCTGCTGCTCGATCCGGCCTCGCCGTTTCTGGAGTTTTCGCAATTCGCCGGGCACGGCATGTATGACGAGGACGTGCCTGCCGGCGGCATCATTACCGGGATCGGCCGAGTTAGCGGACGGGAATGCGTGATCGTCGCCAATGACGCGACGGTGAAGGGCGGGACGTATTTTCCGGTCACGGTCAAGAAGCATCTGCGGGCGCAGGCGATTGCGGCGCAGAACCGGCTGCCGTGCATTTATCTCGTCGATTCCGGCGGGGCCAATCTGCCTCGTCAGGACGAGGTGTTTCCCGATCGCGAGCATTTTGGCCGGATTTTCTATAATCAGGCGCAGATGTCGGCGGCTGGAATTCCGCAGATCGCGGTGGTGATGGGCTCCTGCACGGCGGGCGGTGCCTACGTGCCGGCAATGGCCGATGAAAGCATCATCGTGCGGGATCAGGGCACGATTTTTCTCGGGGGACCGCCGCTGGTCAAGGCCGCGACCGGCGAAATCGTGACGGCGGAGGATCTCGGAGGGGCGGATGTGCATACCCGGCTCTCGGGTGTCGCGGATCACTTTGCCGAGAGCGACGCCCATGCGCTCGGGATTGCGCGGCGGATCGTGACAGCGCTGAACGCGGGGACGGTTGCGGCGGGTGAGACGCGCCCGCCGCGTGCGGCCCTGGGCGAGCCCGAGGATATCTATGGCGTGGTGCCCGCTGATCCGCGCGCGCAATACGATGTGCGCGAGGTGATCCGGCTGATCGTCGATGCCGGGGAATTCGACGAGTTCAAGCAGCGTTACGGCACCACGCTGGTGACCGGTTTCGCCCATGTCTGGGGCTATCCGGTCGGGATCGTCGCCAATAACGGGGTGCTGTTTTCGGAATCGGCGCTCAAGGGGGCGCATTTCATCGAATTATGCGCGCAGCGCGGGATTCCGCTGGTGTTTCTGCAGAACATCACGGGCTTCATGGTCGGGCGGAAATACGAGGCGGGTGGGATTGCCAAGGACGGCGCGAAACTGGTGACGGCGGTTGCGACCGCCGCAGTGCCGAAATTCACCGTGATCATCGGCGGTTCGTTCGGGGCGGGGAATTACGGCATGTGCGGACGGGCCTATGATCCGCATTTCCTGTGGATGTGGCCGAATGCGCGGATTTCGGTGATGGGCGGCTTTCAGGCGGCTTCGGTGCTCGCGCAGGTCCGGCGCGACAATATCGAGGCGAAAGGCGGGGCCTGGAGCGCGGAAGACGAGGCGGTGTTCAAGGCACCGATCGCGGCGCAGTACGAGAGCCAGGGACATCCCTATTACGCGAGTGCCAGACTGTGGGATGATGGGATCATCGATCCCGCCGATACCCGCATGGTGCTGGGTCTCGGGCTTTCGGCAAGCCGGAATACCGAGGCGCGGCCGACGCGGTTCGGCCTGTTCAGGATGTGACGCTCATGAATGGTCCCGTGGAACTGACGATCGATGGTGCTGGTATCGCAACCGTGATGCTCGACCGGCCGGAAATTCACAATGCGTTCGACGATACCATGATCGGTGCGTTGAACGAGGTGTTCGCCCGCATCGCCGCGGACCGCTCGATCCGGATGATGTGTCTGGAAGGGCGGGGGCGGAGTTTTTCCGCTGGTGCGGATCTGAACTGGATGCGCCGGAGTTCCGACTACTCGCCAGCGGAAAATCTCGCCGATGCCGAGGATCTGGCGCGGCTGATGGCGGCGCTCGACCGGTTGGAGATTCCGACCATCGCGCTGGTGCAGGGGGCGGCGTTCGGCGGCGGGGTCGGGCTCGTCGCGTGCTGCGACATCGCGATCGCGGCGGAGGGCGCGCGGTTCGGTTTTTCCGAGGTGCGGTTGGGGCTGATCCCGGCGGTGATCAGCCCCTACGTGGTCCGGGCGATCGGGGCGCGGCAGGCACGGCGGTATTTTCAGACCGGCGAGGTGATCGATGCCGCGACGGCGTTGCGGCTCGGTCTGGTGCATGAGGTCGTGCCATCGGGCGCGGTGGCGGCCACACGGGCGCGGATCATCGATGCGCTGCGACAGGGTGGACCCTCGGCGATGCGGGCGGCGAAAACTCTGGTGGCCGATGTTGCCAACCGACCGATCGAGACCGGCCTGATGAGTGCCACCGCGCAGTTGATTTCAGCGCATCGTGCATCGCCCGAGGGGCGCGAAGGGCTGGCGGCATTTCTGGAAAAACGCGCGCCGTCCTGGCGGATCGATTGAACGAGGCATGATGTTCGACTCTGTCTTGATCGCCAATCGCGGCGAGATCGCCTGCCGGATCATCCGCACCGCGCGGCGGATGGGACTGCGCAGCATCGCGGTGTTCTCCGAGGCGGATCGCGATGCCGCCCATGTCGCACTCGCCGATCAGGCGGTGGCGATCGGGCCGGCACCTGCGGCGGAGAGTTATCTGGCGATCGAGCGCATCATTGGGGCGGCACGGGCGAGCGGGGCTACGGCGGTGCATCCCGGCTATGGGTTTCTCAGTGAGAACGCGGCCTTTGCCGAAGCCTGTGCGGCTGCGGGGTTGATCTTCATCGGGCCGCCCGCCGCCGCGATTCGCGCGATGGGCTCGAAATCGGCGGCGAAGGCGCTGATGGCCCGTGCCGGTGTGCCGCTGGTGCCGGGGTATCACGGCGATGATCAGGACCCGGTGCGCCTCGAAGCCGAGGCTGCGGTGATCGGCTATCCGGTGCTGATCAAGGCCTCGGCGGGCGGCGGCGGCAAAGGGATGCGGATCGTGACGGCGCCGGCGGATTTCGCGGCTTTCCTTGCGCTGGCCAAGGGCGAGGCGCGCGCGGCCTTCGGTGACGATCATGTGCTGATCGAAAAATACCTCACCCGGCCACGGCATATCGAAATCCAGGTCTTCGCCGACCGGTTCGGCAATGTGGTCTCGCTGTTCGAGCGGGATTGTTCGATCCAGCGCCGCCATCAGAAGATCATCGAGGAAGCGCCCGCGCCGCTGATGAGCGAGGCACAGCGCCTGACCATGGGCGAGGCGGCGTGTGCGGCGGCGCGGGCGATCGATTACGTCGGGGCGGGAACGGTGGAGTTCATCGCCGAGGGTGGCGAGTTTCATTTCATGGAAATGAATACGCGCCTGCAGGTCGAGCATCCGGTCACCGAGATGATCACCGGGCTTGACCTCGTGGAATGGCAGTTCCGGGTGGCGGTGGGCGAGGCGCTGCCGCTGACCCAGAACGAGATCGAGCGGGTGGGTCACGCGATCGAGGTGCGGATTTACGCTGAGGACCCCGCGCGGGACTTCGCGCCATCGACCGGCACGCTGCATCATCTGCGCCTGCCGGAGCCGTCCCGCCATGTCCGCATCGACTCCGGTGTGCGGGAGGGCGATGCGGTTTCGGTGCATTACGATCCGATGATCGCCAAGTTGATCGCCTGGGACACCGACCGTGACGGGGCGATCCGGCATCTGGCCCAGGCGCTGGCCGGGTTCGAGATCGACGGGGTGCGGAACAATATCGGGCTGCTGCGGCGGATCGTCACCGAAGCCGATTTTGCCGTCGCCGACCTCGATACCGGGTTCATTGCGCGCCACGAGGCGGCGCTGATGGCGGCGGCGCCCCAGGCATCGGCTGTGGTGTATGCGGCGGCGATCGATCGCTGGCTGCGTGATCTGCCGGTGTCAGGCGATCCGGCATCGCCATGGAATGTGCGCACTGCGTGGCGGCTCAACGGTGAGGCGTTTCAGGACCTGATGGTGGAGGCTGACGGGGCGGCGTGTTCGGTGCGGGTTTATCCCCGGTCCGAATGCGCGTTCGGGTTCGATCTGGAGGGGCACATTCATCAGGCGAACGTCACGGCGGTGGCACCTGATCGGGTGCGCGTGATGGTGGGCGGTGAGGTCGTGACGGTCACGGTGTTGCGGCGCGAGGATCTGATCGTGGTGTTCGCGCACGGGCATCGTCATGCGATGCGGGTGATCGATCCGTTCGCAGCGCGGGGCGAGGCTGCCGCAGGGGGTGGACGTGTCGTGACGACGATGCCTGGGCGGGTGATGGCGATCGGGGTCGCGCCCGGCGATATCGTGGCGGCCGGTGATCTGCTGGTGACGATCGAGGCGATGAAGGTGCAGTTCCGCATGACGGCGCCGGGGGGCGGCGTGGTCAGGCAGGTGTTGTGTTCCGTGGGTGAACTCGTCGAGGATGGCGCGGAACTCGTGACCATCGAGGCGGAGGAGAGGGCCTGACCTGCGGCAAGCCGCGCCCTCCGTTCGTCAGCGGCTGACCTTGATCTGGTGCATCTGGGTGAGGCCGAGTTCCGGGATGATGCCAAGGAGCGGGATGTCGGTATCGGCTTCGAGGACGCGTCCGAACAGGGCGCCCTTGCGGAAGAAGTTGCCGAGGATGACGATGAGAACGGCACCGAACAGCGCGAGGATCACGGCGGCCAGCATGATCAGCTTGCGCAGCGGTGCGGGGTTGAGGGGCACGACCGGCGGTGAGAGGACGCGGACATTGGCGCGTTTTTCGGCATCGACCTGTTCGACGAGCTGCCGTTCGCTGAGGGTTTTGGCGGCATTGGCGTAGTTGGCGGCGGCGAGATCCTTCTGGCGTTCAAGATTGCCGAGCTTAGCCTTGAGCGCATCGAGCCTCGTCAGTTGGGTTCCGATATGGGCAAGGCCCGCGCTGTCCTGTTGGGCGCGGGTGCGGGCGGCGGCCAGGGATGCCGTATCCTGCATCAGATCGAGGTCGATCTGGCCGAAGACCGGGTTCTGGCCGCTTTCCAGACTGGATGGCGCGCCATTGGCGGTGGCGTGGGCGAGCAGGGCGGTTTCGGTGGCGATCTGGGCGCGGAGGTCTTGTGCTTCCGGGCTGCTGGGGCGGTAGTTGGACAGCATGGTGGCAAGTTTGGTCCGCAGCGCATCGAGGCTCGAACGCAGGGCCATGGTGCGTTCGCCGATATTGGTGCTCTGCCGGAGCGGGATCGAGCGGGGCACCGAGGAATGGGCTCGGCGCAGCGCGGCAAGGCTGGTTGAGAGCTGCGCGACTTTCGAACGGGTTGCCATCAGGTCCTGTTCCATCCCGCCCTGCTGGCTGAGCAGGATGGATTCGCGGGTCTGGAACTGGGTTACGTTGTGGGCGGACTGGAATGCGGTGAGATTGTCTTCGGCGGTCGCGAGCGCGCGGCGCTGGACGGCGACGGCAGCGGCGACGGCGCGGGACTGACGATCCGTGAAGATCGCGCGGCGGCGTTCGAGATAGAGTTTCTGGAGGGTTGCGACGACCTGACGCGCGACCTCGGGCCTGGGGTTGCCAAAGCGGATGGTGATCACGTCGTTATCCGCCCCGGCGATGACATCGAGATGGCTTTCGAATACGGGGATGGCGCGTTCGATGAGCGCGCCGGAGCCGCTCGATGGTTTCGGGGGGACGACCAGATTGTGAATGGTGGTGATCAGGCGGTCGAGCAGGCCGGGCTTGCGGGCGAGGGCGGGGTAGAGCGTCCTGACGCCGATCGTGGCGATCACCTGATGCGCCAGATCGGCCGAACGGATGATCGCGACTTCGGAATCCATCATGTTCTGGAGCGACAGGGCCTCGTTGGCGAGAGAGCGCGATCCGGCGGTGGGGCGGAACGTGTATTCGGTGCTCGGCAGCACGACCATCTGCGATGTCGCGATGTAGCTGGGTTTGACGTAGAGCGCGAAACCGAGGCCGATCGCCAAGATCAGCAACGCGAATTTCAGCAGACGCCGCCGCAGCATGAACCCGGTTTCGACCAGTTCGTGAAGATTGTCGGCGGAGGTGAAGCGGTGGGTCGTGGACGACATGGCGGTTTACTTTCGGGACAGGGACGCGAGCGGGGTGAGCGCGCGGTGCGGCGGAACGGGACGGGCGAAACCGGCGGAGCGGGGCTTGGCCGCGATCGGGGCGCGGCGTGGTTCGGCGTAGCCCGAGCAGGCGACCAGGGCGCCGGTGAGCACGAACAGCACGTTGCTTTTCGCCCCAAGGGAGTTGCTGGTCGAGGCGACCATGATGACCACCACGAGCATCACGCGCCCGAACAAGGGCGAGCGCCGCCAAAGATCGATCATCAGGGACATGAAGCCGAGCAGATAGACCGAGAAGCCGATCAGCCCGAGATTGACGAAGGCGACCAGCCAGAAATTTTCGATGCCGGTGAAGGGCGGGTGCAGCCCGACCTCTGACAGGAGTTGCGGCATGCGGTTGACCTCGATGCCGAGCAGGATTTCACGAAAATCCATCAATCCGGGGACCAGAAACTGAATCTCGCGGACTTTGGCGCTGGTATCGACGTAATCCTGGCTGACGATGCGATCGGCGATCGATGTCTGGGTGATGACGAACCAGGCGAGGGCGAAACTGAGCACCAGGCCGCCGAGGATCGCGGCGAGTTTCAGCGCCGTGAGGCGGCGGTTCAGCAGATCGAGCGCCAGGAACCACGCGCCGAGCGCGAGGAGAGCGGCGACGGTGGCAACCAGCGCCGCACGGCCTCCGAAGGCGAACAGACCGACCAGTGAAAGGCCGAGCAGGACGGTGGTGAATAGCGGGCGCAGGCGCATCTGGAGCAGCAGGAAGATCGCCATCGACGTCATCATCGCGCCGGTCAGCGGATGGTCGTACAGGGCGACGCCCCGGAACACCTGGAACGGCGCTTTATACTGATAGGTGCCGATATAGAGTCCGACCAGTAGGTGGCGGGTGAGGCTCTCGGTGATCGCGATGACCACGTTGAGCATGTAGAGCGAGAGCATGACCGCACCGAGGACGCGGCGTTCGGCGATCGAGATGTCGCAGAGCACGAGGAGCAGGATGCCCGCCGAGAGGTAGCTGTCGATCAGGGCGGCGGAACCGGTGACGCCGATCGTGATCAGCGAATAGGCGATGCAGGATATGAATGCGATGACGAAGGTGGCGATCAGGCGGTTGGCGGCGAACAGGCGCATCAGGGTGCCGAACGGGTCGCCGCCTTCGAACAGGCGGATCGCGAGGGCAAGGACCGCCACATAGGTCGCCGGGTTGATTTTGACGATCGGGCTGCCGCCGGGAATGTCGTAGTGAATGCCCATGATCATCAGCAGGTTGGCCGAGATGGTCAGCTGCATCGCGAGCGAGAGCATGGCCAGCGCGACACTGAGGCGCGGGGCCACGGGCGGCGCGTAAGGCGGCCGGCGGGAGGGGATCAGCGGGCGCAGGGCGCGGGACGCAGGAGGCGTCATGAGCGGGAGCCTCGCAGATCGGCGGCAATCGCGCCGGCAAACCGGAAGGCACCGAGGCCGTAGCGGCCGGCGAGTCGGCGCGGTTCCTGCAGCAGTCGCCAGAGCCATTCGGCATGCAGGGTCCGCACCGCCGGCGGTGCGCGGCGCACCAGGCCGAGTGCCATTTTGACGCCCTGGCCGATGCAGAGCGCCCAGCAATCGGGCAGGTCACGATGATACCGGTCGATGAAGATTTCACTCTGGGGCGCGCCGACGCCCATGATCAGGAGGCCTGGCCGATGGTGCGCGATGGCGGTTGCGAGCGCACTGCATGCGGCGGGCTGGGCGATGAAGCCGACGGGCGGAATCGCGGTGGCCACCTGATCGATCATGCCGTGCGCGCGCGCCCAGGCGGCTACCGCCTCGGCGGTTTCCGGGCGATCGACCACGAACATCAGACGCATGGGGGGGTCGGGATGCTGCATCACTCGCGCGATCAGCCCGGAACCGGTGACCCGGTGCGCATGGTGACCCCGCAGGCGTGCATAATACTGCACTGGAAATCCATCGCACAGAATGAGGACGGCGCGGCGATAGGCGGCGCGAAACGCGGCATTGCGACGGAGTTGCACGATATGGTCCAGATTGGGGGTCACGATGAGGCAGGCACCTGCGCCTGCCGGAGAGGATGTGGCGAGGCGCAAGGTGACGCCGGCTTCATCGAGCGTGCTGGGGATCAGTCCGAAAATAGGGTGTGCGGTCATGGCAGACAAAGGAAAGGCCGCCTGTGCGCAAAATGGAAGCGGAAAATTCTGCGGGATCGAGGCTGGATCGGGCACCGCGCGCGCGAGTCCCGCGAACGAAAATCGGGATTCGCCATCATGTCCTTCATGATACCGCCCGCCGGTCCATCAGGCGGGCGAACAGGGAACGGTAGCAGCAAGCGGATGCGGCGAGCGTGTAATGATCGGCCCGCGCGCGCAGGGCTGCCGCGGGCCAATGCCGCCGGAGGTCGGGGTCCAGTGCGTCGGCCAGCGCTTCGATATCGCCGGGCGGGACCAGTGTTCCGTAAGTGCCGTTATCGAGGATTTCGGCAGGGCCGTGGGGACAATCGGTGCTGATTACCGGCGTGCCGCAGGCCATGGCTTCGACCAGCACGTTGCCGAACCCTTCGTAGCGCGATGCGAGCACGAAGCCGGTGGCGGCGGCGAACCAGGGGAGCGGGTTGGCGACGTAGCCCGGCATCTGCACGGCATCAGCGAGACCATGCTCGGCGATCAGGGCTTCGAGCCTCGGGCGCAACGGGCCTTCGCCGAGCATGATCAGGCGCATTTGATGTCTGGCGCGGGCGATGGCGAAGGCGCGGATCAGGGTTTCGGGGTCTTTCTGGGCGACCAGGCGACCGGCGGTGACGAACAGGGGTATTGTCGCGGCCTCGCTGATCCACGGGTGTTGGCCCGGGGCAGCGGTGCGGGCGGCGAAACCGTCGTCGACGACGGGATTGTTGATGACGCTGATGGCCGCGCGGTCGAGCCCGGCGCAATGGGCCAGATCGTCGGCAACCCCTGCCGATACCGCAACGATTCCGGCGGCGCGGGGAGCGAGAATGCGGTAGGCCAGCGGCAGCAGGCGGTATTTCAGGCTCGGCATGGCAGAGGCTTCGGCGCTCAACGCATTGTGCTGGACGATGACCAGCCGCGTGCCGGTTCGCGCGATCAGGCTTGCCAAGGTGGCGATCAGATTGTTGTGGTCGAGGTTGGCGAGCAGGATATCAGGCCGGTTTCGGCGCAGATAGCGGATGAGCGGCGGCAGGTCCGCGATGGTCCGGCCGGTGGCGAAATTCACCACCGGCAGGTCGGGTGGAAGCCTCCCGCGCAGTTCCCCGGCATCGGAATGGACCAGAAGGGTGACATCGATGCCTCCGGCGCGGAAGGCGCCGATCAGGCTGAGAACCGCGTGTTCGACCCCGCCGCTGCTGAAGTCGTGCATGTAGATCGCCAGCGACAACGGCCGACCGGCAGGGGTAATCACCGCGCGATAGGCCGCCATGCTGGCCTCGACCGTGAAATCCGCCGCGCGATGACGCAGTGCGGCGCGGTCGTGATCGTGATCGAGCGCGTGAGAGATCGCGCCGGCGATCGCCGGGGCGTCGCCGACCGGTACTAACGTGCCGAAAGCGCCGCCAGCCAGGATTTCCCGTGGGCCGACCGGGCAGTCGGTTGCGACGATCCTGGTGCCGCAGGCAAGCGCTTCGGCGATGACATTGCCGAATCCTTCGAAGCGGGAGGTACTGACGAATACATCGGCACGGGCGAGCAGGGCGGGCAGACCGGTCACGAACCCAGGCATTTCGACATCGCTCGTGATACCGAGAGCGGCGGCGAGGGCCATGAGGCGGGGGCGCTCGGTTCCTTCCCCGGCGATGACGAGGCGGGCGGGGATTTGCACGCGCAGCAGGGCGAAGGCGCGAAGCAGGGTCGCGAAATCCTTCTCGGGCGCCAGCCGCCCTGCCGCGACGATCAGCACGGACCGCGCCGGATCGGGCTCAGGCGGCGGGGTTGGTTCGGCGGATGAAAGAACTTTGGAGACGATCGGGTTGAAGATCGTGTGGATCGGGGTGCGAACCGGCAGGGTGGCGCGAAGCTCGGTCGCGATGCCGCTGGAGGCGCAGACCACCGCGTCGGCCATCGGGTAGAGCCACCGTTGCATGAGCGGCAGGATACGATAACGAAATCCGCGGTTGGCGGCGATCAGAGCGCCGATCGGGGCGTGTTCGGTCACGACCACGCGCAGATGTCTGCGATAGCGGAGGTGGGCGATCCGGCCTGCGAAAATGGCGGCGAGATTGTTGTGGGGCAGCGCCGCGATCATCACATCCGCACCCCAGGCGACGGCGAAACGCGCCAATGCGAACGGGCTGGCCCAGGTGCGCCGGATGCCGAGCACGATCAGTTCGACCTCTGGCGGCAGGGGGATAGTCTCGCCGGTAACCGATGTCTGCACCACGACCGCAACGCGATCTCCGGTGGCGGCGAACCCTCCGGCAAGGCGGATGAGAGATATTTCAGCGCCGCCGATGGTCAATGACGGCAGGAAGATCACGATCGAGGCTGGCGGCGGGGGTGAAGCGCCAGAGGGTACTTCGGCTGTGTCGGACCCGGTGGTGATCCGGTCGAACGCGGTATGGTCGAGGGGCGGGTTCATGCCACCAGCCTCAGTGTACGGGGGCGCGTGGTCAGGCGGCGCGCGATTTTGCCCGCGACTACACGCGGGTCGAACACCATGCGCTTGCCGTCGACGAAGCAGCGTTCGCCGTCCGAGGACAAAGTGTGCAGCCCGTCGGGAAACGGACCGTTCCGGTCGGGGGCGAGCCGGCAGACGATGCGTTCGGCGAAAACATCCGGCGTCAATGCGGTGATTTCGGTGATGATCAGCGCGCCGCCATAGGTTTCGCTACAGTCCTGTGCCGGGCGGAAGAAGCGGCCCGCGTGATGAAAGGGCGTGCCGCCGCTTCGGGCGGTGCGGCGGTGGGTCACGACCGGGTTCAACGCATGGGCCAGCCAGGGGCCGGCCGGATGATCGGCGTGATAAAGGCAGAGATTGTCGTTGGTGCCGTATTCGAGATCGGTCGCCGCGATCCAGAGACGCGTGCCGGCCCGAAACATTGTGGCATCGACCAGCCGGCGGCCGGGAGCGATGGTGGTGACGGTTTGGAGACGCAGATCGGGCGTGATGCGATAGAGTATGGTCGGCCCGCCGGCAGAAGATTCGGGGAGCAGAAAACTCTCGCCGCCGTCCTGCCAGATAAACGGGTACGACCGGTGGATACCGTCGTCGAGCAAGGTGCGCACCGGCGCGAAGCTTCCATCATGCGCGCGCAAGGCCACGATACGCCCGATGCCGCTTGCGAGCGGCACCTCCTCGCACAATAGCAGCCCGGTGCCGGGCAGGACGAACGGATCGGCCCGGTAGGCGGCACCGCGCGCGGGTTCCAGCCAGTGCACCGGCCCCAAGGCACCGTGATCCAGCACCTCACCGATCGAACGCGCGCAGATGCCGATCGACCACCATTCGCAGAGGAGCCGGTCGCGCCAGACGCGGCGGAAGCTGCGCGGAGGATCGATCGAGGTGTAGGCCGCGCTCATGCCCGCCCCTGAACGGTGACACCGCGACGAAGCCGTGTGGCGAGCATTCCGCGCAGGCCGCCGAGATCCACGGCGACCAGCATGACCGCGTAGGTGAGGATGCTTCCGAGCATGATCACGGCGAGATGAAGCCACGGGTTGGAGAGCGTGATCATGCGCGCGAGCACCACCATCGGGATCATGGCGACCGCGACACGCACGATATCGGCCAACGGCAGCAGAAGCGGAAAAACCCGGCGGGCCAGGATCGCGCTGAGCAGGCATTGCAGGCTGAGGCAGCCGAACGCGGCCCAGGCGGCACCGAGTACGCCGTAGCGGGGGATCAGCACGACATCGATACCGAGATTGAGCACCGCGAGCGGGCCGTAAGCCAGCAGCATCAGGTCGGACCGGCGGGCGAGGTGATAGGCATGATCGATGAAATGGGCCGACATCATGCGGACCAGCGCGGTCGCGGCCACGATCGGCAGCAGTTTCACCAGCCCGGTGCGGAACGCGGAGCCAACCGAAATGAACGCGAGTTGCGGGGCGATCAGCATGAGGCCGAGGCAGGCCGGTGCGGCGACCGCGAGCAGGAGGATGCCGTTGAACCCGAGCTGCGTGCGCGCGGTTTCGACCCCCTCGTTTTCCATGATGTGCACGACGCGCGGGAATGTCGCCGTGGTGATGGCCATGCCCGCAAGCGAGGTCGGGCGGTCGACCAGGACCGTCGCTACGGTATAGATGCCCAGCGCCTGAACCCCGGCAAGCCCGGCGACCATGAAGCGGTCGCCGTATTGCAGCGCGGCACTGACGGCGTAGGTCGCGGCGAGCGGCGCGCAGAACACCCAGGCATCGCGCCGCAGGGTGGCGTCGAACCGCCCTGCGAGGAAGGCGCGCCAGAAATCCCGCGCGCCGATCGCCAGCATGGTCGCGGCGCCGATGATGAGGCCGAGCATGACATTGATGGCCGTGGGGCCGCGCAGGATCACCAGCACGACACCCGCGCTGAAGCCGATGATCGACTGCCCGCATTCGACGATCGAATAAGCGCGGACCGAATCGCTGGCGCGGCGCACCGCCTGCCCGGCCGAGACGGTGGCGCGCAGCAACAGGAGCGGCACCGCCAGCCAGAGCACCGGAACCAGCCGGGGCGGGAGCGGAACGAACAGCAGAACCGCAACCGTCGCACCCGCTGCAACCAGGCCTACAACCAGGATGCCGATATAGCTGGTTCGCACCAGATCCGACGTGGTGCCGTTTCGCGCCGCTATCGGGTAGAACCGTACGATCGCGAGGCTCAACGTGTAGAACAACGAGACCTGCATGACCGTCAGCGCGGTGAATGCTAGACTGTACCGGCCGTATTCGGCGGGGGACAACAGGCGGGTGAACGCGAGCACGACGCCGAGCGAGACCACGGCAGGAATGATCGTGGCCGGCAGATAGCCCGCGATCAGGCGGTGGAGGTTGCGGCGTTGCGGTTCGGCGCAGGGTCGCGACGTCAACCTTGTCCCCCCAGCCAGCGCGGGCGATAGCTGCGCTCGCGGTTGAACACCGCACCAAGGATCTGACCGCCGACCTGCGTGATGGCATCACGCGCGGCAAGCATTTCGCGGGCTGAAGACCGCGCGGCGGCGGCGATCAGTGCGGTTCCATCGCAATGGCGGGCGATGGTGACGGCTTCGGCGGAACGGCCGAGGGCGGGGCAGTCGATCACGATGGCATGGTAATGGCGGCGCAGATCGGCGAGGCGGTTTTCGAGGCTGGTTTCCGCCGGATCGATGAAAGGCTCGGCCCGGGGCCGGAGGGTGGATTTCATGAGATAGGCCGTATCGGTCGGAACCGGCTCCAACGGGCCGGCGGCATAAGCGGCACCGGCATCGATGAGCAGGACCGGACGACGGTAGGATTGCGCTGCGGCGATGGCGAAGCCGGCTGCGACCGTGGAGGTGCCGGCACCGGGGTGCGGTGCCACGAACTGGATGATGAAGCTGCGATCCGGCACCCTCAGGGTTTCGATCGTCTGAAACAGCGCGATGAACCCGTATGGCAGCGGTTCGGTATGGATTGCTGTCGTGGTGGTCAGCGGGCGCGCGGTCGTGGAGTCGCCGAGGTGATCCCGAACGGGGTGTTCACTTTGGACGGGACGGAAATGGGTGTTCATGCTGTTCGACACTCTCGGGAAAGGGGCGGTTCAGAACGCCTGATCGTCGCGGATTACGCACAGGATGGTGCGCAGCAGAATCGAAACATCGAAGCCGAGTGACCAGTTTTCGATATAATAGAGGTCGTGGTCGACCCGGTTCTGCAGGGCGATGGCGGTGTCGAGAATGCCGCGACGGCCATTGATCTGGGCCCATCCGGTGATCCCGGGCGGGACCGCGAAGCGCGCGGTGTAGTCGGGTACCAGTGCTTCGAGGCGCATGCCCTCGACCGTCATGTCGGCCGCGTGCGGGCGGGGGCCGATGATCGACATATCGCCGCGCAGCACGTTGAAAATCTGGGGCAGTTCATCGAGGCTGTGCCGGCGTAATACCGCGCCGAGGCGGGTGATGCGCCGATCGTTGCGCGCGGTTTGTAATTGATCTGGCACCGCCCCGTGATCCTGGCCCGGATCACGGGGGACCTGATGGTGCATGGTGCGGAACTTCAGGATTTCAAACAGCGCACCGCCGCGACCGACCCGCAGCTGGCGAAACAGCACCGGACCCGACGAATCGAGCCGGATCAGGACCGCGATGATCGCCATGACCGGGGCGATGACGAGCAGGACCAGCCCACCGAGCAGGAGATCGAACAGGCGCTTCTGCACCATGAAGCCGGGCGGCAGGCCCGTCGTCTCGCGTTGCAGGACTGGCACACCGCCGAGGGTGGTGAAGCCGGCGGCGGGGTTGCGCCGCAGCGACCGGCCGGGGAGGGCCACCGTGGTGACCCCGCAACTCTGCGCGGCGGCGGCGATCGCGGCGGTTGCATCCTGCGGCGTGTGCGGCAGCGCGATCAGGATTGCATCGATCGCCTCGCGCTCCAGCATTGCGGCAAGCCGGTCGTGACCCGATAGAGTGGGTTCCACGGAAGCCAAATCCGCCGTGGCGGATCGAGCGATCGTGTCGTCGCGATAGTCGAGCGTGGCGACGAGATGGATCGTGTCCTCCTCGTGCAACTGGGCGAGCAGACGGCGGCTCGCGTCGAGCGCGCCGATGAACAGGACCCGCGGCACGGCATGAATCGCGAATCGCGGGCGAACGACCGCCCATGCAACCCGGCCCGCGAACAGCGCGCCGAGCCCGGCCCCGAACAGGACGGCGAGTTCCGGCGGCACCATGCCGATTTCGTGCAGGCGCACCGGCTCGATGCTCCGGGCGAGCGTGGCCAGCACGATGGTGGTCGCGAACGCCCCGATCCAGGCACCGGTCAGACGCAGTGGCTGGAATCGCGCGAACAGGAGATTGTGAGCGGCATAGAACTGCCGCTGGGCGAGAATAGCCACGGTGGACAGCGGCAGACCGATCAGGGCGACCCAGCTTGCCCAGCCGAGAGAACTGGTGGACCGGAACAACAGGAGGGCGGCGGCGACGGCCCCGGCGATGATCGCGGCTTCGCCGAAGGCTGCCAGAAGCGAGAAGCCGGTGCCGGGCGAGAGCCGCCCGGCAACCGGCCTGCCAGAATGCGTCTGCTGAAATAGGCTGGTCGGGCTGGAATAATGATCCGAAGACAATGCAGTCGCCTCGTTTTGAAATAATCTGCCGGATTCTTCGACCCGCGAGGGTCACGTTCATGAAAAGATCGGCACGACAGCCAAGAAAATTCTGCAGAAAATCATTGTAACAGTTGAAAGGTGCAGCGCAGCAATGGATTAATTACTAGCTAAATTGCGCTCCCAAAACAACAGAAAAAAATGTAAATAAATAGAACTGAAACTTTAAAAACAAATACAATTGGTAATTTATAGGTATCGAAATCTCTTTCTGAGCGTTTTCTATTTAATAAGCATGATTTGGGCTGATTTATCCTGGCTGACGCGCCGGATCAATCGGCAGGAGTTGTTGCCAAACGCGATATTGTGAACGTCGCAAACCTCCGGCGGCGTTGAGCGTGCCATCGGGCGCCTGACCCGGCAAATAGCCCCAGGCCCACCAGTCACCCGGCACGGGCTGTTGCCCGGCGGTGAACACCGGGCCGCCTTCGGCACCATCCTGCCCGTTCATGTACCCCAGAAGCGTCGCCGCCCAGGCGCGGTCATTGGCGGTTTTCATGCTGCTGCCCATCTCGCCGATCCAGACCGGTGCGATATGACCGGTCACCAGATAACCCCAGACACGGTTCATCTGCGCAATCGCTGCCGGGCCCGAATCGGGGCGGAAATTCGAAATCCCGGTTGGATAATCGTGAACTGAATAAACCACGTGGTCGGGGATCGTGAGCACCACCGGCATCGAGCCGGCCACGGTCAGATCCCCGACCGGTGCCGGGCCGCGATGGGCGAAGGACGTTCGATAATTCTGCGGACCTTCGGCGATGATCAGCACGCCGGGATCGATGCGCTGGATCGCGTCGCCCACGGTCTGGTACATCGCGTGAATGTCGGTCGGGCCGCCACCGCCCCAGGTGATGTGACCGTTGGCGGTCGGTTCATTATCGAGATCGAAGCCGATGACGGTCGGATTACCGGCGAAAACCCGCGCGATGGTGAGCCAGTCAGCCTCGAAGCGTGCCGCGCTGACGGTGCCGGGGACGCCCGCGCCATTGGTGTTGTTGGTGCCCGGCCCGCGATCGAACCAGAGCCCGTTGCGTTGCTGGGCGCCGTAACCGTCACGCGGGTTGGTGAAGCCTTCGTTGTTATGGTGATCGATGATCACCTTCAGCCCCGATCTGGTGGCCGCCGCTACGATATGGGCGAGCAGAACGCGGTCGGCAGCCAGATCGGCGTCGTCCCACGAAACCCGGATGGTGTTGAACCCCGAGGCCGCGATCGCGTTCACCGTGGCTGGAACGTCACCGAAATGCTGGTTCCACCCGACGCTTGCTATCCGCACCGGGCGACCCGCCGCATCCACGATCTGACTGCCCGACGTATGAAGATATCCAGGTGGCAGTCGACTGGCGGCCGCGACGACGGTGGGCAGCGCCGCAATCACTGGCGCGGCAGCCATGCGGAAACGTCGTCATCGAAATCAATTGCGTGTTTCATTTTAATCATGCTAGCAAACCAATAAAGCGAAAAACAGTATATTTATTTTTATACTTTATTATAATTATTGAGATTTTTTCCAGTGCGCAAATCGATGCGACGAAAAGATTGTTTTCTGGTCTGTCCAGTCGCCGCCGTCGGAGGAGGAATGGGGCAGGTCGTGTCTTATCTTATGGCATATGCCCCGGCGGATCTGCCGCTGCGTCTGATCCCGGTCGATGCGCGGGGGCCGGGCTCTGTGGTTTGGTCGCCCTGGTACCTGATGGTCGTACTTGTGCGCGTTATGCTCGGTGCGGCGCGCGGGCGGCTCGGTCTTGTGCATATCCATGTCGCGGAACGCGCCAGCCTGGTCCGGAAGGGGGTGGTGGCGTTTGCCGCCCGGCTGGTCGGCGTGCCGGTGCTGCTGCATCTGCACGCGGCTGAAATCCGGCCGTTCTATGACGGCTTGCCCGGCTGGGGCCGCTGGCTTGCCCGCGGTGTCTTTCGGCAGGCGGATTTGTGCGTGGTTCTCGGGACCGGTTGGCGCGATTGGCTGGTGAACACGATCGGAGTGGCACCCGACCGGATCGCGGTCATCCGCAACGGGGTGCCGGTGATTGCCCTGGGAGAGCCGACCGCCCGGGGGCCGATATTCCGAATCCTGTTTCTCGGCAACCTGACACCCCGCAAGGGCGTGGGCGACCTGTTGGTGGCGCTCGCTGATCAGATGCTCGCCGGATGCCGTTTCGAGGCGATCTTCGCCGGTGGCGGCGCCATCGAAACCTATCGCCGGCAGGCCGGGGAACTGGGGCTGGACGACCGCGTTTCGTTCACCGGCTGGATCGACCGGACGCGCGCCGCCGAACTGACCGCGAGCGCGCATGTGCTGGTGCTGCCCTCCTATCATGAAGGTCTGCCTTTGGTCGTTCTGGAAGCACTGGGAGCAGGCACACCCGTGATCTGCACGCCGGTCGGCAGTATTCCCGAGGTGCTGGACGATGATTCGACCGCCCTGTTCGTGCCGCCCGGCGGCAGCCGCGAGATTGCAAGCGCGCTGCGTCGTCTGATCGACGATGCCGCGCTGGCCGAGCGACTCGCGGCGGGAGGGCGCTGTTTGTACCGCCAGGAATTCACCATGGAGATTTTTGTTGATCGTATCGCGGCTCTCTATCGCCGCCTGGCGATTGCAAATGCATACCTGCTTACCCATAAACCTCCGCCAGTTTCAGCAGTCTGTATGGCATTGGCGGGGCGTGGACGACGGCGTATCCGAGCCTTGGGATCATGCTGGCGAGATCGTATCGGCGATTATAGCGGTACTCGAATTCGGCGAGATATCGCGGCGTGTGTTTGCTGCTGATGGCCCGGTAGGTGCCGACGATCGCGGACTTGATGTTCCCAAGGGTTGTGTTGACCCATCGGAACACCGGGTGACGCGCGGCTTCGGCACCGCCTCCGGTGACGATTGCCTGATGCGCACACCCGGCGTCGGTGACCCGATGAAAGCAGGCCAACCCGTCACTGACCACATTGCAGGCGGGATCGAGACTGCGCAACGCGAAACGCGAAATCTCCTGGCCGGTGAACCCCGCGACCCGGCGCAGTTTCAACTGGACCGCCTTGCCGTCTTCGGTCGTCTCGACCGCCGCGACAAACGGGGTTTTGCCTGGCGCGCCGCGTCCTCGCTTACCACCGGAGCGCTGACCGCCGAGAACCGCGTCGTCGATCTCGATCCGCCCTTTCAGACGTTTGCGTCCGTCACGCTCCATCATCGCCTGCTGCAGCTTGTGCTTGAGCATCCACGCCGTCGTCTGGCGGACACCGAGGCGTCGGCCGAGCTCGATCGAGGAGATCCCCTGTTTGCTCTGCGTCATGTGGTACATCGCCCGGAACCACGTACGCAGCGGCAATTTCGTCGCAGCGAAGATCGTTCCCGCGGTCGGCGAGGTCTGCCGACGGCAGCGCGTGCATTGAAACAGCCCCCGCGATGTGTGGATGCTGTGCGACGTCCCACCGCAGACCGGACAGGAAAAGCCGTTCGGCCACCGCAGCTTGATCACCACCGCCCGGCATTGCTCCTCCGTGCCGTAAAGCCCGTCGAATTCAGCCTCGCTCAGCCCTTTCTGAAATTGCACAGCGTTGCGCGCCATCGAAACCTCCAGATCATATCGCTATGTTCCCGTTTCGTACCGCAGAGAAATCGGCGGATCAAGATGGGTAAGCAGGAATGCATAAATGAAATATTTCCAGAAACTGGCTCAGAAGAATTGATACGACGTAATAATATATTATGAAATAGCAGGTAATATGACATGAAAAAACTTGATGTAGCCATTGTCGGAGCCGGGCCATATGGCCTGTCTCTAGCCGCCTTTCTGAAATCAAGCGATATCGATCATTGCGTGTTCGGCCCGGCAATGTCGTTCTGGCAGGACAACATGCCGCCCGGCACCAAGCTGAAATCGGATGGCCAATCGTCCGATCTGCCGGCACCGGGATCGGGATTTCCGATCAGCCGGTATCAGATCGAAACGACCGGCAGCTTCGTGGTGACACAGCCGATCACAGTGGAGGAATTCCATGCGTATGGCACGCGGTTTCGCGATCGCATGGTGTCGCACGCCGATCCCCGGACTGTTGCCACGATCCGCCGCGACGGCAACGGGTTTTCCCTGACGCTTGAGGATGGCGAGGAGGTCGGTGCGCGTGCCGTGGTCGTTGCGGTCGGCGTGAGATCGTTCACCTATCTGCCGCGTCATCTTGCGGCACTCCCGGCGGACTGCATCACCCACAGCGTCGAGCACGGGCCGGTCGCGGCGCTCGCGGGCAAGCGCGTGGCGGTGGTCGGCTCGGGCGCGTCGGCAATCGATGTCGCCGCCGCGCTGCATGAGGCCGGGGCCGATACCAGGATCATTACACGCCGCGAAAGCGTGGCGTTTCATCATCCGCCGTCGCATCGCCGACCGCTGCGCCACCGCATCCGAAGGCCCGATACCGGGATCGGCGGCGGCTGGGATTTGTGGTTTTACGTGAATTTTCCGGCCTTGTTTCATGCACTGCCCGAAGCGGTCCGGCTGCGCGTCGTCGAGACGACACTGGGCCCCGCGCCGGGCTGGTTCATGCGCGACCGCATTGAAGGCAAGGTGCCGATCCTTTCCGGCATGACCACCATGGCGGTGTCCGCCGATGACGGTGTGGTGACGTTCGCGTTGAAGGACCGGCATGGCGCGGCGCACCGGATTGAGGTCGATCACGTGGTGGCGGCAACCGGGTTTCGGCCCGATGTCGCGCGGATCGCGATGCTGGACCCGGCGCTGGCGAGTGCGATCCGCACCTGTGGCACGGCACCGGCGCTGTCGCGCAAATTCGAAACCTCGGTGCCGGGGCTCTACATGATCGGGCCGGTCGCCGCGCCGAGTTTCGGCCCGGTGATGCGCTTCGTGTTCGGCGCGGGTACCACCACGCCGGTGCTTGGCCGGCATCTCGCTCGCCGATTCCCCCGTGCAGCAAGCACTACCGTGCCGCTCGGCCCCCCGGCGGCGGCTTACGGTCAGGCTGGCGAATGAGTGACGTTGCGTTTCGCGAGGTTGCGCTGGCAGCGACACCGGCCCCACCGGTGGCCGACCAGCAGGCGCGACCCTCAATCATGGAGGCACGCCCGTTGCGCGGCCTGCTGGTATGCGGGTTGTTCACCCTGCCTTATCGCGCGCTGCGCTGCTTCACCGCCGCGGGCGTTACGGTGCATGTGTTGGGAAATACCGGATCGGACGGCCTGCGCCGGTCGCGGTTCTGCGCACGCTATACCGAAACCTCACACACCTTCGATGGCACCTGCGATGATGCGATGATCGCGGCGGTGAACGAGCTGATCGTGCGGGACGACATCGATTTCGTGTTCGCGGGCGATCAGCCGAGCACGCGCTGGTTGATCGCGATGGCGCCATATCTTCGCACGCACTGCTTTCCGATGCCCGACCTCGCGACGTTCGATGTGCTGAACGACAAGGCGCGCTTCACTGCCTTGTGCCAGACGCTCGGGATATTATGTCCGCCGACCCGGGTTTTTGGAGATCGTGCGGAACTGCTGGCAAGCATCGCGCAGGATGAAACTCCGATCCCGGCCGTGATCAAACCCTTGTCGCTCGATGGCAACCGGGGGGTGAGTGTGGTCGCGACCGAGGCCGAGGCGATCGCCGCCACGATCGATTACCAGCCGGTGCTGGTGCAGCGTTTCATCGATGGGGATGACATCGGAGCGACCGTGTTTGCCGATCGCGGCCGGGTGATCGGGTATATCTGCCACCGGCTGCGGCGGGCGACCTATAGCGCCCTCGATCTGCCGGTGGTGCTGGATGCGCTGACCCGGATCGTTGCGGCAACCTCCGCTTCCGGTATCCTGAATTTCGACATGCGCCTCGATCCGGCGGGGCAGGTGCATTTCCTGGAATGCAATCCGCGCGTGTTTTACAAAATGCCGCTGTCGATGCTGCTCGGGGTGAATTTCCCGGCACTGGGACTGGCGGTGATGGCCAATATCCCGACTGACGAACCGCCGGTTGCGCCGAAGCCGGGCGATGCCGTGCGTTCGATCAAAGCGATTCTGGCGGCGTTGCCGACGCCCTGGCGGCTGGGGCGCCGCGATGTTGCCATGCTCGGCTATGTCCTGTCCGATCCGGTGCCCTACATTCGGGAAAATCTCCGGCTCGATTGGGAAGATCGGTCGTATTGACGCGTGAGACGGGATGAATTCGGCAGGTAGCCGACAAGGCGGCTTGCGCGCAATTCCGGTCAGATGAACCGGGCTCGCGTCACGCGATCAGGGCGGATTTCTGGATTTTACCGGTGGCGCCCATCGGCAGGGCCGGGCTCAGATGAATTTCGGTGGGGCGCTTGTAATCGGCCAGGGAGCGAGCCGCATAATCGAGCAGCTCGGCGATTTCGATCTTGGCATCGGCGGCGGGTTCGACGAAGGCAATGACGTCCTGATGCGCGCCGGTGCCCCGTCCGATCACGGCGGATTGCCGGACGCCGGGGTGGGCATTGAGCACCGCTTCGATTTCGACCGGATAGATTTTGAAGCCGTAGCGGATGATCTGCTCCTTGCTGCGGCCGACGATGAACAGATGATCATCGTGAAAGCGTGCGAGGTCGCCGGTGTCAAACCAGCCCTCGTGGTCGAGCACGGAAGCGGTGGCGGCATCGTCGCGGTAGTAGCCGGCCATGATCGTGGGGCCGCGTAGGTGCAGGGCGCCGATTCCGTTCGACTCGCCGGCAAGGCGGGCTTCGAGCCCGGGGAGGAGCATGCCGACCGAGCAATCCCGGCGCGGGCGGTCGATCCGGGTTTGGGCGATGGTGGGGGCACATTCGGTGATGCCGTAACCATTGTTCAGGACGATGCCGAAGCAGGCTTCGACCGTGGACTTCACCGTCTCGTCGAGGGGGGCGCCGGCGCTGGCGATCAGGCGCAGGCGATGCGGCGGCAGGGTCTTCATGCCTTGCAGGGCAGCATATTCGGTAAGCAATGCGAACATCGACGGCGCGCCGATCATGAGCGTGATGTGGTGGTGCAGAATGGCGCGCAGAGCCCCGGGCGGATCGAATCGCGGGGCGAGCATGAGGGTTGCGCCGTAGGTCAGCGTGCCGAGCATGACGCCGGTGAACCCGAGGATATGGCTGACCGGCAGCGGGGAATACACGAGATCGTCAGGGCCGATCGCCCTGATGGCACCGGAGGTGCGCGCCGAGACGGTGAGGTTGCGATGGGTGAGCATCACACCCTTGGGGCGACCGGTCGTGCCGGAGGTGTAGATGAGGGCAGCGATGTTTCGGTCGGGTTCGGGGCGGGCCGGGTGGTCGGTCCTGATGACCGCCACGCCGCCGAGACCGGCGATGACGAGGGGGTCGGCGTTGCAGCGTTCGGCGTGCTGGCGCGTTTTCGCGGAAGCAGAGGTGGCGAACAACAGGCAGGTCGGCGTGGCGTGATGGCCGACCTCGTCGATTTCGCGCTCTGACAAACGGGGGTTGAGCGGCACGATCCAGGCCCCCGCATGGCTTGCGCCAAGGAGCAGGATGATCATGGCGGCGGTGTTATCGCCCATGATGGCGACGCGATCGCCGGGGATGACACCCTGCGCGAGGAGGATGTTTCGCGCCGCCATGACGGCTTCGTTCAAGTCTGCATAGGTCCAGACCCTGGTGCCCTCGATCAGCGCGGGATGCTCGGGTGTGCGAGCGGCCCAATGGGCGAGCGGGGCAGCGATGTGCTCGAATTCGGGCAGAACTGGGGGATTCATGCCGGGCGGCCATCCGCCCGCGCGATAATGCGTGACAGCAGGACGGCAAGATCGGGTGCGTACTCGTCGAGCATCGTGATGTGATCACCCGGGACCGTCTGGACATCGAGTTGCGGCATGAATTTTTGCCAGACGGCGCGTGGCCTTGTGGGGAGAAACACCGAGGCGGTCTCCGGTTTGATGAAAGTGACCGGCTCCTCGAACATCGTCGGCTGGTACTGGTCGATCGCGACGGAAGCGGCCTCGAACACGGCGCGAATCTCCGGGGTGGCGCCGTCGGGGGCGGCGAGCCAGCCGGCACGCGAGGATTTCGCGGAAACCGCGTCGCCCCACAAGCCGAGTCGGTGGCGCACGTAGGCGATCCGGGTGGGCCAGTCGGACGTGCGGAGGGTGGTGAGTTGATTGCGCATGCGGCGGAGGCGGACATCGAGCGCCTGCGCGCGCGGCCAGCACCGGGGCTGGGGATAGGTGTCCAGCAGGGTGATGCTGCAGAACTTGAGTCCGGCGGTGCGCAGGCGGCGGCCGATTTCGATCGCAAGCATCCCGCCGAACGAATAGCCGGCCAGATGAATCGTCTGGTCGGGATATGTCGCGCGGATCAGGGTGAAGGCGTTGTCCGCCATGGTTTCGATCCGGTCGACCGGTGTTTCGCCTGCGGCGAGGCCGCGCGCCCGGAGAGCCGCGATGCTGTGGGGCGACTCGATCATCGCCCCGAGGCGCAGCAGATCGAACACATGGCCGCCGATCCCGTGGATGAGAATGACGGCGCCGTGGCGCGCTTGTGGCTGGGTGGCGGCCTTGAGCGGGATCAGGCACGAGGGGGACGTCTCGGTGGGTCGGATGGCTACGATCCGGGCTGCGAGATCGGTCATGGTCGGCGCATCGTAAATGGTGGTGAGCGGCAGCGCGCAGGCGTAACGTTGTTCGATGGCATCGAACAGGGCCAGAGCGCTCATGGAATCGCCGCCGAGATCAAAGAAATCGTCATCCGGGTGGGGTGCCGGGCCACGTAATATCGATTGAACTTGCGCAATCAGCCAGTTCACGATGGGATCGATGACATCGGCGTGCTGCGGTGCCGGTTGGGACGCGGTTCGGCAGGACAATTCAACGCCCGGCATAAGCGGATACTTTCGTGGTCACGGTAATCAACGTGGCGACCGATCGTCCCCTGCATGAGTGGGGTCTTGTAATCAGAAGTTGCATAATGCGATTCCTCTTACGCGGCTCAGGAATCCCCCCATTTTCCATAGGTCCAGGTATTGCGCCGATTCGCTGCGATTCTCTACCAAGCGTTGGAATGCATGGATGAGGGTGGATCATGGGAATTGCAGCATCGAAAAAGCGTGATGGTGGGCGGTTGAAGGACATCCGCGCATTCATTGACGAGTTGTATGCCCACGATCTCCACGCCAAACGCGTTGACTCCCTGTCTGCTGCGACACTGGGCGTGATGACCGGCGCGTCGCTCGCCGTCGCGATGATCGGTCAGGCGTTGGCACAGGCGCGCGGGCTGGTGACCAAGCACGCGATCAAGCAGGTTGATCGCATGCTCAGTAACGAGAGTATCGACGTCTGGGAAAGCTTCGCCCGTTGGGTACCGCATCTGGTGGGTTCGCAGACCGACATCGTCGTTGCCATGGACTGGACGGATTTCGACGGCGACGATCAGGCAACGTTGGCGCTCAACCTGGTGAGCAAGCATGGCCGGGCGATGCCTCTGTTGTGGCTGTCGATGTGGAAAGAGGAATTGAAAGATCAGCGCAACGCCATCGAGGATACTTGCCTGCGCCGCCTGTCGGAGGTTGTCCCGCCCGGCTGCCGCGTGACCATCCTGGCCGACCGCGGCTTCGGTGACCACAAGCTGTTCGCGTATCTTACGGAGCTTGGCTTTGCCTATATCATTCGCTTCCGCGGCAACATCCATGTCACCGATGCCGCAGGCGAGACGCGAACCGCGGCGGACTGGGTCGGCAAATCGGGCCGGGCGCGCAAACTGCGTGGTGCGCGCGTCACCGCCTCGCACGCCTATCAGGTCGGTGCCGTGGTGTGCGTACATGCGCGTGACATGAAGGAGCCGTGGTGCCTGGCGAGCAGTGACGCCGTGGCGTCTGCAGGGACATTGATCAAGCAATATTCCCGGCGCTGGACGATCGAACCCAGCTTCAGGGACGTCAAGGATTTGCGTTTTGGGATGGGGATGGCTGAGATCCGCATCGCCGAACCAGAGCGGCGCGATCGGCTGCTGCTCATCAGCGCGTTTGCGATGGCGCTGCTGACCATGCTCGGGACGGCAGGCGAGAGCCTGGGAATGGATCGACAGCTCAAGTCCAACACTTCGAAGACCCGCTCACACTCGTTGTTCCGTCAGGGGTGCATGCTCTATGAATTGATCCCGAACATGCCGAAGCACCGGCTACTGCCCCTGATGCGGCGGTTCACGGAAATGCTGCGCAGCAGCGGCATATTCGGCAATTCCATGCCGGCTACGTAATGAGGGGATGAGTGAGCTTACGCGGAAGTAGTAAAATTTATTTTGACACCTGAATTTAGATGGTGCCATCCTTGAATACTTGCAGTATAGCAGGGTTGATGTTGACTTGCACCTCCATGATGTGTGGGAACTGACGCTGTTTTGTTTTATTTTCTGAGTTTATGTTTCGTTTTTGATATTTTTTGTCTTTAGAGGCTGGTCGCTGCGAGTTGGGTGGCTGATTTCGTGATCTTCTCTAATTTTATTTGCACGTACGGGGTCTGATCCATGCTCAGCAACGCCAGCACCGCCGACCGGCTTGATCCCGACCACCCGCTGATCGATTCCGATCCTAACTGCCCCGCCGACCCGCTGCGCACCGATTTGCGGACCATCCTGTGCTGCCCGCGCTGCCATGGCGCGGTCGAGCCGGCGAGCGCGCGATGGGTCTGCCGCGAGGTGACCTGCCTTTATGCAACCGTTGGATTTCCGGTGACGCAGGGCCAACCCGTGCTGGTCGATTTCGAGACGAGCATTTTCGATCGGGCGAGTTACGAAGCCGGGCGTGGTTCGGTTCTGCCGCGAGACGATAGTGGCCGGGGCCTTCGAACGATGCTGCGCCGCGCGGTTCTGGGCCACAACACCGAGGCGGCGCGGATGTGCGGCACACTGTTGCACCATTTGCGCCGCCAAGCGTCTCGCCCGCGCGTTCTCGTGCTGGGCGGCGGCGCGATCGGATCGGGAATCACCGCGCTCTACGAAGATCCCTCCATTGAGGTGGTCGGAACCGATGTTTATGCGTCGGTAAACACGCAATTGGTGGCGGATGGTCATGCCTTGCCATTTCAGGACGGCGTGTTCGATGCGGTGATCGTTCAGGCGGTCCTCGAACACGTGTTGGAGCCGCAGGCCGTCGTGAACGAAATTCACCGCGTGCTGCACCCTGAGGGGCTGGTTTATGCCGATACGCCGTTCATGCAGCAGGTCCACGAGGCGGCATTCGATTTCACCCGCTTTACCCGAAGCGGTCACCGCTGGTTGTTCCGGCGGTTCGACGAAATCGAGTCGGGCACGGTGGGTGGAGCCGGCACCGCGTTGCTATGGTCGATGCGGTATTATCTGCGCGCGTTCGGGGTCCGGAATCCGGTTGCGACAATCTGCGTGGCACCCTTTTTCGGGCTGCGATGGCTGGAGCGATTTGCCCGTGCCGCACCGAACGCCGATGCGGCGAGCGGCCATTATTTTCTGGGCCGGCGCAGCGATCGGCAGAGCGTTCAACCGAAGGATATGGTGACCTACTATGACCGCCAAACCCAAGCACGCGCCTGAACAAAGGGGTGAAGGAACCGTGACGCGCCAAGACCACATTCACGAAAATTGTTGAATTCGTAACGGATCTATTCTAGTGGTAGGTGACGCTGTACCAATATTGTACCAAGCCGTGTTTTTATCATAAATGGATCTAATTTTTTTATAATCGACTGATTGTTATTTCTGAGACTTGATCTCGTATTTGATGGAAGCTTGTTCTGGATGGTCGGATTCGTCACGAAAGACGCTCGTTTGGCTGGAACCGCCCGATGAAGCGGGAAACCATGGCGATCCACGCCGGTTACCAGACCGACCCGACGAGCAGGGCCGTCGCGGTCCCGATATATCAAACTGCGGCATACGCATTTGACAGCGCGGACCATGGCGCGGCGCTGTTCGATCTCACAGTACCGGGGAACATTTATTGCCGGTTGAGCAACCCGACCAACGATGTGCTGGAACGACGCATGGCGGCGCTCGAAGGGGGTGTCGCGGCACTGACCACGGCCACCGGCATGGCGGCGATCCAGTACGCCATTCAGAACGTGACCGAAGTCGGTACGAATATCGTGACGTACCCGCAACTATATGGGGCGACCTATACGTTGTTCGCCCATGTGTTCAAGCGCCAGGGCGTCGATGTCCGGATGGCGCAGGACGATACGCCGGCAGCAGTGGCGGCAATGATCGATGAGCGGACCCGTGCGGTCTATTGCGAGAGCGTCGGTAACCCGGCCGGCAATATTTCGGACATTGCCGGGCTTGCGGCCGTGGCGCACGCGAACGGGGTGCCGCTGATCGTGGACAATACCGTCGCGACGCCGATGTTGCTGCGCCCGATCGAGCATGGGGCCGATGTGGTGGTTCATTCGCTCACCAAATTCGTCAGTGGCCACGGCACCACGATGGGAGGGGCGATCATCGATGGCGGGCGGTTCGACTGGGCGGCGCAGGGCCCGCGATTCGCCATGCTGAACGCGCCCGAACCGGCCTATCACGATGTGGTGTTCACCGAGCAGTTCGGGGTCTCGGCCTTCGTCGCGCATTGCCGCAGCGTATGCCTGCGGAACGGCGGTGCCACGCTGGCACCGCTAAGTGCGTTTCTGCTGTTGCAGGGATTGGAGACCCTGCCGCTGCGGATGGAGCGGCATGTCGCCAACGCCCGTGCGGTCGCCGGGTTTCTCCGCGCCGATCCGCGCGTCGCCTGGGTGAATTATGCCGGATTCTCGGAAAATCCCTATCATGATCTTGGCTTGCGTTACCTCGGTGGTCAGTTCTGTTCGCTGATGACGTTCGGCGTGCAAGGCGGGTTCGAGGTCGGGCGGCGCTTTTTCGACGCCCTCACGCTATTCAAACGCCTAGTCAATCTGGGTGACGCGAAATCGCTGGCGACGCACCCGGCCTCGACGACGCATCGCCAGTTGAACGAGGCCGAACTGGCGCAGACCGGCGTGACGCCCGAGATGATCCGGCTGAGCATCGGGATCGAGCATATCGATGATATCATCGCCGACCTCGATCAGGCGCTGACCGTCGCGGCTGGACACGCCAATTGCGCGACGGCGGCCTGAGAATGTCGGACGTTCAGCGCGCGCCCCGGATTTCGGCATGGACCCCGCCCGGCGCACCGGTGCGCGCGTTATCCGCCGCCGGAGGCGAGGCGCTCAAGATCGGGCTGGTCAACAATATGCACGGGGCCGGGTTTCGCGATGCCGATCGGCAGTTTCGGGCGATCCTCCACGCCGCAGCCGCGGAGTCGATGCCGGAACTGATCGTTCAAGGGTACGTCATGACCGATGACGGTCCGGATGTTGCAGGATCGCGCTATCGCCCGGCGGCAGCGATCGCGGACGAGCAGCCGGACGGGCTGATCGTGACGGGCGCCGAGCCGAGCACAGAGGATTTGCGCGATGAAGCCTATTACCCGGCATTGACCCGGCTGATCGATCACGCGATCGCGCGGCGGATACCAATGCTGTTTTCCTGCCTCGCCTCGCATGTCGCGGTATTGCATCTGAGCGGTGTGGCGCGGCGGCGGCTGGCCCGTAAATGCCACGGCGTGCTGCGGTTCGACGTCATGGGCGAACATCCGCTGCTGGCGGATACGATGGGAAGGATCGCCGTGCCGCATTCGCGCTGGAACAGCCTGGATGAAGGGCCGCTGACCAGGCGGGGTTACCGGGTGCTCGCCGCCTCCGCCCGTGGCGGGGTCGATCGCTTCGTGCATGACCATGCGCCCGGTTGCCTGTTCCTGCAGGGACATCCGGAATACGAAAGCGCCAGCCTGGCGCTGGAATATCGCCGGGATGTCCGGCGCTATCTGACCGGAGCCGCACCCGATTATCCCACAATGCCGGTGGGATATTTCGATGCACCGACCCGCGCGGCCCTGTTCGGGTTGCAGCGCGCGCTGCGCCGGCAACGCGATCCGACCGGATTTGACAGTCTACCCCTGCCGAACGAGGGGGCGGCCGCGCGCCCGGTGTGGCGCGATCACGCGGTGCGGTCGTACCGTAACTGGCTCGATGCCGTAATGGTCGGGCGAAGGTCGAGGGTGGGAACCGGGTAATTCCCTCACGGTTTTTTCAGATCGTGACGTCGCGCATTTCAATTCGGTTCATTTGATATCATTAGGATTAGAGA
Organism: Acidiphilium acidophilum; assembly: GCF_033842475.1. Lineage (NCBI taxonomy): Bacteria > Pseudomonadati > Pseudomonadota > Alphaproteobacteria > Acetobacterales > Acidocellaceae > Acidiphilium > Acidiphilium acidophilum. The sequence goes on along the minus strand of NZ_JAWXYB010000018.1, from coordinate 2,365,243 downwards.
ATGTTTTCTGACCATACGGGCGTTGCCGTTTCGTCGTTGCGGCGGATTGGTATTCTGGGTGTCGCTCTGCTCGGCGGGTGCACTCAATTGCCGCCGCTGCAACCGGCACCAACGGTGCTTCAGGCGGGATCGGCCGTCACGCCGCCAACCAGCCAACCCTATCGTATCGCGGTGGGGGACGTGCTTTCGATCCGCCTGCCGCTCGATGCCGAGTTGAACGAAACGGCGACCGTCCTGCCCGATGGCAGCATATCGACCAGCGTGGTGCAACGGCAGATGGCGGCGGGGTTGACGCTGCCACAGCTCGATACCGCATTATGGGGCGATTACACCAAAGTGCTGAAAAATCCGGTGATTTCGGCGATCGTGATCAAATCGGCACCGACTGTCGTGTATGTGCTCGGCTATGTCGAGAAGCCAGGCGTATATAGTTTCGAGGGGCCCGTGCCGCGCCTTGCTCAAGCCATTGCCGCCGCAGGCGGATTGAAACTCGGTGCCAATCCGGACCAGATTTACATTCTGCGTCATTTGCCGGATGGCAAGCAGCAGTTTTTCGGGACGAATTTTGCGGCGCTGCAATCGGCACGCGACCCCGCTGCGAATGTGCCCTTGGCGACTTCGGACGAGATATTCGTGCCGCGCACCGCCATCGCGCGGGTCTACGGGTATTTCAATCAGTATTTCCAGCAGTTCATCGCGACGAGTGCGAGCGTGAACTATCAGGTCAATTCCAACGGGACGACGAGCGTCATTCCCGGTCACTGATCTGGCGGCCACCGGGCCGAATGCGATCGTCCCGAAGCGAGCGGCGAGCGGCCCGGAGGTCGGTCGCCGACTTTCGAGTCTAATTCACGCGTAATCATCCCCCATCTAACAATCCAGAGATGTGCCGCGCCTAACGTTTCGCGCGTCGGTGCTGACAAGGTATACAATTCTTTGCGTCACATTATGGGAAAAACACAGCGTTTTCGTATATCAATATAGTTTTAGAGACGATTAGCTAAAAAACTGTTGCTCTCATCTTGTCATGCTGCAATTGGTAGTTGCGTTTTCTACTATAACGCAATCTCTAATCAAAAGGCATGACGTGATGCAATCGAATCAATCGCGGGGTCGATCGAACCCCGGCGTGTCCTCGTGACGACCGCAACGCCGCCGGCGACCGAGCCGTCCATGCTGCTGCCGGCGGGTTTTCTGAGCACGAACGGCAACCAGATCGTCGATGCTGCGGGAACTGTTGGCGGCGGTGAGAATCCGCGCATAAACGGCGCGGGATAGTTACCATAGTGAATTGACTTAATGAGTGCGGGGCAGTTTGACACGGTGTGGGAGAGTTGGCGGAGGAGGCAGTGGCAGTGGGTAGCTGTCCCTCTGCTCTGAGGCTGCTGCCGTGCTCGCAGCCGTCAAGGACGCTTCGCGCCGCGCAAGAGCGCGGTGGCCTTCGGCCATCCTTGACCGCCGCTGCGCGCGACAGCGTCGGAATTCGCAGGTCGGGACGACAGGATGGCCGTGCTGATCGAACTACAGGATTGGTGTTGTATCAGTGGCGCTGGCGCTTTCAGGGTGGGCGTCGCGCGCCGGTGTCGTTTTGATCAATCCTGGCAATCCGGCTCGGGCGACGTTGAGGCCGGAGACCTGTCAAGCGCACGAAAGGTGAAACGGAGCGACCGCAACGATGACAGAGGTGATGTCCTGGGGGAGTACTGCTGGTCCAGGGCTTTCGCGAAGCCCCGGCGATTGCCAATCCACGCGAAAGCGCGGTTTCCGGTTGCTTAGCAGGACCATGATCCGTCACGCGGACCGCCCGAGCGCGGTAATGGCGATTTCTCGCCGCATGCATGACACGTCCTCGCGGGGTTGCCTGATAACGTCGGCGAGCTTCTCTTTGCCGTTCACGACGAGCTTCCCGGGCGCAAGTTCGCATGCAGTAGATCTGACCTCGGTCGCACTGTGGGCAGACAAGCACTTGGCACAGACAGCGACTGCAAACGAACATTCTGCAGATTATTCCATCAACGCCTGCGGCCGAGCATGACCTGCTGACGCAATTCACACTGTCTTTGGTCATCTGGTCCAACAACTGCTCACTTCCCCAGCTGATTCAAATCCTCGAACGTTCTGCGTTTCCTGACGGACCTCGTACCCGGCCGATCTGGTTCTCGTGTGATTTAGGCGCCGGGTCCAGGTTGCCGTAAAGGCCGGTCAGTGCCGTCCATTTAAATGGACTCGGCAGCTACGCGCCGTTTATGCGCGGATTCTCACCGCCGCCAACAGGAACGGCGGTCCGGATTGCCAGTGTCGGATGGAATCAGAATTTCACGAATATTCCAGGTACCGTTGCCGCAATGGCCGCGGCGGGATTCAACACGATCCGGCTCGACTGGGTCGATGCAACGCTGTTTCAGGCCAATCCGGTCGATTCGATCAATCTCAACACGATCGAGCAGATCGTGACCGCCGCCGGTGCGGTCGGAATGAAGGTCATCATCGACCATCACACCGACGAGGCGGGAACCGCAGGCGACGGCTATGGCGCGCAGCAGCAGAACGGGCTCTGGTACGATTCCGGTCCGGGCACCAACAACACCAATGGTGTCGGCGTGCCGGGCACGGTGACGCAGGCGCAATTCCAGGCCGATTGGGTCACGGTCGCCAAGGCGTTCGCCGGCAATCCCACCGTCATCGGATTCGACCTCGACAACGAGCCCTTGATGTACGGCTCAGCGGGCCCGACCGGCATCACCTGGGGCCCCTATACCGCAACCGGCACCAATAACGGCGTGGTCGGCGGCCCGACCGACATTCATGCGATGTATCAGACCGTGGGCGATGCGATCCAGGCGGTCGACCCCGGAGCGCTGATCATCGCGGAAGGACCGCAGAATTATGGCGGCGATTTCGCCGGCACCGGCACAGCGCCCGAGGGTGATCTCAGCGTCGCCGCCAAGGACCCGGTGGTTCTGACCGACCCCAACAAGGTGGTCTACTCGGTCCACGAATACCCGACCGAGATTTCGAACATCCCGAACGATTCGGGGGCAGCGGCGGTCGCGCGGATGAACCAGGCCTGGGGCTATCTGGAGACCACGAACACCGCCCCGGTCTGGGTCGGCGAGATGGGCAGCAGCATGATCACCGCGAACTCCCAGGCTTGGGCCGCGACCATGACCGCTTACATGAACGGCCAGGACGGCACACAGGGCGGCCCGGTTTTCACGGGCAAGCAGCAGCCGGTCAGCGGCGACTGGTGGGTTTGGGGCTACCTCCCCGGCGAGGCGCCGGATGGCACATTGAATGCCAATGGCAGCCTCAATGCAGCGCAAAAAGCGGTCTGGAGCCAGTTGCTCCCGATGACCTGCTTCGTCACCGGCACCCTGATCATGACGCGGCGCGGTGAAATTCCCGTCGAGCGGCTCGAAATCGGCGAGATGGTGGTGTGTCATGACGGCACGCTGGCACCGATCCGCTGGATCGGGCGGCGCCATGTCGATCTGACCCGCCACCCGAGCCCGGAGCGGGCAAATCCGATCCGCTTCGAAGCTGGCTCGATCGCCGACGGCGTGCCCCATCGACCGCTGCTGCTATCCCCCGATCATGCGCTATGGCTCGATGGCCACCTGATTCCCGCCAAGGCGCTGGTCAACGGGGCATCGATCAGAATGGCGATGCCCCGTCAGGTGACCTACTACCACATCGAATTGCCGAGGCACGCGGTGCTCTCCGCCGAGGGGACGCCGGCAGAATCCTACCTCGATACCGGCAATCGGGGCGTCTTCGACAACGCCGATACGCCGGTGGTGCTGCATTGCATGTTCGATCAGGCCCGGCGGATCGCGTCGGGGTGCGCGCCCTTCGCCGAGGCGGGGCCAGTGGTCGAGGCGGTACGACGGCGATTGCTCGGTCGGGCGGCGATCGAGACGACCGACGATCCGGCGGTTTCGGTACGGCACGGGCCGGAAGGCGCGGTGATCGCCAGCCGTTCCGCAATCCCCGGCGAAATCACGGCGGACCCGCGAGACCGGCGCCGGTTGGGGGTGAAGCTTGCCGCCCTCGCGGTGGACGGCACCGCCATCCCCCTCGACCATCCAGCGCTGAGCGAAGGTTGGCACGGCATGGAACCGGATGGACGGTGGACCGATGGTGCCGCTTCGATCCCGTCCTGTCTGCTGAAGGGCGGTCTTCACGTCACTGTGGTCGTCGCGGCGAGTCTGCGCTACCCGCTCAGCGGCGCGGATCTGGTCAGATCACCATCGTACCGCCGTCGATCGCAAGGATCTGGCCGGTGATGTGGCCGGAGGCGGCAGAGCAGAACAGCAGGGCCGCGCCTTTCAGATCGTCGTTATTGCCCAGCTTGCCGAGCGGGGTGTGATGGAGCACCTGCGCCTCGAACTGACCGAGGATGCCTTTGGTCATTTTCGAGGGAAAAAATCCCGGCGCGATCGCGTTGACCGTGATGTTGTGCGGTCCCCATTCGGCGGCGAGCGCGCGGGTCAGGTTCACCACCGCGCCTTTCGACGCATTGTAAGGGATCGTGCCGGTGATATCCGGATGATGCCCACGTAGCCCGGCGATCGAGGCGATGTTGAGGATCTTGCCGGCGCGCCGCGGGATCATCGTGCGCCGGGCAATCTCCTGGGTCAGAAAGAACAGGTTGTTGACGTTGAGGTTCATCACCCGCGCCCAGGCGTCCGGGGTGACATCGGCGGCCGGCGCACCCCAGGTGGCGCCGGCATTATTGACCAGAATATCGATCGTGCCGTGCGCGCCGAGCACGTCATCGGCCAGGCCCGGCACAGTTTCCAATTTGCCGAGATCGGCGACATGGGCGGTGGCGGTGATCCCCAGCCCTGCCAGATAACGCACCGCCTCGTCGAGTTCGTCGCGCTTGCGGGCAGATATCGCGATTGTGGCGCCGTATTCGCCGAGCGCTTCGGCAATCTGAAGCCCGAGCCCGCGTGAGCCGCCGGTGATCAGGGCACGCTTGCCGGTGAGGTCGAACAGCGATTTCAACTCGGTCATTCCATTCCCCCGTTTCATGTGTCCGCTGGCGCGGGATATTGACGCGCGCGATACGCTCCTATCCTATGCCGGGCAAGCCCCGGCTGGACCGGAAGAGTAACGAGGAGACGCAGCATGAACGACATCGACCGGCCGTTCGAGTATCAGCTTCTGATCAAGCAGATCCTGAAAATGCCGTTGGCTCAGGCCAGCCGGCGGCAGATCGTCTACCGCGGGGTGGAGCGTTTCACCTATCCCCAATTCGTCGAGCGGGTGAACCGGCTTGGCAACGCGCTCGATGCGCTGGGCGCGGAAATCGGGACCCGGATCGCGGTAATGGATTGGGACAGTCACCGCTATCTCGAAGCCTATTTCGCCGTGCCGATGCTGGGTTCGGTGCTGATGATGGTCAATATCCGGCTCAGTCCGGACCAGATCGCGTATACGATCGACCATTCGGGCGCTGAAATCCTGCTGATCAATACCGATTTCCTGCCGGTGCTGGATGCGATCCGCGATCGGCTACCAAAGCTCCGTGCGATCGTCGTTCTGAGCGACAATGGTGAAACCCCGGCGGTGCCCGGCAGCGTCGGCGGCTACGAAGCCCTGCTCGCCGCTGCATCCGCCCACAAGGAGTTTCCCGATTTCAACGAAAACACCCAGGCCACCACGTTCTACACCACCGGGACCACCGGCCTGCCCAAGGGCGTGATGTTCAGCCACCGTCAACTGGTGCTCCACACGCTGGCGCTGATGTCGACCCTGATGATGGCCGGGCTGAACGGACGGATTTCGCGCGAAGATGTCTATATGCCGCTCACCCCGATGTTTCATGTCCATGCCTGGGGCTTTCCCTACGTGGCGACCATGATGGGGATGCAGCAGGTCTATGTCGGGCGTTTCCTGCCCGACGTGGTGTGCCATCTGCTGCGCACCGAAGGCGTCACCGTGTCGCATTGCGTGCCGACCATCATGCACATGATCCTGAACGCGGCGGCGGCGAAGGATATCGATTTCACCGGCTGGCGGGTGATCATCGGCGGCTCGGCCCTGCCGAGGGCGCTGTGCGAGGCAGGGTTGAAACGCGGCGTCGATATCTATGCCGCCTACGGCATGTCGGAAACCTGCCCGATCATGACGATGACGCAGCTGCGCGGCGATATTCTCGACGCCGAGCCCGACCGCAAGGAGGCCGAAATCCGCCTCCGGCTCGCGGCGGGCATGCCGGCGGTGCTGTGCGAGGTGCGGGTGGTCGACGAGGTGATGAACGACGTGCCGCACGATGGCATCGCGGTCGGCGAGGTGGTCGCCCGGTCACCCTGCCTGACCCCCGGCTACGCCGGCAATGCCGAAGCCTCGGCAGCGTTGTGGCGCGGCGGCTGGCTCCATACCGGAGACATCGGCACGATGGATGCCGACGGGTTCCTCCGCATCGTCGATCGGGTCAAGGATGTCATCAAGACGGGCGGTGAGTGGATCTCCTCGATCGGGCTTGAGGACATCATCCTGACCCATCCTGCGGTATTCGAGGTCGCCGTGGTCGGCGTGGCGGATGAGCGCTGGGGCGAACGCCCGGTTGCCTTCGTGGTGGCGCGACCCGGCGTGACGGTCGATGAGGACGCGGTGCGCGACCATGTCCGTGCCCATGCCGATACCGGCGCGATCTCGCGCTACGCCGTGCCGGATCGGATCATCGTGGTCGAGACGCTCGACAAAACCTCGGTCGGCAAACTCGACAAGAAGCTGATGCGCAACCGCGCGACGGCTTTGCTGGGGGCAGCCATGGCCTGATCGCCGCCGCATCGCTGCGTTCCACCTGCGGGGGTTGCGTTTTACCCGCCCGAGGACAAATCTCGAAGCCAACGGATTAATCATAACGAAACAGGAATGAAAGCCGGAAACGCATGAAACTGCATGAGGTCCGCGTCCATCCGTCGAAATCGTTGCTCAAGCGCGAGGACCAGCTGGCCTGGAAGATTGCCGGCGTCGCGGCGGACAAGGTCGCGGTCGAAAAAGACGTGACCGCCATGATCATAAACCGGATCATCGACAATGCGGCGGTCGCCATCGCGTCGATCAATCGTGATCCGGTGATTGCGGCACGCGGCATGGCGCTGGGCCATACCAAACGCGGCGGCGCCACCTTGTTCGGCCTGCCCGGGCGCAAGACCGTCAGTCCGGAATGGGCAGCCTGGGCCAATGGCACGGCTGTGCGCGAACTCGATTATCACGACACATTTCTCGCCGCCGATTATTCCCACCCCGGCGACAATATTCCGCCGATCCTCGCGGCGGCACAGGCAATGGGGCGCACCGGCCGCGATCTGATACGCGGCATCGCCACCGGCTATGAAATCCAGATCGATCTGGTTCGCGCGATCTGCCTGCACGAGTGGAAAAAGGACCATATCGCCCATCTCGCACCGGCCCAGGCCGCCGGCATCGGCGCATTGCTCGGCCTGAAGCAGGAGGTGATCTTTCAGGCCGTGCAGCAGGCGGTGCATGTCAGTTTCACCACGCGTCAATCACGCAAGGGCGAAATCAGCTCATGGAAGGCGTTCGCCCCCGCCCATGCCGGCAAGCTCGCGATCGAGGCGGTCGACCGCGCGATGCGCGGCGAGGGGGCACCGAGCCCGATCTATGAAGGCGAGGACAGCGTGATCGCGTGGATGCTCGGCGGCAAGGATGCCTCCTATCAGGTGGCGCTGCCCGAAAAGGGCGAAGCCAAACGCGCGATCATGGACAGCTACACCAAGGAACATTCGGCGGAATACCAGAGTCAGGCCCTGATCGACCTCGCATTCCGGATGCGGGAGAGCATCGAGGATTTCGGTGCGATCAGTAAAATCATTATCCATACCTCGCACCACACCCATTACGTGATCGGGACCGGGGCGAACGATCCGCAGAAGATGGACCCGAAGGCCTCGCGCGAAACCCTCGATCATTCGATCATGTATATCGTCGCCGTCGCGCTGCAGGACGGGGCGTGGAATCATGTCGACAGCTACGCGCCGCAGCGCGCGCAGCGGGCGGATACCGTCACGCTCTGGCACAAGATCGAGACGCGCGAAGACCCGGAATGGACGCGGCGCTACCACACCGCCGATGCCAATGAAAAGGCCTTCGGCGGACGTATCGAAATCCAGTTCAAGGATGGCTCGACCCTGATCGACGAACTTGCGGTTGCCAATGCCCACTCGCTCGGCGCACGCCCGTTCGGGCGGGCCGAGTACATCGCCAAGTTCGAAACGCTCACCGCCGGCATCGTCTCGGCCCGGGAATCCGCACGGTTCCTCGATTCGGTTCAGGATCTGGCGAAGCTGCCGGCCGGGGAACTCGACCGGTTGAACGTGGCGCTGCCGGGCGGCGCCCTGCACGTGGGCAAGCCGGGCATCTTCTGAGGACGGACAAAGGAGGTTGCGATGAACGAGGTCGTTCTGCCGAAGCCGAAAAAATCGGTTGCCCTGTCCGGGGTGACCGCCGGCAACACCGCGTTGTGCAGCGTCGGGCGCACCGGCAACGATCTGCATTATCGTGGCTATGATATTCTCGATGTTGCCGAGCACTGCAGTTTCGAGGAGATCGCCCATCTGCTGGTGCACGGCACGCTGCCCAATCAGGTCGAGCTTGCGGCCTACCAGCAAAAGCTCATCCGGCTGCGCGGCATTCCGGGCGCGGTCAAGCGTGTGCTCGAAGCCCTGCCGGCTGCGGCCCACCCGATGGATGTGATGCGCAGCGCGGTCTCCGCCCTCGGCTGCGTGGTGCCGGAAGGGCACGATCACGGCATCGCCGGCGCACGCGACATCACCGACCGGTTGATGGCCTCGCTCGGCTCCATGCTGCTCTACTGGTATCACTACGCAACCAACGGCAAACGGATCGACGTCGAGACCGACGATACGACGATCGGCGGCCATTTTCTGCATCTGCTGCACGGCCATGCCCCGAGCGATGACTGGGTGCGCGCGATGCATACCTCGCTGATCCTGTATGCCGAACACGAGTTCAACGCCTCGACCTTCGCGGCCCGGGTCGTTGCCGGCACCGGATCGGACATGTATTCCGCGATCACCGCCGGTATCGCCGCTCTGCGCGGTCCGAAGCACGGCGGCGCCAACGAGGCGGCGTTCGAGGTGCAGAAGCGCTATGCGACGCCGGATGAGGCGGAGGCGGATATCCGCCGCCGGATCGAGGCGCGCGAGGTCATCATCGGGTTCGGGCACCCGGTCTATACCGTGTCTGACCCGCGCAACGTCGTGATCAAGCGGGTCGCGAAGGCGCTGTCCGATCAGGCCGGATCTCCCCGGATGTTTTCGATCGCCGAACGGATCGAGACCGTGATGCACGACGCCAAACGCATGTTCCCCAATCTCGACTGGTTCAGCGCGGTCTCCTACCACATGATGGGCGTGCCGACCGCGCTGTTCACGCCCCTGTTCGTGATCTCCCGCACCTCCGGCTGGGGGGCGCATGTGATTGAGCAACGCATCGACAACAAGATCATCCGCCCCTCGGCCAACTACATCGGCCCGGAGGATCTGCAATTCGTGCCGATCGAGCGGCGCGCCTGAAGGATGACACCATGACCTATCTGCGCGGCGACGATATGGCGATCCTGCCGGCCGGCGAGCGGTTTCGCGCCCTCGTGAACCGCCCCGGCATCCTGCGGATTCCCGGCGCGCATAACGGCCTTGCCGCGCGGCAGGCGATGCGTGCGGGGTTCGAAGCCTGCTACCTGTCCGGCGCGGCGATGACGGCGTCGATGGGCCTGCCCGACCTTGGCATCATCACGGTCGATGAAGTCTGCTTCTTCATCCGCCAGGCCGCGCGCGCCTCGGGCCTTCCGGTCCTGGTCGACGGCGATACCGGGTACGGCGAGGCGCTGAACGTAATGCACATGGTGCGCAGTTTCGAGGATGCCGGAGCAGGGGCGGTGCATATCGAAGATCAGGTGCTGCCCAAAAAATGCGGCCATCTGAACGATAAAAAACTGGCGAGCCCGCACGATATGGCCGCCAAGGTCGCCGCTGCCGCCCATGCCCGCCGGCATCTGTACATTATCGCCCGTACCGATGCGGCGGCGAGCGAGGGGATCGATGGCGCCGTCGCGCGCGCGAAACTTTATGTCGAATCCGGTGCCGATGCGATCTTTCCCGAAGCCCTGCACAACGCCGAGATGTTCCGGGAGTTCGCGCGGCGGATGCCGGGTGTGCCGCTCCTCGCCAACATGACCGAATTCGGCAACACCCCGTTCTTCACCGCCACGGAATTCGAGGCAATGGGATTTCGCATGGTGATGTGGCCGGTCACCTCGCTGCGGGTCGCGGCCAAGGCAGTCGCCCGGCTTTACGATGCCATCCGCGAGGATGACGGGGCGCAGAACTGCGTCGAGGCGATGCAGACCCGCGCCGAGCTTTACGAGACCATCGACTACGCAGGGTTCGAGGCACTGGACGCCACCATCGTCAAAACCATCGTCCCCCACGGAATGCCGCAAGGCTGAGGACGCCATGATGGACGCCGTGACCGCGACCGACCCGATGCACCCTTTCCAATTGTCCGAGGCGCAGCGGGCCATCGCGGAAATGGCGCGCGACTTCGCCGATCGGTCCATCGCCCCGCATGCGCTCGACTGGGACGAACGCCGTCACTTCCCGCTCGATGTCATCCGCGCCACCGCACCGCTCGGCATGGGGGGCATTTATGTTCGCGACTCCAGCGGCGGCAGCGGGCTGAGCCGGCTCGATGCCGCGCTGATTTTCGAGGCGCTCGCCACCGGATGTCCGGCGATCGCCGCTTATATCTCGATCCATAACATGGTCGCCTGGATGATCGACCGCTATGGCAACGATCAGCAGCGCACGCGCTTTCTCCCCGATCTCGTGAGCATGGCCACGCTGGCGAGCTATTGCCTGACCGAACCGGGCTGCGGGTCGGATGCCGCCGCGCTCACCTGCCGCGCCCGCCGCGATGGCGACGATTACGTGCTCGACGGCACCAAGCAGTTCATCTCCGGTGCCGGTGCCACCGATCTCTATCTGGTGATGGCGCGTACCGGCGGGACAGGGCCCGGCGGCGTCTCCTGTTTCGTGGTGGAGCGCGATGCGACCGGACTGTCGTTCGGCCCGAACGAGCGCAAAATGGGGTGGAACGCACAACCTACCCGTCAGGTGGTGTTCGACGGCGTCCGCATACCGGCAAGCCATCGGCTCGGTGCCGAAGGCGAGGGGTTCCGGATCGCGATGAGCGGCCTCGACGGCGGGCGGCTCAACATCGGTGCCTGCTCCCTCGGCGGCGCGCAGAAAGCGCTGGAGGCCACGCTCGCCTACACGAAGCAGCGCACCGCCTTCGGTAAACCGCTCGATGCCTTCCAGGCGCTGCAATTCCGCCTCGCCGACATGGCGACCACGCTCGAAGCCGCGCGGGTGATGTTGTGGTACGCCGCCGCCGCGCTCGACCGCAGCGCCCCCGATGCAACGCGCCTCTGCGCGATGGCGAAGCGCATCGCCACCGATACCGGGTTCGACGTCGCCAATCAGGCCCTGCAACTCCATGGCGGCTACGGCTATCTGGCCGATTACGGCATCGAAAAGATCCTCCGCGACCTCCGGGTGCACCAGATCCTTGAAGGCACCAACGAAATCATGCGCATGATCGTCGCGCGCAGCCTGATCGGGCGCGAGAGGTGAGCACCAACGACGTCCTGATCCGCCCGGTCGGCAGCTGGGGCCACATCACCCTCAACCGTCCCCGCGCCCTGAACGCCCTGAGCTATCCGATGTGCTGCGCGATCGACGATGCGCTCGCCACATTCGCGTCCGATCCCGCGATCATCGGCGTCCTGATCGATGGGGAAGGGGAACGCGGTTTCTGTGCCGGCGGCGATATCCGGGCACTGTACGATGCGGCGCGTGACGGCAATGTCGATGCCATCGCCACTTTCTTTGCGCGCGAATACCGGTTGAACGCGCGTATCGCATCGTTCCCCAAACCTTATGTCGCCTTGATGGACGGCATCACGATGGGCGGCGGCGTCGGGCTTTCCGCCCATGGGTCGCACCGGGTCGTCACCGAACGCACCACGCTCGCCATGCCGGAAGTCGGGATCGGCTTCATCCCGGATGTCGGGGCGAGCCATCTGCTCGGCCGCGCGCCCGACAATCTCGGCATCCATGTCGCATTGACGGCGATGCGATTGACCGCCGCCGATGCCCTTGCCATCGACCTTGCCGATTATCACGTCGCATCGGCCTCGCTCGACCAGCTCCGCCGCGATCTCCTTGAAATAACCCACCCCGGCGAAATCGGCGCCCTCCTCCGGCGCTACGCAATGCCGCCTGGCCCGAGCGCCCTGATCGCGCAGACATCATGGATCGCGCAATGCTACGCGTTCGAGGCGATCACCGATATCCTGAAAGCGCTTCGCGCATCCGGCCCTGCCGCGAGCGAGGCGGCATCAATCATCACCCGCCAATCGCCCACCTCGGTAAACCTCGCCTTGCGCGTCCTGCGCGAAGCGCGCCGTCTCGGCTCGCTCGAACCCTGTCTGGCGCTGGAATATCGTATCGCGCTCCGCCGCGTTCGGTCCCACGATTTCATCGAAGGCATCCGCGCCGCGGTCGTCGACAAGGACCGCAACCCGCAATGGAACCCCAAAGGGCTTTCCGAAATCGACGATGCCGCGCTCGATGGCTACTTCGCCTCGCTCGGCACCGGGGAGTTGCGGTTCGACTGACAGACCAGCGGGGGAGGGGAGCATGGCAACCATCGGATTCATCGGCCTGGGCAACATGGGGGGGCCGATGGCGGCCAATCTCGTGCGCGCCGGCCATGCGGTGCGCGGCTACGATCTGGTCGCCCCTCTATGTGACGCCGCAGCCGCGCACGGCGTAACCATCGTGGCCGATGCCGTCGCCGCAGCGGCGGGAAGCGAGGCAGTGATCACCATGCTGCCCTCCGGCGCAGCGGTGCGCGCTTTGTATGACGATCCTGCGGGCATCCTGACGGCGCAGAATGATTGCCTGATGATCGACTGTTCGACCATCGATGTCGACACCGCCCGCTACGCCCACGCCGCCGCAGAGCGCGCCGGCAAGCAGGCGATCGACGCTCCAGTTTCGGGCGGTGTCGGCGGCGCGGTCGCGGCGCGCCTTACCTTCATGGCCGGTGGCACGGCACAGGCGTTCGACCGCGCCCGTCCCCTGTTTGAGGTAATGGGCGCCCGCGTGGTTCATTGCGGCGATGCCGGTGCCGGCCAAGCCGCGAAGATCTGCAACAACATGATCCTCGGCATTTCGATGATCGGCGTCAGCGAAGCCTTCGCCCTGGCCGACCGCCTCGGCCTTGCACGTCAGGCGCTGTTCGATGTGGCATCCACGTCGTCGGGCCAGTGTTGGTCGCTGACCAGCTATTGCCCGGTTCCAGGCCCGGTCCCGGAGAGCCCGGCCAATCACGGCTACGCGCCAGGCTTTGCCGCCGCTTTGATGCTGAAGGATCTGCTGCTCTCCCAGGCGGCGGCGGCGCAGACCGGTGCGGAGACCGAACTGGGCGCGCACGCCGCACGCATGTATCAGGCCTTCGCCGATGCGGGACATGGAGGCGAGGATTTTTCCGCGATCTTCCGGATGATCGCCTCCGGGCACCGTGGAGATCGCACATGAATCTTGCAGGCAAGACGGCCCTGGTTACCGGCGGGGGTTCGGGACTCGGTGCCGCAACCGTCGCGATGCTCGTCGAGGCCGGTGCAGCAGTGATGATCGCGGATATCGAGCCGCCGAAGGCGAGCGTTACCACTGCCCGGTTCCATCGCACGGATGTCACCAGCGAATCGGATGGCGCAAGCGCGATCGCAGCCACGATTACGGCATTCGGATCGGTGCATGTCCTGATCAATTGCGCCGGCATTGCGCCGGGCGAACGCGTTCTCGGCCGCGAGGCACCGCACGACCTCGCGCGATTCACCCGCGCGGTCATGGTCAATCTGGTCGGTACGTTCAACATGATCCGCCTCGCCGCGGCTGCCATGGCCGGGAACGCGCCGGATGACACAGGCAGCCGCGGTGTCATCGTCAATACCGCCTCGATCGCGGCGTTCGACGGGCAGATCGGCCAGGCCGCCTATGCGGCATCGAAAGCCGGCGTCGTCGGCATGACCTTGCCGATCGCCCGTGAGCTGGCCCGCTCGGCGATCCGGGTCATGACCATCGCCCCCGGCCTGTTCGCCACGCCGATGATGGCAGGCCTTCCCGCAGCGGTGCAGGACAGTCTCGGCAACACGGTGCCGTTTCCGCCCCGGCTCGGTCAACCTGCCGAATTCGCCGCCCTGGTTCGCCACATCTGCGAGAACGAGATGCTGAACGGCGAAACCATCCGCCTCGATGGCGCCCTACGCCTGCCGCCACGCTGACCCCCGCTTGCGTATCGTCGCATCCGAAGCTATGACCGCGCCAGCAGTGGGCGCGTAGCTCAGCGGTAGAGCATCGCCTTGACATGGCGGGGGTCACAGGTTCAATCCCTGTCGCGCCCACCAGATTTCCGACGAGAATACAAGCAGTTAACCGGAAGTCTGGCCCCGCCCTTTTTCATTTTCCTGAAGTTCCGGATCGTGCCCCATCGCAAGATATGGGTCTGGCCACCTCATCGCGTTCTTGCCACAACAACTGGTGCTCACGAAGACCGCCCAACCAGCCGGCGGACTGTGCCGCCGGCTGCCGGAGTCACTTTGCGTATTCGTAGCCCGCTTTTTGCAGATAGATCATGGTGGCGACCACGCCGGGCGTGAGGACGACACCGGGGATCAGGTGGTTGGTGAATTCCGCGGCAATCTGATGATGAGTGAGCTTGTCCGGATTGATGCCCTTTTTCAAAAGACCGCCGGTCATTTCCCAGATCGCGTTGTGACAGCCCATGAACACAACGCCACGCCGTTGCAGCACGGTGATCGAATTATCGTTCGGCGAGAAGACACCGTTGATGTTGTTGAAATCCTTCGGATCGGTCGACGCGGCTTTCGGGGTGTCGATCAGGGTATTCCGTGCCAGCCTCCCGCCCGCAAATTTTGCGAGCTGATATTTATCCCACAATTCCTGATCGAACAGCGCGAGGTGGGCGAGCGCATGGGTGATCGATACCGCAAGGAAGTCCGGCTTGCGGAACGAGTAGGTCTGCACATTGACCGCATTGCGCATCAGGTTGATCCAGGGACCGGTCAGGTCGGTGTTGTCCCAAACCTGCTTCGGATCACCCTGATAAGCCACCAGTTCCTTGATGGCCTGGGCATCCCAGTCGGCGGGATCGGTCAGGATCATCGGCACGGTTTTAAAATCCCGGCGATGAGGGGCTTTGGCTAGTCTGGCGTGCAGATCCTGAAGGGTCTTTGCCCCCGGGTTGATCAGGCTGGCGTCATCGGCAGCCGCATGAACGGATGGTCCCGATGCCGCGATCAGCCCGGCGGCACCGGCCGTCAGTCCGATGTTACGCATCATGGCACGACGCGGCGTGGCGGGCAGAGTTGGAGTGTTGAGGTTCATGGCGTTTCCTTCAGTTGAGGCAAATGGTGCGGGATCAGAAGCTCAGGACGAGCTCGGCGGTGATCTGGTTGTCGATCGAGCGGGAAATACTGGCGACGATCGGTCGGCTCGCGGGTGGTGCCGCGGTTGGATAAGGGACATCGAGGCTGCGGATCGCGTAATCGACCATGATCTTGTCGAGCGGGGCGAGGTGGTACTGAATACCGGCAGTGACCGTATGAAACACGCGGTTCTGCGCATGGTTGTTCGGCAGACGGTTATAATAATCGTAGCGCAGGTCGAGTTCGAGCTTGGGGGTCACGAAAACGCCGCCCCCGACGTAATAGCCATAGGCCCGGTTGCCGACACCCGGATAAACCTGCGCCTGGGTCAGCGTGGGTGATCTGATCGTGGCCAACTGAATTCCGAAGGCCGGCGAGGTATCGATCATGCCGGACCCCTGCATGTATTCCGCCTTGAACCAGCGGCCACCGGTATGGAACTCGTTCTGCATATACGTCACGCCGAGCCCTTGCCGGCTGAGCGCATAGAACCGGTCATCGAACTGAGGATGGGCATATTGCGCCCAGACGAAGCCGGTCAGGTCGCTGCGGTAAGGGCCGTGACCGCCGAAAATGTAGGATTCCTGCAGCCGCGCCGCGAAGATCGGTCCGTCCCCGGGCTGACCGATGGCGGTCAACGGCGCGAAACTGCCAAGCATCGTATCGTAGGTGAATTCCCACGGTCCGTTGCGAAACCAATCCTCGGCGGCAATTCCGGTATAGCGGAACGCATTCGTTCCCTGCACCCCCGATGCCGGCACAAGATAGCCCCCCGCGCTCGCAACATAACCTTTGGTCGGGCGCGGATTATAGAAAGTCTGGAACATCAGTTGCTGAATGACGGCAGGGAACGCGGTAAAATCATACGCCATGTAGCCCTGCATCGCGTTTTCCGGGCCGGGCGCACGAATGATGCCGGCGGTAACGCGCACGCCGGGCAGATAGCTCAGGGTGACGTGGCCGTCCTGCAGGCGGGGGGCATAGCCGGTCCCGGGGTTGCTGAAGGAGTTGTTGCCGAATTCGCCCGCGAAAAAATACGAGAAATAACGATTGATGTAGCCGCGTACTATCAGGCGGGCACGCAAGATGTTGAAATCACTGCTTGAATTGAGCCCCGGTCCGATCAGATTCTCGTTCGGAGTGGCACCATTGATGGTCGCGGTACCTGACGTGCTGGAGTAGATCGGCTCGATGAAACCGGAAATATGCACAGCCGGCGCGGATGCTGGCGAAACGTCCTGCAATTTCACCCAGTTCGCCGCAGATGAAATGGCTGGGCTGCCGATCAGCCCGAGCCCGAGCCCGAGCATCGACACTGTGAAGCCGTATTTGGCGAGACGCATAAGTAATTTCCCCCGATTTTTTTTTGATAATTTCAAATTATAGACTATAAGTCACATAATTTATTTTTCTTTTCCGATTTGATTGATCCCTCTTCGTTCTGTTCTGTTTTCAATAACAGAACTTCACGAATACGAGAACACATAAACTTATCTACAAATCAAATGGAAGTGATCGCCATATCCGATCGCTTACCGGATGATCCTGGCTGCAACGGGACCATGCTCCGCCTGATCCTTCCGCGATCAGCGACAGCCCCCCCGATCGCCCGAAGCATGATCACCACACCCTGCCGGATGAAACGCGCGCCGGTCCGGGTTCCGTTGATCGGCGGGCGAGGGCTCGCCATCTACGCGTCCAGCATCGGTGGAGTTTTCGAAATGGAGCCGTCTTATCTTGATCGTCTGCAGCTCGATGGCCTTGTCGCCGTGGTAACCGGGGCGGCGCGGGGAATCGGGCGGGCGGCAGCGGTAGCGCTGGCGGCGGCGGGCGCGGATATCGTCGGGATCGACATCGCCGGCCCAGTCAGCCCAACGCTGGAGGTGAAGGTCGCGACGAGCGAGGACCTTGCGGCAACCGGCGCCGCGGTTGAGGCGCTCGGACGGCGGTTTCTCGCAATGACAGCCGATCAGCGCGATCTGGCCGCACTGCGCCGCTGCGCGGACGATGCGGTGGCTCAGTTCGGCGGGATCGATATCCTGTTCGCCAACGCCGGCATCCAGGCGTTCAAGCCCCTGCTGGAAATGGACGACGCCGACTGGCACGACCAGATCGACGTCAACCTGACCGGCACCGCCAATGCGATACGCGCATTCGGCCCCGCAATCGTGGCCCATACCAGCGGACACAGTCGGGGGCGGATCATCGTCTCGTCATCGACCCAGGGGCGTCACGGCACGAAATTCGGCGCGGCGTATTCCGCCTCGAAATGGGGGATCATCGGGCTGATGAAATCGGCAGCGCTCGAACTCGGCACGCACGGCATCACGGTCAACGCCGTGATTCCCGGGCTGATCGACACGCCGTTGACCCGGCACGAAAGCCGCTACGCCCAGGCATTGCAGGAAGGCGGCAAGACGCCGGAAGGCGAGGAGCACCACGACGAAGCCGGTGCGCGCAAGGCGCTGACCGCGAAAACCCCGCTTGGGGTTCCGTGGATCGAACCCCAGGATGTCGCCCCGCTCATCGCCTTCCTCGCCTCCGATGCGGCGCGAATGATCAGCGGGGCAACCTTCGATGTCACAGGCGGGGATAGCGCGCACTATCAATAGCGCCGGCAGCAGCGCCGGACGGTCGCCGGTCAGGGCGAACGGTGGCCGAGGCCGATCCGTTTCGCAACGAATTCGAAGCCTTCCTCCAGCTTCCCGAGCAGACCACCTGAGGTCTGCCGCTCACCGAGGAAGGTGTCGAACCGGTCGGTCGCGAGTTTGGCCTGACTCATGCCATCGATCAGGGCTTCATGCGCCCGCTGCATCAGCAGGGATTTGTGGGTTTCGTGGCGGATCTGGCTCTCCAGGTGATGGCTGAACCCGAACAGCGAGGCCTTGAAACCTTCGAGCGCCGCGAGTGAACGAACCGGCTGAATATCCTGCGCGACGCCCGCTTCGGGGAGATCCGCGCGCGGCGTGGCCCGCCAGGTCAGCGCCGCAAGCGGGTCGTTCGATTGCGTGGCGCGCCGGCCGAGCGGTTCAACCCCGGGCCAGAGCGAACTTGCCATTTTCAACAGGCTGGTGTGGTCGAACACGGTCGATATCACCCCCGGATCGAGCATCGGAGAGACGAACACCGCCGGAACCCGAAATCCGAGAAGATCGAACCCGAAATGCTCGGTGTGATCGTCCGGCGGCACTGTGGCCGGGGGAATGACATGGTCGAAGAACCCGCCATGTTCATCGTACAGGACGATCAGAAGGGTTTTCGCGAACAGCGCCGGGTTTTTCAGCAAAGTGTTGTAGACATCCGCGATCAGCGCATCGCCGCGCATGATGTCGTGGGGTGGATGCTGATCGTTCTGCTCGGGACCGAAATAGCTCGGTTCGATGAAGGTATACGCCGGCAGGTCACCGCGTGCGATATCCGCGTGCCATCGGCCGAACCTCCGGTAATGGTCAAGATGCGACCACTGATGACTGAGCACGAGCGTCTGCGGCACATCGCCGAAATAGATCCGCCAGGGAACCCCGGCCTCGGTCAGTTCATCGTAGAGGGTCCGCTGGTCGTACATGTGCAGCTTGGAGCTGAACAGGCCGCCCGGTTCATTGACGTGGCCGTTGGACGTGCCGCTGTGGGCGAACAGCCGGTTGATCCAGGTCGGGCCGGGCAATGATGAAAACCAGTGGTCGCACACCACGAAATTCTCGGCCAGCGTATGCAGCCCGGGGAGAAAACCGCGCGGGAAATATCCCATGATTTCCTGACGTTCCTCATCCGTACTGTTCGGATGGGTCCGCACGAAATCCGCGACGAATCCGCTATTCGTGCCGTCGGCGTATTGAGCGAGGGAGTTCGCGAGGTAGTGTTTCGGATCGCGGTCGATATTGCGCGATCGGGTTTCCCGCTGCGTCAAAACGGGCTTGCCCGGGGTCGCCGCAGGATTGTGATGGGGTCGGGCGGGATCGATCCCGTCGAGTCCTCGATGAACCGCTGACATCGCCCCGAGCATGCGGTCGAAACCATTGTTTTCCATCATCAGGACAACGACATGCTCGATCGGTACGTTGTTCGCTTCGGCCATGGTCGATCGTCTCCGCACGCTATACCGGCGTCGCCCATTCGCGCCGTCGCTTTAGATGTAGGAAAAAATTTCACGTTTCCGAGACATAAAACGGCAGGCCATGGTTCCGGCGCGGCCTGCGGGGCCGGAGGATACGCTCGCGCCGGGTTGCCGGTCGATTTGCGCGCCCGGCCACCCCACATGCCATCACATCGTCGTCCTCACCCGTCGCGAGCGAAAACGCGAGATACCTTGAAAGAAGTTCCCGATGGCGGCTGCGGCAACCGATGATCCGGGCGAACCCGGCAGACCTCCCCAAAAACTCTCGGTGCGCGACTGGCGGGCGATCCTACTGAACGTCTGGCATGACAGTAACGACAAAAACATCGCGCTCGTGGCGGGAGGTGTGACGTTCTATATCCTGATCGCGGTGGTCCCGGCACTGGCCGCGCTGCTCTCGGTGTATGGGTTGCTGGCCCAGCCGCACCGGATCGAGCAACAGGTGCACATACTGGCCGGGTGGCTGCTGCCGTCCGCGCAGACCCTGATCACTCATCAACTGCACCAGATCGTCTCCGCCGATCCGCGCAGTCTCAGTTTCGGCATCGTGGCCGGGATCGTGGTCGCGATCTACACGATGGGCAGAGGCATGGGCGGCATGATCGATGCCCTGAACATCGCCTACGGGCGGAAGGAGCGGCGCAGCCTGATCCGGTTCTACGCAACCGCGATCGCACTGGTGGCGGGCGGCATGATCTCGCTTGCGCTGGTCGTGGCACTCGTGGTCGTGGTGGTCGGACTGGGCGTGAAGCCGGCGGCAACCTCCCTGCTGCTGCTCGCCGGATGGCCCGCGCTGACCGTGTACATGATCGCCCTGCTCGCCCTGTTGTACCGGTACGGCCCGGACCGCGCGGACAGCGACTGGGAATGGGCCTCGCCGGGGGCGATCCTGGCCGCACTGTTATGGTCGGTCACCACCGTCGCCACCTACGAATACGTGGTTCATTTCGGCGATTACAACCGGATCTACGGGTCGCTGGGCGCGGTCATGATTTTTCTGTCCTGGATGTGGTTTTCAATCTATCTCGTCGTCCTTGGGGCCGAGGTGAACGGCGCGGCGCAGCAGCAGGCGGGTCGCCCGAGGCGCTGATACCATCGGCCTGCGGAAACCCGGTCGCCGCCTGACGGTTCGTGCTCCCCATCATTAATACTTATCAACCCGCGTGCGGCCAGGGTGCGGTGCGAGCGACGACGCGCCACATAGGGATGAGACATGACATGGGGGAGAGATTGAAATGCGTCAGGCGGAAGCATTGAGCGTGAGCGCGGGTGCCGTGGTGGCGGCGCTGGTGGCCGGCGGGCGGTTTGGCCCCGGCCCGGGCCATCCGCGCACCACGGCGTGGTATGCGCGGTTGCGCAAGCCGGATTTCACCCCACCCGGCCTGGTTTACGGTATTGCATGGTCCGCCCTTGGCGGGCTGTTGATCTATTCCGGCAGCAGGTTGCTGATGGCGAAGCCCAAACCCGGGAAACGCACGGCGGTCGCGCTGTGGACCGCCAATGTGGTCGGCATTGCGCTATGGCCCGCTGTATTCTTCGGTCGCAAGGATCTTCCCGGCAGTGTCGCCACCGCAGTCGGAATGAGCGCGGTTGCGGCTGCGGCAGCAGCGGCAGCGGCAAAAGTCGATCGTAAGGCCGGCGTTGCGAGCGTGCCGCTGATCGGATGGCTCGCCTTTGCCAGCATCCTCGATGCCGAAATCTGGCGCCGCAACCGCGGCGGGGGCCGCCGCTAACCCGCCCCCGCCTTCAATACCGCTTGTAGGGCAGGAACTTGCCGCTCATGGTGATTTTGACCCGATCGCCCTTCTGGTCAGGCTGGCGTTCCATGGTCATGTCGAAATCGATCGCACTCATGATCCCGTCGCCGAACTCCTCCTGGATCATTTCCTTCCAGGTCGTGCCATAAACCGAGACAAGCTCGTAAAAACGGTAGATCAGCGGATCGGTCGGCACGGCCGTCGGCAGCGAACCGCGATAGGGCGGCTCGGCGAGCAGGGCGGTCTCCTCATCATCGAGGCCGAACAGGGCAGCGGCCTTTTCGGCGGTTTCCAACGTCATCGACATCTGACCCATACAGGCGGCGCAAACCCAGACCGGCGCATGGCCAAGCCGGGCGGCGATATCGGTCCAGGTCAGGCCTTTGGACTTCTTGATCTTGAGGATCTTCTGGCCGAGAGCGGCTTTTTCGTCGTTCATGTTGGTCCTGTAGAGTTAAGCAAGCGCTTCTTTTTTGAAAAAAAGAAGCAAAAAACTTTTTTGAATCTGGGTCCGAGGCACTTTGACCGAGCGCCTCAGAACCCGCAAATGAAAGTTTTTTGGTTCTTTTTTACAAAAAAGAACCCTTCTTCCCCTTCACTCCGCCGCCTCCGCCAGAACGGCTGAAGCGAACGGCAGCCCTTCCTCGATCGGCAGTGCCGGATCGCGGCTCCACTCGTTCCACGACCCGAAATAGATCGCGGTGTTGGTAATACCGGCTTCCGCGAGGGCAACATAGCTGTTCGAGGCGCGCGCCCCTTTGAAGCAGTAGATATACACTTTCGAGGCCGGGGTGATACCGGCGGTAGCGCATTCGGCCAGGATCTCGTTTTTCGATTTCAGCATCGGGCCGGCGGCGGTGGGCTTCATCATCCGGTACCACTCGATCCAGCGGGCACCGGGCAGGCGGCCCTTGCGCGGGCAGAAATCGGGCCCGTAGGGCGAGGAGCTTTCGCCCACCCATTCATCCACATCCCGAACATCGAGTAGCACGACTGAAGGATCATCGAGTGCCGCGAGAACATCCTCCTTGGTCAGAATCAGGCCCTTGCCTGCGTCGGTCACGGGGAAGGTTGCGGGCGTCGGGGATGCAGCCTCGGTGCTCACAGCCATGCCCGCCGCAATCCAGGCCGCGAGGCCGCCGTGCAGGATTTTGGCGTTCTTGTAGCCGAGATATTGCAGCAGGAAGTAGCCCCGGCAGGACTGGCCGAAACCCGAATTCATCGAACCCTCATAGAGCACGGCGGTTTCGCGCCCGGATAGGCCAAGGTCGCCGAACGCCGCCGCGAATTTGCTGCGCAATTCGGCCATGCCCTCCGGCGTCGATGTCGCGAGGTAGGTAAAGATATCATGCAGGTTCACCGCGCCCGGAATATGTCCTTCGGCGAAGGCGGCAGGGTTGCGGGTATCGATAACGACGATGCCGCCGGCTTTCATCGCGGTGTCGAGTTCGGCGGGAGAAATGAGCACGGTCATGGTCTGGCCTCCTTGGGGTTGGGTGCAGCAGGTCAGCGTTGGGGCAGGCGTAGTTCCAGCCCGTCCAGCGCCGCGGTGATCGCGATCTGGCAGCCGAGGCGGGATGTGGCGGTGAGGTTGAACAAAGTGTCGAGCGTCGCGTCCTCGTCCTCGCCGATCGGCGGCAGGCGGTCGGCCCACGCGGGCGCGACGATGACATGGCAGGTGGCGCAGGCCATCGAGCCATTGCATTCGCCAATGATCGGCAGCCCGGCGGCGCGGCCGACCTGCATCACGGTCTCGCCGGCTTGTGCCGAAAGCCGGTGTTCGGTGCCGTCGAGGTCGCTGATGACGATCATGGGCATGGTGTTCAGCAGTCCGAAAGAGCCGCGATTTCACGGCGCAGCTGGCGGATCGAGGGGGTGATGATCGCGACGAACCAGGCCTCGCGCAGCCGGCGACCGACCGGCGAGCCGTGAATATAGCCGCAGGCACCCCAGTGCAGCATGGCCGACTGGGTCGCTTCGAGACTGAGTTCCGAAACATCGACCCGGGCCTGGAGAACGGTGCGGAGATAACCACGCCCGCGTTCCAGCGGCGTCGCGGCAAGGGCGGCGAGGCGTTCGCGGAGCGCCCCCGCCTTGTCTTCCGCCTCGCGCGCCCCGAGGCGCAGATGGGTATTGCAATGCCCCTGGGTCCGATCGGCCTCATGCATCAGCCCGATCGCGGCATCGACCACCCCGAGCCCCATGCCGGTCTGCAGCATCACGAAGCCGGGCCGGATGCGCGCAACCATCTCGCCAAGCGGATCGGCCAGCAGTTGTTCATCGGCGATAAAGGCACGGCGGAACAGCACGGCATAGGTGCCGGTGCCTTCGAGTGCCACGAAATGCGCATTCTGCTTGATCGACACACCGTCCTGCCCGATCCGCACCATCGCCATCGCGCGGTGGCTGGCATCATCGACGTCTTCGAACATGGTGCCGAACCAATGGCCCTCGCCGAGGTTCGACACCCAGGGCAGAATGCCCGAAACCACATAACCCCCCGCGACCCGCTTGCCCCGCAGGCGGAAGTCTTCGGTGCCGGAGAGCGCCTTCATCGCGTTGGACAGGCCGGTGCCGGCCATGACCTCACCGCTCGCGATGCCCGGCTGCAACCGCGCGCGCAGCTCCGCGTTTTCAGTCTGTTCCAGATACCACCCCGCCGAATCCTGGCACCAGACGCAGAAGCCGCTGGACATGCAGGTGGCCGAAACCACGGCCATCGCCTCGATCGCATCGAGCAGCGAAGGGCGGCCGAGCTTGCTGTGTGCGGCAAGGTGCAGCCCGTAGGCACCGGCCTCGCCCAGACCGCGCAACTGCATCTCCGGGTAAACACCGTCCTGGTCGATGGCGGCGGCGAGCGAAACCAACGAAGCCGTTTCCGCCGCCACGGCATCGCGCGCCTCGCCGCTGGTGAGGGTGGAACGCCGGTTGATCAGTCCGATGCCGCCATCCATATCAGACGGCCTTCACATCGAGCGCCACGGGCTTGATGAACGTATTGGCGACCGGCGACCATTTGGTCGCGTGGGCGATCAGCGCATCGATCCGGTCCTGCGGCGCATCGGCGCGCAGATTGACCTTGACCCGCACCGCATCGAAGCCGACCGGCTTGGGCGATACGTCCCCGGTGCCCCAGACGGCGGTGATGTTGATATCCGCTTCAAGCTCAAGTTCGAGCGACTGAATCGTGATGTTCTGCGCGACCGCATTGGCATGAATGCCGACGGCAAGGCAGGAGCCGAGTGCCGCGAGCGAGGCTTCGGACGGGTTGGGCGCGGTATCATCGCCGAGCAGTCCGGGCGGTTCATCGACGATATAAGGCGGCAGGTTGCGGATCATGTTAAGATGGCGGAACCGGCCTTCGGCAATGGTCTTGCACTTGAGCGTGCGGATCGCGGTGGGATCCGCCTTGCCTTTGGCGATCAGGGCTTCGAGACCGGTGCGGTCGATCGGCTGCAGGCAGGAAATCATGGCGGTCGGTGCGCTGGCGGGCTGGCTCACGGTGGATCCTTTCGGGCTGGTCCGGTTGGCGAGAGCAAGACAGAACGGTCTGTCTTGTCGTAACCAGAACAATGCAATTCGTATGCCAAATCCATCGCAAGGTCGTGCAGCACGCTCTGCACCCCCAGCGCGGCCCCGTTTGAGACAGGAAATCGCTGTTGATTTTTCTTCGCGCTTTCCTGGCACGATTTGTGTAGAACAAGAGACCCGAAGGCCCATCCCGGAGTCGCCGCCGCGTTCGTTTGTATAATTATTAATCATTTGCCTAAGGAATTGATGAGTTCATGAGCAAGATGAAGGCGGCACTGCTACTGAAGTCAGCAGAACCGATAGCTGCCTCGCCGCAATCCCGCATCCTCGATGTCGCCCGCGAATTATTCTGCCGCGATGGTATCCACGCCACCGGGATCGATCGCATCCTGGCCGCCGCCGGAGCCTCGAAAATGACGCTCTATGCCCGTTATGGCTCGAAAGATGCCCTTCTCCGCGCCGTGCTGACCGAGGAAGGCACCGATTGGCGTCAGCGCTTCTTCGCCCGGCTCGACGCCGCCGGCGCCGACCCGCTGGCACAACTGCGCGCCATCGTCCCCGCGCTCGGCGACTGGTTCAGCGGCGGCAAGTTCTACGGATGCGCCTTCATGAACGCGGTCTCCGAGCATCGCAAGGACGAGGTCTGGCTCCGCGAAATGGCCGCGGCCCATCACCGCGAAATCCTCGCACGGCTCGCAACGATCGCAACAATGGCAGGATCTGCCGAACCTGCGGTCCTCGCACGCCAGTTGCTGCTGCTGATCGACGGCACCATCGCAGCCCTGATGGTCAGCGGCGATCCCACCGTACTCGACATCGCCCGCCGCAACCTCGACGCCATCCTGAACTCGACAGAGCATCAATCGCGATCGGCGTGAGGTGTCTCCAACCTTCCGAACAACACCCGCGACCGCCCAACCCATGCGTAACGAAAGGGCGCAGCGATCAGCAAATTGAGGGCAGGGCGCCATAAGGGCTGGTATCCCGTACCGGATTCGAACCGGTGTTGCCGCCGTGAGAGGGTGGCAACCAGCGTCCTATGCCGTCCCATTTCGTGCATGAACACCTAGAAAACCCTGATTATACCGTCCAATAGCGTCCTATGCCGTCCGGTGCCGTGTATGCCGTATAGACATCGCATACGGCATAGGGTAAGGATACCCCTGTAAAATCTCTACGTGTGTGGAGTTGCACAGGGCATAGGGGGCGTAGGGGGTATGAGGCAGCTATTATGACCTTGTGCAATTTCCCGTACGCACGGATGGCACAGGGCATAGGGGGCGTAGGGGGTATCGTGATGAGAATGCAGCGAACTGGATTGCGCGATGCCTCGTAAAGCGCGCGATGAACGTCTGGACACCCGCGCTGCTCGCCTGCGACTGCCAGTGCGCCGCGAGCCGTATTTCAGGACGATCCAAGAGGGCAGGGCGATCGGCTATCGCCGCCTGGCCGGCGGCAAGGCCGGCACATGGATCGCCCGCCATTTCGACCGCGACCGCGAGCCGACCCGGTTCTACAAGAGCCTGGGCAGCGCGGATGACATGCTTGATGCCGATGGCGTGGAAACCCTGACCTTCGCGCAAGCACAGCAGGCCGCCGCCGCATGGTTCGCCGAGCTTGGCCGATCCCATGCCCGCGCGCCTGTGCTGGTGACGGTGGAGGCGGTTATGGCGGATTACGAAGCCGACTACGCCGCGCGGGGCGGCAAGGATGCCAAGGGGCTTAAAACAGCCATCGCCGCACACATCCTGCCGAAGCTGGGGGCGGAGCCGGTGACGAAACTAAGCCCCGCCAAAATTCGGTCATGGTTCCGCGGATTGGCGACCAGCCCAGCCCGCGTTCGGTCGAGAGAAGGGAAGGTTGCCACCCGCGCCCTCGATGCCGCCGATGCCGACGCCACCCGCGCCCGGCGTGCTACGGCAAACCGCTTGCTCACCGTACTTAAGGCCGCGCTGAATCTTGCCTACCGGGAGGGGAAGATCGCGAGCGACGACGCATGGCGGCGCGTGAAGCCCTTCAAGGGCGCCGATGCCCCGCGCATCCGCCACCTTACCGATGCCGAGGCCGTGCGCCTGGCCAATGCCGCCGATCCCGGTTTCCGCCCGATGGTCACCGCCGCGCTACTGACCGGCGCACGTTACGGCGAACTCGTCCGGTTCCGGGTAGCAGACTTCAACCCTGAGAAGGGCACCCTTCATGTCCGCGTGTCGAAATCCGGCAAGCCACGCTCAATTATGCTGACCACCGAGGGCACCGAGTTTTTCAGGCAGCATTGCGCCGGCAAAAAGGGCACCGCCCTGATCCTGACCAAGCCCGATGGCGACCAGTGGGGAAAGAGCGACCAAATCCGCCCGATGCGCGCTGCCTGCGAGGCCGCACAGATCGCCCCAGCTATCGGTTTCCATATCCTGCGCCACACCCATGCAAGCCGGCTGATCATGGCCGGCGTGCCGCTTGGCGTAGTGGCTGCACAACTCGGCAATTCTGAGGCGATATGCGCGAAACACTACGCGCATCTCTCGCCGGATTATGTCGCTGAATCAATCCGCGCCGCGTTCGCCCCGCTCGGGCTCGTGGCCGAAACCAATGTTCGGCCCATGACGGGCTGATCGTCCGCGCTGGCCGGATGCCAGCATGTGCGGGGTGGCGACGGGTGTATCAGACCCGCCGCCGCTGATCCCGCAAAAGGAGGCTAACCGTGAGACAGGATCAAGACGAGACTACCACAAAATCAGCGCGGGACAATTCGCCCCGCGTGGCTGACATCGCCGCCCGCGCCGATCACATGGCGCGCGAACTGGCAGCACTGGCAGCAACGCCATCGCAAGCCGCCATCGTGGCGCAAATCGCCCGCGCCGCGCTCTCCCGCGCCTTTGACGTGCGGGTGGCATCATGAGCGACAGAAAAAAGGGCGTCGTACCGGATGCAATCAAGATCATCCGCCAGAACTCACCCTCGATGCCGAGTGACCTAGAAACCCTGCTCGATAAAATCGAGGGCAGCACCGAAAACGGCAAAGAATTGCGCGACATCATCGAAAAACTGGCAGACGCCGACCCCGACCGCGCCGTCCGACTGCTGCGCGCGTGCTACGAGGCCGGCAGACTATGCGACGGTTTCAAACACATGGTTGCGGCAGAAAAAGCGATGCCCCAAAGATTACAGGACCTACGTGACGCGCTTAAGCTGATTGACCATTTCATCGTCGAAACCGACGCCCCACCTTCTCACCCTCTCGCCGCGCGGGTGGCGTTGGAACCTGGTGAAGCCGATTACCTAAGGACCGCCATTAGTCGCATCGCCGGAATGGTCGAAGCGCGCGGGCGCATCGCAGCCCAGACCCCAACGCGCCTGGGCGCTACGCGAACCGCCAAGACTGACAACGCCGAATACACCGCCGCGATCGGATGGCTTGCCGAAGCGGTCGAGCGCATCACCGGACGCCCCCATCTCGCAAAAACCGCGCACCTAGCGGAACTGCTATTCCCCGATGAGGTGGACATTGGCCGCGTGCGTCACGCACGCCGAACACGCAACCGAGATTGGCGCGGCATATAGTGTCGCGTTCGGGGTCGAAACTATGCCCGAACGCGACACGACTACACGAACGCTCATCGTTATTGTCCCGTCATGTTCAACCCGAACTTTACGGAACAAAACACAATGAAAACGAACACTGAAACCCCGCGCTATGCTCCCATCCCGCTCTGGAACCGTATCTCTGGCACCACCCGCACCTGGACCTACGAAGCCATCAATGACGGCAAGCTGCGCTCCATCAAGGTGGGCCGCCGCCGGTTGATTGACGTGCCGAGCGGCCTGGAACTGCTCGAATCTCTCGATGAAAAAAACGCCGCCTAAACGAAAACCGCGCCCTTGCGAGGCGCGGCGGAACTCGTATCGATGTGCAGACGGCACTGCATTGATAGAGCTTCCGGCGCGAACTTGCAAGGCAAATCCGAAAGGATTGCCCCATGACCGACCATAAAACTCAAGCCGACGCGATGCACGATCGCATCATCGGCAACCTCGAAAACCAAGACCGGCGCACCACCGCCACCATCTCGCTGCCCGTCGCAGACCTTCGCCGCGCCATCCGCTCCCTCGCCTCGCGCGGCGACCAGATACTTGCCCGGCGTGACCGAGACCCCATCCTGCGCGCCGCCGCCGAAGCCGAAGCCGGGCATTGCCGGCGTGTCGCCGCCGCGCTCGATGCGGCGATGAAAAAGGGGGCGGCGCAATGAACACCCTTGATCACGCCCTCGACCTCGCGGCGCGCGGCATCGCCGTTTTCCCGATGACTGGAGCGAAAACCCCCTTGAAGGACAGTCATGGGGTCCATGACGCATCGGCCAACCCGGCGCGCCTGACCGAACTCTTTGCAGATCGGCGCGCCGAACTGGTCGCCATCGCTACCGGCACCCCGTCCGGCCTGTCTGTTCTGGATATCGACCGGCAACATGATGGCCTAATCTGGTGGCAGGCAAACCGGCACCGGATGCCGGCGACATTAGCATGGCGCACCCGGAGCGGCGGCCTGCATATCGCCATGAAGCATCGGCCCGAACTCCGCACCGTCGCTATCGGGCAGATCGGCACCGGCATCGAAATCCGATCGACCGGATCGAGCGCAATCTACTGGCCCAGCGCGGGGTTTCCAGTGCTCTGCAACGCTTCGCCTGCTGACTGGCCCGATTGGTTGCTGCCGCCGCCGAAACCCGCCCCAGCCGCTTCCTATGCCCCGCCCCGCGTTGCTGACGATGTGGCGATCGGTCGGCTCATTCGTTTTGTTACCGAGGCAGGGCAGGGGGAACGAAACCGCCGCCTGTACTGGGCCGGATGCCGGATGCGTGAGTTGGCCGGCACAGGCACGTTGTCCCGCCGCGATGCTGTTTCGATCCTGACCGAGACCGGCGCGCGCATTGGCCTCGACCGGCAAGAGGCGAATCGCACCGCTCGATCAGCGATTGAGGGGGCGCGCTCATGAACGATATGAACCGCGGCATTGACGATGCCGCCGCCGCCGAAATGGTAAGCCGCGCCCTCGATCGGCCGGACCTGGTGGAGCATACCGGCGATCTCCCTGCCACCCAGCGGGCCGCCATGAGGCTGATTGAGGCCCGCGCCATCCCGCTTCGCGTATTCGCCCGCGACGGCCTGCCGACCCGTCTGATGACGCCCCCAGATGAGCCGGCGCGGTTTCACCGCATGACGCATCACGGCATCACGGACCTTGTTCATACGGTTTCGAGGCCGATCCGCATGAAGGTGAACAAACAAACCGGCGAGACCGAGACCGTGCCCGTCACGTTTCCAGAGCGCGCGGCGAAGGCGATGATGGATTCCGCCGAATGGCGATTGCCAGCGATCGACGGTGTAGCGGTAACCCCATTGCTGGAGGATGACGGCACGATCAGGGCGGTAGAAGGCTATGATCACGCGACCCGCCTATGGTGCAGCCGTGTCCCGGATATCCGTGTACCGACCCGCCCCAGCCGCGCCGATGCCGCACAGGGGTTGCGCCTGATCCGCGACGTATTCGCGACGTTTCCATTTGCGGACGCGGCGCGGATGACTGCCAGCGACCTCGATCTTGTCGATACCGATCTGCCGCCTTGTGACGCAGAATCGGCCTTCCTGAACGGGCTGATGACCGCAATCGCAAAGCCCTCGCTCGACCTCACCCCCGGCCTGATGGTCACCGCGCCTGATGTGTCGGGGGCAGGATCGGGTAAGGGGCTTCTAGTGCAAGCCATCTGCGCTATTGCGTACGGCGCACCGCCCGCCGCCTTCACCGCCGGCACCGCTTCGGGGGAACTTGATAAGCGCATCACTTCGGCATTGATCGAGGCCGGCAACGCGATCTTCCTCGATAACGTGAACGCTACCGCCCTGCGATCCGATACGCTCGCGAGCGTGATCACCGAGCGGCCGGCCTGGGGTCGGGTATATGGCGAGACCCGCATGGTCCTACTGAACAGCACCGCCTTTGTCGCGGTCACCGGCAACGGATTGAGTGTTTCGGAGGATCTAGCTCGCCGCTTTCTGGCCTGCGAACTCGACCCGAAATGCGATGATCCCGAGGCGCGCGACTTCCCCGATGGCCGCGATGGGTTCCTGGCGACCATCAGGGCCCGGCGCGGCGAATTGCTTACCGCCGCCCTGACCATCTGGCGATGGGGCAGGCAGAACGATGCCGATTTGACCAAAGGCAAAGCCTTCGGATCATTCGAGACATGGGCACGGTGGGTCCGAGACCCGTTGCTGACATTGGGTTGCGCCGATCCGGTTGAAGCCATCGCCCGCGCCAAGGCACGCGATCCGCGCCGCCTCAAGCTGGTGGAGATGTTCGACCAGTGGTGGGAGGATCATCACAATTATCCGGTCCCAGCCGCGCGCCTCTCCGATGCCGTCAAGGGCATCATCGACCCGCAAAACAGAGGCCGCAATTACATCGTCGCCACCGTCAACGCCTACGTCGGCACGCGGGCCGGCGGTTTCGTACTGACCCGGCAGGATGCCGAGGGCCGGTGGGGCCACGCTACCTACAGTCTCAAACAGGTGCAATCATGACAAAACCGCTCCCCGACGCATTGCACGACGCCGCCGATGCCGTGGCCTCGATGCTGACCCGGATGGACCAAAAACTTGATATGCTGCTCGCCGCCGCAGCCGCCGATGCCTCTGCCGATCGCGCATGGCCGGCACCGCCGAAAGCGAAGGCGAACGGGCACGCCGCAGGGGGGGAGCAATGACGTTGCAACCCCACGAGGGCGGCAACGATGCCGAACCCCTCGACCAGAAACAGCGCAATCCCAGCGGGTTGCGCGCCTCTCTCCCAAGCCCATCGAAGCCATACGGCATAGGTGCGGCATGGGCGGTGCGGAATCGGGTGAAAATGCTGCCGGCAGGCACCCGCGTACGGCTCGATATCGCCGCCATCGGGGGATGGCGCGGCACCGGTCGGCTCGCGTTCGACGTGATCGGGCAGGACGGCCTTTGCGTGATCAACCCGGATGACGCGCCTGACCGTCGCGTGCTGGCCGGACGCGGCGAATGTTCCATCATCGCCCCGGACGGTGCCCGATGACCCAACACGAAACCCTTGTGGACCTCGCCCGGCGCGTGCAGCGCCTCGCCCCAGATCACCGAGACCCGGAACGCTGGCACTGCGAAAAATCCGAAATCGCCGCCGAACTTCGCCGCCTTGCCCGTAATCCCGATCCGCCACGAAAAATAATTCCGAACAGTCACGGACGGACGTGGACAGTATAGGACGGTTTGACGCGCCATGACGCCAAGTGACGCGCTAATATACTATTGCGTAATGGCTAGTATTATCGTAGGTTCGTGGTGCGGCGGGCATCGGCCCCCGCCGTATTATTGGCCGGAGCGTTCCGTTTCACTCCGGGGCGCTCCGGTTACAAGAAAGGATTACGATGAAACCGCTCGCGAACATGGTTGCTGATTTCGAGGCCACCGATAACAACGAAGAAATCCCCGCCTGGGCCGATGCGCTGATGAAGTCGCACAAGTCGGTCATGGACCGGCTCGATGCGATGGAGCGCGATGGCGGCGAAGACCCGACGTTAAACACAAACGGGCAGCGCCGCGATTACGCGGCACCGACCGAAGACCCGACGCTCAATACCAACGGGCAGCGCCGGGCGGACAGCTACCAATCCGCCGCAAATCGTGCCGCAATGGCGAAGATCGCCGCGCTGGAACACCAGATGCGCCGCGTCACCGCCGAAGCGCCGGCCGATGACCGCAACCAGATTGCCGAAGCACGCAGCCGTGCGGATAGCGTTTTTCAGGCCGCGCTTGGTCGCACAGTGCCCGATCCCGTTCCGGGCGAACGCCCCATCGCATATCGCCGCCGTTTGGCCGATGCTTTGAAAAAGTTTAGCCCGACCCTCGCCACCGCCCGCCTCGATAGCGTTGCTGGTGCCGCGCTCGATGTCGTCGAAACCCGCATTTATGCCGATGCGCTTGCTGCCGTGAAAGGCAACACCGTCATTCCGGCTGGCCAAATCCGGGCGATCAAGAAACTCGAACTTGGGCATGAGGTGACGGAATACGTTGGCGATCCGCAAGCCGCATGGGCACCGTTCAGCGCGGGTGCGGGCGGCAAAGTTTTCTTCAATCACTCACTGACCCGTCACTGAGGCACCACCATGTCAGATTCAACCCAAAAGACCCGACCCGTCTCGATCAGCCTGCCCCCGGCAACGCTCGATCGCCTCGACGCGGCAGCCGCCGATGCGGATATTCCGCGCTCGACCCTGGTGCGCCACATCCTCGACCGATCACTTGCCCGGCCCTCCACGAATTACGCCCATGCGCCTTGGTTCGAGACGAAACACGACAACTCACTGCCCGCTCGCTGCACCGCATCGCTTACGCCTGGCGTAGCGGGATGGACGGGACCGGCGATGACCTGGGAGGCCAACCAGAGCGAGAACAGCGAGAATTTCCGCCGCCGCATCGCCGATGAACTCCGCGCCGCTGGCCTCTTTTTGGCCGGTGCCGTGGTGCAGGTCACGGAGCATCCGGCATGGGCGGCATGGGGCGGTCGCGTCCCTGCCGAGTTTCGCTGATGGCGTGGCTGGGCCGATTGCTGGCCGATAGCTTCCCATCCGATCGGCGCGGACGGTTCCGCCAATTCGATGCAGCCGAAACCGGCGCAGATCACCGCGCCCTTGAAAATATCAAAGGAAAATCGATGCCCCATACCGAAACCACGGATGCCGCGATTGCCCGGCACATGATCGATGCCGATGCAGCCGCAAGCCAAACCGGGGCGAACTTTCGCGAATCGATGCGCAAGATCACCGATCTGCAATCGGCAGAGATCGAGCGGTTACGTGCGATCGTTGCCGACGTGACCGCAGAACGGCCCCGCAAGCTGATCAGCATCACTGGCGTTCAGGTGCAGGTCGAAGGCGAGACCCGCCCCCGCGCCCGGATCGTCGGGTTAGCGAACGATGGTAGTCTCTGGACCGGCAACGCCTGGGGGCGCGATTGGGAGCGGTGCGCCGATCTGCCGCAGGCAACCGATGAATTGAACGACTAAAGCCCGGCAACCATTACGACCACAGTCAACTCATAGGAGTAAACCATGCCGCAATATCCCCTCGATATCCCGCTGGGCACGAAGCCCGGCACACCAATTACCGCCAGCACCGGAACACAGGTAAAAACCGGTGGTGGTGTCTTTCTCGGCTTTTCCGTGTTGGCAGGTGGCAGCGGTTGGGTTGCGACCGTCTACGACGGCACCAGCACATCCGGCAAGATGATCGCTGTGGCCTCGCTTAACGACGCTGGCCCGGTCGAGTATACGCCGATCCGGTTCGTCAATGGTCTGTTCATCGAAACGGCCGGGACCGCTCCTGGCTCGGTTGTTCCGGCGTACTTCTGATGCCGCACAATCTATCTGCCACAGCGGGTTACTGATGCCGTCGCACCGCAGGAAGGGCATCGGGGCAGCGCCGGGACAGGGGGCGGGCGATGGCTCCCCCAGCCCCGAGAAACCAACCCGATCCGCGGTTCGGCAGGCGGTGCGCACCGACCTGAAAGCCGGGCGGCGCAGGCTATACGCCCTGATCCAGACCATCGACGCCATCATGGTCATGGCCGATGAGGCCACGCTGATCGAGCGAGGGCAACGGGTGATCGAGGCCGTGCGGCGGTTGCCCGATGCCACCTGATAATTCAGAACCCAAGCAGGATGGGCGGTTCAAGCCCGGTCAATCGGGGAACCCTGCCGGCAAGCCCCGTGGGGCCCGCCACAAGGCTGTGCAGGCCCTCGACATCCTGGGCCGCAATGCCAGCGAGGAAATCGTCCTGGCAGTCATACAGCAAGCCAAGAGCGGCGATATGCGGGCGGCCGAACTGGTGCTGCGAAGGGTCTGGCCTGAGCGCAAGGGCAGTCCGGTAGAACTCGACTTGCCGACGATCCGAACCGCCGAGGACGCTATGCTGGCAATGAGCGTGGTGACCGACGCAGCGGCGGCCGGCACGATCAGCCCGGATGAGGGCGAAGGCTTCGCCAAGCTGATCGAAGCCCATCGCAGGGCGATCGAGACCGCAGACCTGGCCGAGCGCATCGCGGCGCTCGAAGCCGACAGGAGGAACCAACCATGAAGCTGAGTGACCGCGTAGCGGCGCTGGAAACCGCCGCAACCGACATGCAGGAAATCCATGTCAGGGGTGGCCTCGACGATCCTGCCAACGAGTGCGCCGCCGCAAGCCCAACTCCGTCTCTGGAATGGTTCGCCGCGCCGGATGAAATCGATGCAAAGGGCCGCACTACCGCCGCGTTTAAGGAACGGGTGCGGGCAGAGGCGAAGGCGGCAGGGGCGAAGACGGTGTTATGGTTCAGCCCTGGTGTTTCCCATGCGGCTTAAGCAGCGCCTCGACGCCCTGGAATCCCGCGCCGGCACCAAGGCGGATGAAATTACGATCGTTCGCCGCCTGATCGTTCACCGCGATGAAAATGGCGTGCTCGTGGTTACGGGCTGGCGTGAGCGCGACTTACGGACGGGCGAGGTACGGAGCGGCGAAGGTCCCTATGACACCTGACGCCCTCGACCCTGCCAAGCTGGCAGAACTAAAAGCCGATGCAGAAAATCCCCTCATCGCCCCCAGCCGGCGCGTGGCTGCTCGCCTGGTGCTGCGTAAGATACGCGGGCGACTTCCGAGCGCGCCCTGTTCACGCAGCGCCGCAAGGAGGCTTACGAGGCGCTGCATCCGGAGACGAGGCATGGAAACCCTGGCGTAAGTCGCCAAGTTGGCGACACACGCGAGCGAACGGAATCCGACCGCTTCACCGCCGACACCGCAACCCGCACCGGCCAGTCCGAGCGCGCCGTACAGCGAGACGCCCATCGAGGCTCAAAGATCAGTGCGGATGTCCTGTCAGAGATCAAGGGGACCGAACTCGATAAGGGAACAGTTCTCGACGCCATCGCCCTACCATCGCCGCACCATCACCCTGCCATCGCTGGCCTAGCGCCGCTGCATCGGGGCCGCATCAGCCAGACCTCGACCTCGCGTTGCCAGACCTCGACCAGCAAAAGCACAACCCCCGTTTATCTCGCATTTCCGTGAACTGCATGGCTCAGGGATGGCCCCGTAATCATTCGTTCATGTTTGCCAGCGTTTATCGTTTACATGTCGGAACAGTCTCACATATTAGAAACCTAGGTTTTCTGCGGGTTTCAACGGTTAATGTGTTTCGGTTTCGGTATGATACCGCCTATGCCCCCTATGCCCTATGCTATCTCGCGCGTAAGGAAAAAACAGTTAATCTAATCTCACGAAACCGTGAACACGGATGGGCTCGATGCCGTATCCCGCACCGTCCATGCCGTAATCATGCCGTATGCCGTCCGGGTGATGTGTGGATAAATGCGATAAAGCATTGATAATGCTTGGTATCCCGTACCGGATTCGAACCGGTGTTGCCGCCGTGAGAGGGCAGCGTCCTAGGCCTCTAGACGAACGGGACGTTGCGATACGAGGTAGCCGAGGCGGCTGGACCGGTCAAGCGGGGGCGGCATCCTGCACGATCAGGCTGGTAGTCACGCGCCCGTTCCAGCGTTCGGCGCGAATATGGCCGACGAGGTGGAGCGGCGGGCCACCCTTGGTCAGCATGGCGTCGCTCAAAGCCTCGTCCTTGGCTCGAAACAGGATGGTTTTGAGCCGTCCACCCGCTTCGCCGTCGACATAGGCGCGGATCGTCGTACCGGTTCGCCCGATCCGGTCGGCCATGACGATCCGGGCATGCGGGATCGCGAAAAGCGGTTCGGGATTGCCCGCGCCGAACGGGCCGAGCCGGGCAATTTCGCAGGCAAGGGCCTCGGTAACGTTTCCAACCGCGACAATGCCATCAACCGCGAGCACCGGGGCGGCGGGCAGCAGGGTCGCCGCCGCGAGCCGAAGGCACAGGAAGTCGTGCAATTCGCCGAGCCGAGCCGCATCCAGCGTGAAACCGGCCGCCATGGCGTGACCGCCGCCCTTGATCAGCAGCCCCGCTTCACGTGCCGCGATGATCGCGCTGCCGAGATCGATGCCGGTGATCGACCGTCCCGAACCGGTCGCCCGGCCCTGGCTGATCCCGGCGACCAAAGCAGGGCGGTTGAACGCCTCCTTGATCCGCCCCGCAACGATGCCGACCACGCCAGGGTGCCAATCCGCCCCGCTCACCACAGCGACGGCGGCACCGGATGCGAACTGGGCCTCGGCAATGCGCATCGCCTCATCGAGCAGTCCGGCCTCGACTTCCTGACGCTGGCGGTTGATGTCGTCGAGTTGCCGGGCGCGTTCGGTCGCGATGCCCGGTTCCTCAGCAAGCAGCGCCTGCAGCCCGAGATCGGACTGATCGATCCGCCCGGCGGCGTTGATGCGGGGGCCGAGCGCGAAACCGCAGGTC
Organism: Acidiphilium acidophilum; assembly: GCF_033842475.1. Lineage (NCBI taxonomy): Bacteria > Pseudomonadati > Pseudomonadota > Alphaproteobacteria > Acetobacterales > Acidocellaceae > Acidiphilium > Acidiphilium acidophilum. The sequence goes on along the minus strand of NZ_JAWXYB010000018.1, from coordinate 2,327,834 downwards.
ATCGCCCCAGGTGGTTCAACCACGCCGGCCACCTCCAGCAGAGCGGCAATCCCGGGCCGCGCCCGCCGCGCCATGATCTTTAAGCCCTGGGTCACCAGCGCCCGGTTGAGACCCGCGAGCGGCATCACGTCGCAGACCGTGGCGAGGGCGACGAGGTCGAGCAGCGCCATCAGGTCGAGTTCCGCGCGGGTCGCAAAAAAGCCGCGCCGGCGCAACACCCGCTGGGTGCCGACCAACGTGAGAAACGCGATGGTCGCGGCACACACATCGTTCAACCCGGAGCGGTCATCGAGCCGGTTGGGATTGACGGTCGCGATAATGCGGGGAGGGGGCCCATCGAGCTTGTGGTGATCCAGCACGATCGCGTCGGCGATACCTTCGAGTGCCGCGAGCGCATCGTGCGCGGTCGCCCCGCAATCGACGCAGACGACGAGATGCGCCCCCCGATCAGCCAGCGCCCGCAACGCGACGGCATTCGGCCCATACCCTTCGCGGATCCGATCGGGCACGTAATTGATCGTGCGAACCCCGAGCGCTCCGAGGCCGAGCGCCATGATCGCGCCGCTGCAGGCCCCATCGACGTCGTAATCGCCGAAAATCGCCACGGTCTCGCCCCGTTGAACCGCATCGGCCAACCGCTCGGCGGCGATATCCATATCGGTCAGCACCGAAGGATCGGGCAGCCACGCGCGCAGCGTCGGATCAAGAAAATCCGCCGCCCGCTCGACGGTCACGCCCCGCGACGCGATCAACCGCCCTATGAGATCCGCCACCCCCAACCGCTGCGCGATCGCTTGGCCGATCCGTTCCTCCGCCGGCGTCCAGACCCAGCGCCGCCCGGTCAGGCTCCGCTCGACGCCGTAAGCCGCCTCGCCGGTGGTTACGACCCGATCCACTGCTTGGTTTCGAAATTATGATGCGCCTCGATATAGCGCACCGTGCCCGATTTCGAGCGCATCACCGTCGAATGGGTCACCGCCCCGCTGCCCGAGCGCCGCACACCGCGCAGCATCGGCCCCGATGTCACGCCGGTTGCCGCGAACATCACATTGCCCCGCGCCATTTCGGACACGGTATAAATCCGGTTCGGATCGGTAATGCCCATGCCGCGCGCCCGCTCGATCTGCGCGTCGTCTTCATAAAGCAGCCGCCCCTGCATCTGCCCGCCGATGCAGCGCAGCGCCGCCGCCGATAACACGCCCTCCGGCGCCCCGCCCGACCCGATGAACAGATCGATCCCGGCCTCAGGCTGCGACACCGCGATCAACCCGGAGACATCGCCATCCCCGATCAGGCTGATCCGCGCCCCGGCCTCCCGGCAATAAGCGATCTTCTCCTCATGCCGGTCGCGATCGAGGGTGCAGACCATCAGGTCGGACACATCGCATTTCTTCGCCCGTGCGAGATTGCGCAGATTTTCATGAACCGAGGCGTCGAGCGAAACCACGCCCTCCGGCAGCCCCGGCCCGACCGCGATCTTGTCCATATAAATGTCAGGGGCATGCAGAAAATTGCCCCGCTCCGCGAGCGCGATCACCGCAATCGCATTCGGCGCGCCCTTGGCGGTGACATAGGTGCCTTCGAGCGGATCGACCGCGATATCCATGTCCGGCCCGCCGGCACCGACCTTCTCGCCGATATACAGCATCGGCGCCTCGTCCATCTCGCCCTCGCCGATCACCACGAGCCCGTTGATCGCCACCGCGTTGAACGCCTTGCGCATGGCGCCGACCGCCGCGCCATCGGCGCTGTTCTTGTCGCCCCGCCCGATCCAGATCGAAGCGGCAAGCGCCGCCGCCTCGGTGACGCGCACCAGTTCGAGAGCAAGGTTGCGGTCGGACAGGCTCGGACTTTTGTCGACGGTCATGCGTGGGGTTTCCTCAGGTTGATGATTGGGTCAAGCGATCTCGATACGGATCAGCGCAGGCGGTTCCTGCACGGCGGGGAGGGTCGCGAGCCGGGCGAGAGCGGCGGTCATCGCCGCCTCGCCGGTCTCATGCGTCACCATCACCACCGCCACCGCATCGCCGGGGCTGCGGCCATGCTGGAGCATCGACTCCAGTGAAATTCCATAATCGCGCAGCACGGCGGTGACATCGGCGATCACGCCCGGTTCGTCCACCACCATCAGCCGCAGGAAATAGGCCCCGCGATGGGCCCACATCGGCACCGACGGCGCGGCCACGCGCGCCTCATGCGGCACGCCCAGCATCGGGGCCGCGCGCCCCCGCGCCAGATCGATCAGATCGGCAACCACGGCAGACGCCGTAGGTCCGGCACCGGCACCGCGCCCCTGCAACACCACCTGCCCGACCGGATCGGCATCGATCACCACTGCGTTATGCACGCCATCGACCCGCGCCAGCGGCGATGCCAGCGGCACCATCGCGGGATGCACCCGCGTCTCGACCCCCGCTTCGGTTGCCCGCGCAATGCCGAGCAGCTTGATCCGGTAGCCGAGTTCGGCGGCAAACCCGATATCCAGCGCGCTGATCCCCCGGATGCCCTCGACATGAACGGAACCGAACGCCACCGGCCGGCCAAACGCGATCGCCGCGAGAATTGCGAGCTTATGGGCGGTGTCGATCCCGTCAATATCGAAGGACGGATCAGCCTCGGCGTAGCCCTGCGCCTGCGCATCCGCCAGCACGGTCGCAAAATCGAGCCGCTCGGCCTGCATCCGGCTCAGAATATAGTTGCAGGTTCCATTGAAAATCCCGGCGATGCCGCCGATCCGGTTGGCCGCCAGCCCTTCGCGCAGCGCCTTGATCACCGGAATCCCGCCCGCCACGGCGGCCTCGAACCGCACCGATGCCCCCTCCCGCGCGGTGATCTCATCCCCGCGCACCGCAATCAGCGCCTTGTTCGCGGTCACCACCGGCTTGCCCGCCTCCAGCGCCGCCATCACCAGTTCGTGTGCCGTCCCGTCCGACCCGCCGATCAACTCGACAACGACATCAACCGCAGCATCCGCCGCCAGCGCCACCGCATCGTCGTGCCAGCGCAACCCGTCGAGCGAAACACCCCGGTCCCGCGCCCGGTCCCGCGCCGCCACGGCAACCACTGTAATCCTGCAGCCCGCGCGTGCCGCGATCAGATCCGCATTGTCGCGCAACAGGCGCAGCACCCCGGCCCCGACCGTCCCGAGACCGGCGATTCCGACCGACAGCCCATCCTTCATACCGTCTCGGGCTCCGCGGCGGCATCGATGTTGCCCGGCGCCATGAACCCGCGAATATTGCGCACCGCCTGCCGCAGCCGATGCGTGTTCTCGACCAGTGCGATCCGTACATGACCATCGCCATGCTCGCCGAACCCGATCCCCGGTGCCACCGCGACCTTGGCGCGTTCCAGCAGCAGTTTCGAAAAATCGACCGAACCGAGATGAGCATAGCGCGCCGGAATCGGCGCCCAGGCGAACATCGACCCCGCCGGGCTCGGCACGTCCCACCCGGCCTGCGCAAGACCCTTGATGAGAACGTCCCGCCGCTCCTTGTACAGAACGCGCATCTGATCGACGCAATCCTGCGGTCCGTTCAACGCCGCCGTCGCCGCCACCTGAATTGGGGTGAACGCCCCGTAATCAAGATAGGATTTCATCCGTGCCAGCGCGGAAATCAGGCGCGGATTGCCCGCCGCAAACCCCATCCGCCAGCCCGGCATCGAATAGGTCTTCGACATAGAGGTGAATTCTACCGTGAACTCCTTCGCCCCGTCGATCTGCAACACCGAGGGCGGCGGCTCGCCCTCGAAATAGATCTCGGCATAGGCAAGATCGGACAGGATAAAGATCTCGTGCTTGCGCGCGAAGGCCACGATATCCTTGTAGAAATCGAGCGTCGCGAGATAGGCGGTGGGGTTGGACGGAAAATTCACGATCAGCGCGGTCGGTTTCGGCACCGAATGCTTCACCGCCCGCTCCAGCGCATGGAGCATGGTCTCATCCGGCGTCGCCGGCACCGAGCGCACCGAGGCCCCGGCAATGATGAAGCCGAACTGATGGATCGGGTAGGACGGGTTCGGCACCAGAATCGTATCGCCCGGCGAGGTGATGGCGTTGGCCAGATTGGCCAGACCCTCCTTCGAGCCCAGGGTGGCGATCACCTCGGTATCGGGGTTCAGCTTCACGCCGAACCGGCGGTCGTAATACCCGGCCAGAGCGCGGCGCAGACCGGGAATGCCCTTGCTGGTCGAATAACGGTGGCTGCGCGGATCGGCGACGGTTTCGATCAGCTTCGCAACGATATGCGGCGGCGTCGCGCTGTCAGGGTTGCCCATGCCGAGATCGATGATGTCTTCGCGCCGGTTGCGCGCCGCCGCCTTGGCCTGATTGACCTCCGCGAACACATAGGGCGGCAGGCGGCGAATACGGTGAAATTCCTCGGTCATGGTCGGTCCTGATGCGGGCGGGCGCGGCTGGAGTTGAAAGTTTATTTCGTTGTCTCGCCGTATAGCAGTTGTGCCGCCCCTCCGCGACCCATGGCGAGCGCCTCGATGCGGATGGCCGAAGCCGGTACCCCCAGCACGGTGAGGGTATTCGCGATCGCGGTGGCCCGCCTCAGCGCGAGATGCAGCCCCGCCGCTGTCCGCACCGGCGCGAAACCGATCGCGGCGATCGGCAACGCCCCCCGCTTGGCAACCAGCACCGCCAGCGCCGCCCGATCGTGCCGCGAAACAATCGCCCGCCCCGGCACGAAGGCAACCGGCACGGGCGGCTGCTCGACCAGCGGCACCGCCACAGGCTTCGGCTTCGGCGCCACGCCGCCCGCAGGCGCAGCCAACGCATTCTGCCTGTGATTGGCCGCCTCAAGCTGGGCGCGGATGCTGCGCTGAAGTTCCGGCGCAATCGGCTTGGGCTTCGGCGGCACCGAGGCGAGGTTGGGTGACGGCCGGTTCAACCCCGGCGGCGGCGGCGGATTCTTGCTGATCGCCCCGCCCTCGTACTCGTGGAACGCCTTGATCGGGTTGATCGTCGCACACCCCGAACTCGCCAGCAGGGCCAGCATCGGCGCCATCCGCAGCGCCAGACGGCGATACCGGGCGCGCATTTCAGCCTTGGGCAAAACTTCGCTATAGATCACATCGGCTCCTCGTCCGTCCGGCTCCTCTCTAGCGCCTGGATCACGGAGCCGGAAGGAGTGTCCATGGCCGATCAGGAAAATCGTGACCCCACGCGGCCCGAGCGGCCCGATCCCGCGGTCTATGCCCGCACCATGGCCGATATCGGCACCCGTGCGCAGCGGCTCGTCGGCGAATGGCTCCAGCGCCAATCCGCCAACCCCGCCCCGGACAGCCCGGTGTTCGACCCGCTCAACATCGGCAGCGCCTTCATGGAAATGGCCGCCCGCCTCGCCGCCAACCCGGCGAGGCTGATCGAGGCCCAGATGGGCTTCTGGCAGGATTACACCACGCTCTGGCAGCATTCGGCCCGCCGCCTGATGGGCATCGAGACCAGCCCGGTGGTCCCGCCCGACCCGCGCGACAAGCGCTTCGCCGACGAAGGCTGGAAAACCAGCGAGGTCTTCGACTTCATCCGCCAGAGCTACCTGCTCTCCGCCCGGTTCGTGCAGGACGTGGTCACGCGCGTGGACGGGCTGGATGCGAAAACCGCGCAGAAAGTCGATTTCTATTCCCGCCAGTTCATCGACGCGATGAGCCCCTCGAATTTCGCCCTGACCAACCCGCAGGTGCTCCGGAAAACCGTCGAGACCGGGGGCGAAAACCTCCTGCGCGGCCTCAACAACCTGCTGCGCGACCTCGAAGCCGGGCAGGGGAGGCTGCATATCAGCATGACCAACGCGGATGCCTTCACCGTCGGCGGCAATATCGCGGTCACCCCCGGGAAAGTGGTGTTCCGCAACGATCTGATGGAACTCATCCAATACATCCCCACCACCAGATCCGTGCTCAGGACGCCGCTGGTGATCTTCCCGCCATGGATCAACAAATTCTACATCCTCGATCTCCGCCCGAAAAACAGCTTCATCCGCTGGGCGGTCGAGCAGGGCCACACCGTGTTCGTCGCAAGCTGGGTCAACCCCGATGAACACCTCGCCGCCAAGGATTTCGCCGACTATATGAACGACGGCGTTTTCGCCGCCCTTGAGGCGATCGAAGCCGCAACCGGCGAGCGCGAGGTCAATGCCATCGGCTATTGCCTCGGCGGCACGCTCCTCGCCGCGACCCTCGCGGTCATGGCCGCGCGCGAGGATCACCGCATCCGCGCCGCCACCTTCCTCGTCACCCTCACCGACTTCGCGGATGTCGGCGAACTCGGCGTCTTCATCGACGAGGAACAACTCGCCGCGATCGAGGAAAAAATGAACCGCCAAGGCTATCTCGATGGCGCGGACATGGCGACCACCTTCAACATGCTCCGCGCCAACGACCTGATCTGGGGGTTCGTCGTCAACAACTACCTCCTCGGCAACGACAGTTTCCCCTTCGATCTCCTGTACTGGAATTCGGATTCGACCCGGATGCCCGCCGCGATGCACTCATTCTACCTTCGCAATATGTACCAGCAGAACCGCCTGATCGAGCCCTGCGCGCTCGAACTCGGCGGCACCCCGGTCGATCTGGGCCGGATCACCATCCCCGCCTATTTCCTCTCCTGCCGCGAAGATCACATCGCGCCCTGGGCCAGCACCTACAAAGCCACCCAGATCCTTGCCGGCCCCAACCGCTTCGTCCTCGCCGCCTCCGGCCACGTCGCCGGCGTGGTCAACCCGCCCTCCAGCGGCAAATACAATCATTTCGTGAACGATGCGCTCCCGCCCGATCCCCAGTCCTGGATGGAGGGTGCCACCGAAGTCGCCGGGTCCTGGTGGCCGGACTGGCAGCGCTGGATCACCAGCCACGAAAAGCCGCGCGGCAGATCCACCGTGAAACCCCGCATCCCCGGCGACGGCAAATTGCCGGTTCTGGGCGATGCCCCGGGCGATTACGTCAAAGTCCGCTCTGCGTGAATGGCGGATACCGGCGGGGCGGCATCGCGATGGTGCTGCCTGCGCGTGAAGGTTTCGCCCCCGATCGCGCCGGGGCGATCGCGATGGTGGTGCGCCGCCTCGCCCTCGCCGCCGATGCCGTGGTGATCGGCGCGGCCCTCACCCCAGTCTTTTCCGGCATCGCCTACGCCCCCGTCCGCGCCCGCGGCACGCTCGGCTACGCGCTCGGCGTCATCGCCTGTGTGCGCCGCTCAAGCCCCTCGGTCATCGAAGTCCACCAGCAACCGCGCCTCGCCCTCATCCTCGCGCGGCTGATGCCCGATGCCCGCGTCATGCTGGTCCTGCACAACGATCCCAAAACCATGCGCGGCCTGCGATCCCCACGCCAAAGGCGCCGAACCCTCGCCCGCCTGCACCGGGTGATCTGCGTCTCGGCGTTCCTGCGCGATCGCTATGCCGCCAGCCTCGCGGACACAACCCGTCTCGCCATCCTGCCCAACCCGCTCACCCTCGCCGAACTCCCCGAAACCACCCTCCCGCGCCGCCCCGAAATCCTGTTCGCCGGGCGGATCGTCGAACCCAAGGGCGTCGCCGATTTCATCGCCGCCTGCGCGATCGCCCTGCCCACCCTGCCGGGCTGGTCGGTCCGGATCATCGGCGGCGACCGCTTCGGCCCCGCGAGCCCGGAAACCGCCTATGTCAGCGCGATGCGCCACGCCGCTGCCGCCGCCGGGGTGCGGTTCGACGGATACCGGCCCCACGCCGATGTGCTCACCGCAATGGCACAGGCCGCGATCGTGGTCGTCCCGTCACGCTGGGCGGAACCGTTCGGTCTCACCGCGCTGGAAGCGATGGCGAGCGGCGCGGCCCTGATCGCCTCGAATATCGGCGGCCTGCCGGAAGTGACCGGTTCCGCCGGCCTGCTCACCCCGCCGGGCGATATCCCCGCCCTCGTCGCCGCCATCACCAGCCTCGCCCGCGATGAACCCCGCCGCACGAACCTCGCAGCCGCAGGCCGCACCCGCGCGCTGAAGTTCGACACACCCCGCATCGCCGCCCTGCTGCAGGAGTTGCGCGACGCTGAAACGCCGGTATGACCACGCCATGCTTGCCAAACGCCTTGCCCTCGCGGCAGCCCTGATCCTGCCGATCTGCCTGCTCTACGCGCGGGCGGGTGCGGAATTCGCGATCGCCATCATCGACATCGCCTTCCTCGTCACCTCCGCCCGCACCCGCAATTGGGCCTGGGCGCGCCAGCCCTGGTTCCTCATCGCGCTCGCGTGGTGGGCGGCCGAAATGATCTGCTCCCTGCCGATCCCCGCCCTCGGCCTCGGCCCCGGCGGCTGGAAATCCTTCGCCCAGGCGGCGGTCCTGATCCGCCTGCTGCTGCTGCCTGCCGCACTGGCCGGCTTCGTCCTCGATTCCCCCCGAAACCGCTGGTGGTTCTGGCTGGTCATCGCAGCGTCGGAGGCCTGGATTCTGCTCGAATGCTGGCAGCAGGAAACTTTCGGCGTCAACATCTTCGGCGATCATCGCTGGGCCGATGGCTCGCTCACCGGCCCGTTCTGGGCCCCGCGCGCCGGCCCGCCCTACACCCACCTCCTGTTCCTCACCGCGCTGCCGATCGTGGCCGCCCTGATCGCCCGGCGCGGCACCGTCCCCAAACTCGCCGCCGCCGCCCTTGCGATCATCGGCTTCGCCACCGCCCTGATCATCGGCCAGCGCATGCCCTTCCTGCTCGCCGGCCTCGGCCTCGCCGTCACCGCCCTCGCATTCCGCCCGGTGCGACTTCCCGCCATTGCACTCGGCATTCTGGTCATCCTGGCAATCCCGGCCCTCAAAATCGTCTCCCCGCCGAGCTTCGACAAGCTGGTTGGTGAAACCAGCATCCAGATCCGCCATTTCGCCAAAAGCCCCTATGGCGAACTCTACACCCGCGCCACCGTCATGATCGAACATTCGCCCTGGCACGGCTACGGCTTCAACGGCTTCCTCTATTTCTGCCCCGAGCCGAAATTCGACGCCGGGCTCCCGGCGATGGGCATCGGCCCGACCAACCTCGCTCGCGGCGCCTGCAACATCCACCCGCATAATTTCTACCTCCAGGCCGCGATCGATGCTGGATTGGGCGGTCTCGTCCTGTTCGCCGCCCTCAACCTCGCCTGGCTCCTCACCCTCGCGCGCGGCATGCTCCGCCAACCCATGAAACTCGGGGCCTTCATCGGCGTCCTCACCTATGCCTGGCCGCTCGCCTCGACCGATAATTTCGCGGTCCTGCCAATGGCCGGCTGGCTCTTCGTCATGCTCGGCCTCGGCCTCGCTTTCGACCCCGCACGGCTCCAATCTGGCCCGCCCGAGCCGCAATCCCTATATCAGCACCCGAACCAAGCCCTCATCCTGACAGGAGCGCCCCCATGACCGATATCGCGCCCAACCTCGCGCCCAACGCAGTGCCCTCCGCAGCCTCCCACCTCGTCCCGGTCACCGTCCTCACCGGCTTCCTCGGTGCCGGCAAGACCACGCTGCTCAACCGCATCCTCACCGAACATCACGGCAAGCGCTACGCCGTCGTGATCAACGAATTCGGCGAACGCGGCGTCGATAACGACCTCGTGGTCGATACCGACGAGGAAGTCTTCGAAATGAACAACGGCTGCATCTGCTGCACCGTGCGCGGCGACCTCATCCGCATCATCAACGGGCTGATGAAGCGGCGCGGCACATTCGACGGCATCATCGTCGAGACCACCGGCCTCGCCAACCCCGCCCCGGTCGCCCAGACCTTCTTCGTCGATGAGGACGTCAAATCGAAAACCCGGCTCGATGCCATCGTCACCGTGGTCGATGCCAAAAACCTGCCCGCCCGCCTGCGTGACAGTCACGAAGCCACCGACCAGATCGCCTTCGCCGATGTCATCGTCCTCAACAAACTCGACCTCGTCACCCCGGACGAACTCGCCGCGGTCGAAGCCCAGATCCGCAGCATCAACCGTTACGCCGAGATCCACCACGCCACCAAAGCCGACATCGAAGCCGACAAACTCCTCGGCATCAACGCCTTCAGCCTCGACCGCGTGCTGGAATCCACCCCCGATTTTCTCGACGACGACGCCCACACCCATGACGAACACATGACCAGCATCAGCCTCGCCCTCAAAACCCCCCTAGATGCCGAAAAATTCAACGCCTGGATCGGCGGCATCCTGGCCACCAAAGGCCAGGACATCCTGCGCACCAAAGGCATCCTCGATTTCGCCGGCGAATCCCGCCGCTTCGCCTTCCAGGCCGTCCACATGATGGCCGACGGCGATTACATCCGCCCCTGGAAACCCGGCGAAGACCGCGAAAGCCGCATCGTGTTCATCGGCCGCGACCTCAACCGGCCGCAACTGCGGCGCGGGTTTGAAAGCTGCGTGGCGGCGTGAGCAAGATGAGGCAAGCAAGTACTTCTTTTTTTGGAAAAAAAGAAGTAAAAAAACTTCCTTTAATTTGGTCCTCGCAGGTGAAACCGCCCGTGACCCAGATGAATAAAAGTTTTTTGCTTCTTTTTTACAAAAAAGAAGCCTTCTCTTTTTCCCCCAACTCATCCTGTCCCGCATGAACCCCAACGAACTCCTCGAAAAGCGCGGCGCCACCCATGAGTTCGAGGCTCACGTCACCGCCGCCTGTTTCAACCGCGCCGGCACCCATTTCGCCGTCGCTCTGGGCGATGGCCGCGTTGCCCTGCGCGACCTCGCAGCGGGGGTCTGGCACGAGCACCCGATCCATGACGGCGTCGTGCTCGCCCTCGCGCCGGATATCGACCTCACCGGCTTCCTGACCGGCGGCGATGACGGGCATCTCCGCCGCATCGACCCCGCGAGCGGTCCCGTCAGCCTCGCCAGCTACGGCATGAAATGGGTCGAGCACGTCGCGAGCGTGCCCGATCGCAAAGCCCCGCTCCGCGCCGCCGCGATCGGGCGAAATGTCCATCTGCTCGATGCCGCAGGCACCACGCTGCGCACCCTCGCGCATCCCTCCACCGTCTCCGGCCTCGCCTTCGACGCGAAGGGCCGCCGTATCGCCGCCTCGCATTACAACGGTGCCTCGCTCTGGTTCGTCCGTTCGGAAAACGCCAAGCCGCAGGTGCTGGAATGGAAGGGCAGCCATATCGGCGTCGCCCTCCACCCCGATCTCGACGCCATCGTGACCGCAATGCAGGAAAACGCCCTGCACGGCTGGAAACTGCCCGACGGCCAGCACATGCGGATGAGCGGCTACCCGAGCAAACCGGAATCCCTCGGCTTCACCCGTTCGGGAAAATGGCTGGCCAGCGCCGGGGCGGAGGCCATCATCCTCTGGCCGTTCTTCGGCGGCGGCCCGATGGGCAAGGCCCCGCTCGAACTCGCCGCGTCCGCCTCCCTGGTCAAACGCATCGCCTGCCACCCGCAGAACGACGTCGTCGCCGCCGGCTATGGCGATGGCATGGTCGTGGTCGCGGATATCGCGCACGAACGCATCCTGCCGGTCGCCGCCGCCGGCCACGGCCCCATCTCCGCCCTGGCCTGGAGCACGGATGGCGCGCGCCTCGGCTTCGGCACCGAAACCGGCTTCGTCGCGGTGATCGATTTTTCGAGCCGCGCCTGACGCGCATCCCACGGCTTGAACATCCCGCCCACGGGCCTAAACTCTCGCAGAACAAATCGAACCGCCAACAAGGACGATCCTCCGATGAGCGTTGCGACCCCCGATCTTTCGATGCCCGATCTTTCGCGCATCCCCCCCGAAACCGTCGATGCCGCCGACCGCACCGCAAGGTTCTGGACCAGCAAGCAACCCGGCCCGATCAAACCCGGCTCGGAAGCGCACAAGCGCGCGATGTGCGACATGTTCCACGAAACCTTCAACCCGTACAAACCCTCGGTCCTCGCCTGGCCCAAACTCGACCCCGAGACCCGCAACAAGATCACCTCCCTGCCGATCTGGGACATCGCGGTCCAAACCGAAGGCAAAGCCCGCCTGCGCATGGCCGCCTACGCCCGCCAGCTCATGGCGATCGACCCCGATATGGCCAAAACCATCGAATTGAACGGCTGGGAGGAAAACCGCCACAAGGAGGTTCTCTCCCGCCTGGTCGAAGTCTATGAAATCCCTCTCGACCCCGAACCTGCCTATGTCGAACCGCGCGACGCCGAATGGGCCTACATGGTCACCGGCTATTCCGAATGCATCGACAGTTTCTTCGCCTTCGGCCTGTTCGAACTCGCCAAACGCTCCGGCTTCTTCCCCGCCGAACTGGTCGAGACCTTCGAGCCCGTCATTCAGGAGGAATGCCGCCACATCCTGCTGTTCGCCAACTGGGTCGCATGGCACCGCGCCAACCTCCCGCTGCACAAACGCGCCTGGTTCGAATTGCGCGTCGCCGCGGTCTATGCCTTCCTCGGCTGGGAGCGCATCGGCATCGCCCGCGGCATCGACGATGGCAAAGGCAAGCCGCAGGACAACAACTTCACCGTCAACGGCTCGAAATCGGTCAGCAACGAAGACATCAAGGTGCTCGACCTGTTGCGGATCTGCCTTGAGGAAAACGACCGCCGCTTCTCCGGCTACGACCGCCGCCTCCTCCGCCCGACCACCTTCCCAAACCTCGTCCGCCTCGCGCTCAAACTGGTCCCCGCCAGCAGGAAGACCAAATCCGCCGCCCAGCCCGCGTGACGGATAATTCCCGGCAGATCGACTACTGGAACGAGGTCGCGGGCCCGAAATGGGTCCGCGTCCAGGCCTCGATGGAATCCCGCCTCTCCGGCATCGAGGACATGCTGCTCGCCCGCGCCCAGCCGCGCCCCGGCGAGCGCATCCTCGAAATCGGCTGCGGCACCGGCACCACCACCGCCCGGCTGGCCGATGCGGTCGGCCCCACCGGCCATATCGTCGCGGTCGATGTCTCCAAACCCATGCTCGACATCGCGCGCATCCGACTGGCCGGCCACCCCAACGCCACCCTCACCGAAGCCGACGCCGCAACCGCAGCCTTCCCCCACAATTTCGACCTGCTCACCTCGCGCTTCGGCATCATGTTCTTCGAAGACCCCGTCGCCGCCTTCACCAATCTGCGCCGCGCCCTCAAACCGGGAGCGCGGCTGGTCTGCGTCGCCTGGGCCCCGATCGCGGACAACCCGCACTGGTCGGTGCCGCTCGGCCTCGCGATCGACCGGCTTGGTCCGCCCAAACCCCGCCGCCCCCACGCGCCCGGCCCGCTCGGCTTAGACGATCCCGCCTTCGTCACCGAAACCTTGGCCCGCGCCGGCTTCACCCACGCCACGGTGCGCGCCGAACCCGTCACCCTGTTGGGCCGCTCCCTCGATCAAGAAGCCGAGGTCGCCGCCACAATGGGCCCTGCCGGCGCCCTGCTCGACGAAAAAGACGCCGATGCCACCACCCGCGCCGAACTGCTCGCCTCATTCCGCGACGCCTTGCCCGGCTACGCCGATAAATCAGCCCGAATGCGCGCCACAATACATCTGATCACCGCCCACTGTTCCTGATCAACTCAGGCGGGCACCTTCCGGTTGCTTTTTATTTTAAAAGTCCAATGGGTAGCAAGGTATTTAGTGTAAAAAATACCTGTTACTAATCCTCGTCGTACGCGATATTTACAAGCCAAATCAAGGCAGTAGTTTCAAGTGGTCGGGAGCGCTGACCTTCTCCGGTCGCGAAACGACCGCTCCTTGTAAAAACATTAGATCACTAATTATTTGGTCGATGACCGGATCAGAAGTTGTTTAAATTACTGATTGACAACTTTAACGGGTTTTTCTTATTGTTGACTCAACAAACACCAATTTAAAGTTGCAGTTCAGGAGGTCGTTGAATGACGAGTGTGATCAATACCACCGTGACCAATACCGTCACGCTCGGCACCGGAACCTATACCGGAGCGATCTCGATCACCGGCAGTGGAGCGATCGATGTCACGGGCACCGGTGCCGTCGCTCTCTATGATCCGTCTAGTCAAACAGCCGTCTCCATTATCAACGACGGCTCGATCCTCGCCGGTACCGGGGGCACAGGCAGTGCGGGTCTGCTCGGGCTCGGCGGCGCGCTTGGTGGCACCGGCGGGGATGGGGTGGATCTGAAAGGCGCGGGTGCGACCATCGCAAGTACCGGCGCAATCGCCGGCGGTGCCGGTGGGTCCGGCGCGAGCGAAGTGGTCAGCGTGCTCAACCTGCTCGGTGCCACCGCAGGCGGTACCGGCGGCATCGGCCTCTACGGTCAGGCGGCGACTGCGGATGTGACCAATAGCGGAACCCTCGCAGGCGGCGCGGGTGGCGAGGGCGGTACCAACGCCGTGTCGCTGCTGGGTAACGACGCACCGGGTGCCGGCGGCAACGGCGGCGCGGCCCTCGTGATCGATGCCACCGCCGATCGCTTCGGCAACACCGGCATCGTGCTCGGCGGCACCGGGGGCATCGGCGGAACCAACCTGATCTCGGCGCTCGGCGCGGCGGGCACCGGCGGGAACGGCGGCACCGGCGCGATCGTCTCCGGCGGCGGCTATCTCGACAATGCGGCCAGCATCGCGGGCGGCACCGGCGGGGCCGGCGGCTATAACGACATTCTCGGGGTTCTGAGCCGCACCGGCACCGGCGGCGCCGGGGGCACCGGCGTCTATCTCGATGGCGGAACCCTGCTGAACGCGGGCACAATCGGCGGCGGCGCGGGTGGCATCGGTGCGACGAACGGCGCAACCGGCGATGCCATCGTGTTCGGCAGCATCGCCGCCACCCTGATCGCCGACGCCGGCGCGGTGTTCACCGGCGCCGTCGCGGCGAACAGCACGGTGGCTGACGTGCTCGATCTCGCAGGCACATCGGCCGTGGCCCTCACCGGCCTCGGCACCAGCTTCACCGGCTTCAACGACATCACCTTCGCAACCGGCGCGTCACGCACCCTCAGTGGCGATGCCGCAGGCCTCGCCGCCGGCCAGACCATCGCCGGCTTCAGCGGCACCGATGTGCTTGACCTCACCGGCTTCGGCGCGACCAGCGCCAGCTTCGTCACCGGCACCGGCCTCGTGCTGAGCAACGGCGTCACCACCGAAACCCTCGATCTGCTCGGAACCTTCACCACCGCCGATTTCACGGTCTCATCCGCCGGCAACACCACCGAAATCGCGCTCTCCGCCGCCCCCTGCTATCTTGCGGGCACCATGATCGAGACCAAGATCGGCGCGGTCAGGGTCGAATGTCTCGAAATCGGCGACCTCGTCCGGACCCTGAACGGCAGTTTCAAGCCGATCAAATGGATCGGCCGGCGCAACTACAGCCGTGTCGCCGCCCGCGCCAACCCCCGCACCCGGCCGATCCGGTTTCGCGCCGGCGCCCTGGCCGATGGAATTCCCCGCCGCGACCTCCTGGTGTCCGCCGATCATGCACTCTATCTCTCCGGCGTGCTGATCCCGGCAGCTTCCCTCGTCAACGGCGTCAGTGTGCTGATCGCCGACGATATCGACCCCGTAAACTACGTTCATATCGAGCTCGAAACCCACGAGGTGATCTTCGCCGAAGGTGCGGCAGCCGAGAGCTTCGTCGATTGCGACAGCCGCATGCTGTTCCAGAACGTCGATACCTTCCGGACCCTCTACCCGCAGGATTCCCGCCCGTCCTGGACCTTCTGCGCCCCGCGCCACGAGGGCGGATTGCAGGTCGAGCACATCCGCCGCGCCATCGCCGTCCGTGCCGGGATCGAGCAGGCCCCGGTCCCCGGCCCGCTGATCGGCTTTGTCGATCAGGCGCTCCGCAACCGCATCACCGGCTGGGCGATCGATCAGGCGAACCCGGCCGAACCGGTCGAGCTCGAACTGCTCGACGGCGAAGCCCTGATCATGCGCTTCCTCGCCCAATCGTTCCGTCAGGACATCGTCGATGCGGGACTGGGCGATGGCTGCGCCGGGTTCGACCTCGCCCTGCCGATCGCCCTGGCCCCGGACCAGCCGCACGAATTGCATATCCGCCGGGTGAGCGATCACCAGGAACTGACCGGCTCGCCCGTCCTCGTCCCCCCGCTATCGACCTTCGGCGACGCGCGGGACGCCCTCTCGCGCATCACCGAAATCGGCCTCGCGGCAGCCGCGACGGTGACCGAGTTCGATGCCATGCTCAACGATCTCACCCAGGCCATGCAATCGGTGCGCGGCCGCCGGATGCGGGCCGCCGCATCCCCCGCCAGCCGGAACGCCCGCCCCCGGCACGGATCGCGTCGCGCCCTGGTGATCGACGACACCTTGCCCGATGCCCGGCGTGACGCCGGATCGAATGCGATCCTCTCCCATATGGCATCGCTGCGCCGCCTCGGCTTTCAGGTCGAGTTCGTGCCCGCGACCCCCGCCATCGACGCGACCCTCACGGCGGCGCTCACCGCCCGGGGCATCCTGGTCCACGGCCTGCCCGCCGTCAGCACGGTCGAGGACGTGCTGCGCGGCGGCGGCACCGATTACGACCTGATCTATCTCCATCGCCTCGCCAATGCCGAGGCTTACGCCGGCATGGCACGGCGCCACTGCCCGCACGCAAGGCTGGTCTACGCCGTGGCCGATCTGCACTGGCTGCGCCTCGCGCGCCAGGCCGCGCTGGAACAATGGCCGGCGCTGGCCGATCAGGCCCGCAGCCTCCGCATGCGCGATTTCATGGCGATGCGCATGGTCGATGCCGTGATCACCCATTCTCCGGTCGAACGGAACATCCTGCTCGCCGCCATGCCGGAGCTTGCCGTGCAGGTCGTGCCGTGGGAGGTCGCCATCGGCAGCCCCCCGGCCGGTTTCGGAGCGCGCAGCGGTGTCGGTTTCGTCGGGCATTTCGGCCACATGCCCAACCTCGATGCGGTGGACTGGCTGATCGACCAGATCATGCCGCTGGTCTGGCAGGCAGCTCCCGATATCAAGCTGAAGCTCGCCGGCAGCGCCGTCCCCTCCAGCCTGATCCGCTGGGCCGGGCGAATCCCCCAACTCGAACTCTGCGGTCAGGTCGAAGACCTCCCCGGGTTTTTCGACGGAATCCGGCTATCGGTCGCCCCCTTGCGGTTCGGTGCCGGGATCAAGGGCAAAGTGCTGGACAGTCTCGCCGCAGGTCTGCCCTGTGTCATGAGCCCGGTCGCGGCGGAAGGCCTCGCTCTGCCGCCCGACCTCGTTCGCCT
This sequence comes from Acidiphilium acidophilum, assembly GCF_033842475.1. Classification (NCBI taxonomy): domain Bacteria; kingdom Pseudomonadati; phylum Pseudomonadota; class Alphaproteobacteria; order Acetobacterales; family Acidocellaceae; genus Acidiphilium; species Acidiphilium acidophilum. The sequence goes on along the minus strand of NZ_JAWXYB010000018.1, from coordinate 2,310,717 downwards.
GATCGGCGACGATGCCGGGGCGATCGCCACGGCGATTCTCGATCTCCACGCGAACGAAACGGCGTTCCATCAGGCCGCACTGGCAGGGCAGGGGTTCATCGCAGCCGGATACGGCACGCAGCAGGTCGATCCGGCACTGGCCAAAGCGGTCGCCCCGGTCCCGGCGCGGGTGCTGGCGGCGTGAGCAGGGCCTGCGCCAGCCGCCACCCTTTCGTTTGACTTCGCCGCCCGTCCGGCTATAACCCCGCCATCGCCGCGATGCCGCAAGGTTTCGCGCGCCTTCCCTTTGACCGTCGCCCATCTTGATGTTCGTGCCTGTTGTTCGTGACTCAATGCCCTCGTGGCGCGTAGCCAGAATTGGACCCTATCGATGTTCGCAGTGATCCGCACCGGCGGAAAACAATACCGCGTCGTTCCCGACGCCGTGCTGAAGGTTGAAAAGCTCGAAGCCGAGGCCGGCAGCACGGTCACCTTCACCGATGTTCTGGCCCTGGGCGGCGAAGCGGGCGTTACCCTCGGCAAGCCGATCGTCGAAGGTGCCACCGTCACCGCGACCGTGATCGCGCAGGACCGGCTGGACAAGGTCATCATCTTCAAAAAGCGCCGCCGGCAGAACAGCCGCCGCAAAAACGGCCACCGCCAGCACGTGACCGTGCTGCGGGTGTCCGGCATCAACGCCGCCTGATCATAGGAGTTTACCATGGCACATAAAAAAGCCGGCGGTTCATCCCGCAATGGCCGCGACTCGGCCGGGCGTCGTCTCGGCGTGAAAAAATTCGGTGACGAGCAGGTCGTCGCGGGCAACATCATCATCCGCCAGCGCGGCACCAAGGTGAAGCCGGGCACCAATGTCGGCCTCGGTCGCGATCACACGATTTTCGCCCTGGTCGATGGCCGCGTGAAGTTCGCGCGCCGCGCCGAAGGCCGGGTCTCGGTTTCGGTCGAGCCGCTGGCCATCGCCGCCGAGTAAGCCGACCTCCTGTCGGGTTCGGGGAAGGTCGGCTCGCGCCGACCTTTTTTTTCGCATGAACCCTTTTTTCGTATGTGAACCGTTATGAAGTTTCTCGATCAGGCCAAGATCTATCTGCGCTCCGGCGATGGCGGCAACGGCGTCGTCGCGTTCCGGCGCGAAAAATACATCGAATTCGGCGGCCCGGACGGCGGCAATGGCGGTCGCGGCGGTGACATCGTGTTCGAAGCGGTCGAGAACCTCAACACCTTGCTCGATTTCCGCTACACCCAGCATTTCCGCGCCCGCAAGGGCGGCAACGGCGCCGGGCGCGACTGCACTGGCGCCGCCGCCCCCACCATGCTGATCAAGGTGCCGATCGGCACCCAGATTTTCGACGACGACCGCGAAACCCTCCTCGCCGATCTCGACAAGCCGGGCATGCGCATCGTGTTCCTCCGCGGTGGCGACGGCGGGCACGGCAACGCCATGTTCAAAACCTCGACCAATCGCGCTCCCCGCCGCGCCGATCCCGGCTGGCCGGGCGAGGAGCGCTGGGTCTGGCTGCGCCTGAAACTGATCGCGGATGCCGGGCTGGTCGGACTGCCCAACGCCGGCAAATCCACCTTCCTCGCCGCCGCCTCGGCGGCAAGGCCGAAAATCGCCGACTACCCCTTCACCACGCTGCACCCGCAACTCGGCGTCGTTCGCCTGTCGATGACCGAGGAATTCGTCCTCGCCGATATTCCCGGCCTGATCGAGGGCGCGCATGACGGTGCCGGTCTCGGCGATCGCTTCCTCGGCCATGTCGAACGCTGCGCCGCCCTGATCCATCTGATCGATGGCGCGGCGGGCCACGTGGTCGATGCCTGGCGCACCATTCGCGGCGAACTCGGCGCCTATGGCGGCGGGCTCGATGCCAAGCCCGAGCTGATCGTCCTCAACAAAATGGATGCCATGACCCCGCGCGAGATCGCCTCGCGCAAAGCCTCCCTGACCAAAGCCTCCGGTGCCCGCGTCATGGTCATGTCCGCCGCCGGGCAGATCGGCGTCGATGAGGTGCTGCGCGCGGTGTTCGACATGGTGCGCGAGAACCGCAAATGATCCGCCGCCCCGCGCCGAGCCTGACCGATGCGAAATTGCTGGTGGTCAAGATCGGCTCGGCCCTGATCGTCGATCCCGCCGCCGCCGCGCCCCGGGCCGCGTGGCTGGATGGAATGGCCGCCGACATCGCGCAACTCCGCGCCCGCAGCGTCGGCGTCATCGTCGTCTCGTCGGGTGCCATCGCCCTGGCCCGCCGCCAGCTCGGCCTGATGCAGCCCCGCCTGCGGCTTGAGGAAAAGCAGGCCGCCGCCTCAGTCGGCCAGATCCGCCTCGCCCAGGCCTGGAGCGAGGCACTCTCCGCCCACGGGCTGGTCGCGGCGCAACTCCTGCTCACCATGGACGACACCGAGGACCGCCGCCGCTACCTCAACGCCCGCGCCACCCTGCGCACCCTGCTCGAACTTGGCGCGATCCCGGTGATCAACGAGAACGACTCGGTCGCCACCGGCGAAATCCGCTTCGGCGACAACGACCGCCTCGCCGGGCGCGTCGCCGAAATGGTCGAGGCCGATCAACTGGTCCTGCTCTCGGATATCGACGGTCTCTACACCGCCGACCCAAAACGCGACCCCGCCGCGCGCCATCTGCCGATCATCGACGCCCTGACCCCCGAAATCGAAGCCATGGGCGGCGCACCGCCACCGGGATTCTCCTCCGGCGGCATGCGCACCAAACTGGTCGCCGCTCGCATCGCCACCCAGGCCGGCTGCGCGATGGCCGTGGCACTCGGTCATACCGAACATCCGCTCGCCGCGCTGCAGGACGGCGCCCGCTGCACGTGGTTCCTGCCGCAACCCGGTGGCCGTTCGGCACGCAAACGCTGGATCGCCGGCTCCCTTGCCCCGCTTGGCCGCCTGCACGTCGATGCCGGGGCCGCAAGCGCGATCAAGCGCGGCTCGTCTCTGCTTCCGGCCGGCGTGGTCACGATCGAAGGCGATTTCGAACGCGGCGATGCGGTCGAAATCCTGGCCCCGGACGCTTCCAGCCTGGCGCGCGGCCTCGCCGGATATTCCGCTCAGGATGCACGCCTGATCGCGCGCCACCGGACCGACGAGATCGAAGCGTTGCTGGGATGGCGGGGGCGCGATGAAATAGTGCACCGCGACGATCTGGTCCTGCTCACGCCCGATCCGGCCAAAGCGGTGCCGGAAGCGATCTGAAACCGGGACGCGCCACAAGATAGCCCTGGATCAACCCGACGCCGAATTCCACCAGCGTGGCATATTCCGCGGCGGTTTCGATCCCTTCGGCGATCACCTCGATCCCGAGATCGCGGCAGAGTGCTACGCAATGCCGCACGATCGTCTGCCTCACCCGGTCCTGATCGATCCCCACGATGAGGGCCCGATCCAGTTTGACCAGATCGGGATGGAACCGGGCGAGCAGATTCAAATTCGAATGACCGGCCCCGAAATCATCGATCGCGGTCCTGAACCCCATGGCGCGATACGCGGCAACGATGCGGCTCAGATGATCCGGGTCGGCCACCGCCTCGACCTCGGTGATCTCGAAAATCAGCCGGTCGGTGGGAAAGCCGACGCGTGCCGCAGCCTGAAGCGTGGCGCGAATGCACGCCCTCGGCTCGTAAACCGCATTCGGCATGAAATTGATTGAAAGCGCGGCACCCTGGGCGATCAGCCCCAGTTCCGCGGCGGTTTCGATCGCCGTGATCCGGCACGCCTGATCAAACCCGTACAACGTCGCCGGCGTGACGCCCGCAAGCACCGATGCCGCCCCCTCGCCGCCGACGCCGCGAACCAGCGCCTCGAACGCGAAAACGCCCCCGGTCTCAACATCCACGATCGGCTGAAACGCCATGGCCAGAGGAACATCATAGGTCCCGGTCCGGCAGGCACCGCAGCCCCCATCGAAGGGGGCTGTTGTGGGCAGGGAAGCATTCGCTTTCAGGGTCAAGGCAGGCTCTCATGAAGCGGCGCTGAAATCATCATCAGCCTAGTATCTAACGTAAAAGTTAACCGCCGCCTAAATCAATCCTGCCGAATCGAATGAAATTCATGTCATGTCGATATCAAAACAGGTCGCAGGGTGAATTCACCCGCGCGCATGACCGGCACAACCGCGCCCGTTGCAGTCACCCCATCGACATCGACCTGCCCCGACCCGATCATCCAGTCGATATGAATGAGGCTTTCATTGGCCCCCCGCGCCGCATCGCACCCACCCTTCATGTTGAGCGCGAGCGCCTGACCGAGCGCGATATGGCAGGCCGCATTCTCATCGAACAGAGTGTTGCGGAAAATCAGCCCCGAGCGGGCAACCGGCGAGGCTTCGGGAACCAGCGCCACTTCACCGAGCCGTGCGGCACCCTCATCGGTGCCGATCAGGCTGCGGAACACATCCTGTCCCGCGCTCGCATGCGCTTCGACGATGCGCCCCGCCTCGAACCGGACCGAAATCCCCTCGATCAACGATCCGCCATGCACCAGCGGCTTGGTCGCGGCGACCACGCCGTCCACCTTGTCGCGGTGGGGCATGGTGAAAACCTCCTCGGTCGGCATGTTCGGCATGCAGACCGCCCCGTTCGCCGCCTCGACCGCACCCCCGGCCCAGAGATGATCGGTGGCGAGACCAACCCGCAAATCCGTGCCCGGCCCGCGAAACTGCAACGCGGCAAATCGATGACCATTCAGCGTATCGCACCGCTCGCGCAGTCGCGCGACATGGGCCTGCCACGCCCCGACCGGATCGGCCTCGTCGATCCGGCTGACCTTGAAGATCGCATCCCACAATCTGCCGACCGCCGCATCCGGCGCATCATCCGGAAACACCGATTCGGCCCAGCCCGGCGTGGCGAAGGACAGGATCGACCAGTTGGTCGCGAAGCTGCTGATGATGTTGCGCATCGGCTTCATCGCGGCGGCGGCGGCGCGCTGGGCGCGGCCGATCCGCGATGGATCGCACCCGGCCAGAAGCATCGGGTCCGAGCCGGAAATGCTGAGCATCGCAGCCCCCTGATCAAGCGCTTTCGCCACCCCGTCGAACAGCCATGACGGGGCGAAATCGAAACTCTCCTCGTCGGCGTGAATGAACCGGGCGCGCTGGATCACATCGTCGGCGAACAGCGGCACGACCAGTGCGGCCCCGGCATCATAGGCATGGGCGGCCAGCCGCTGGACCAGCGCGCGCGCATCGAGCGGCGCATTGATGACGAGTTCCTGGCCCTTCTGGACATTGACCCCGATCCTGACCGCAATTTCGGCCAGCCGGTCGAGCCGTTCGGCGTGAGTCAAACGAATTCTCCTTCGATGATCATCCCATCGTAACCGGGTTCCATCCGCGCGGGCAATGATGCGCGAAGGGCGGCATAATCCATGTCCGGCCCCATATGGGTCAAAATCGTGCGGCGGGGGCGGAGCTGCGCTTCCCAGGCCACCACCTGCTCCAGATTGGCATGGCTCGGATGCCGGGGACCACGGGTGAAGCAATCGATCACCCAGGTATCGAGATCGCGCAATTGCGCCAGCGCCTCATCGTCGAACCGCACCACATCCGTGCAATAAGCGACATTGCCGAACCGCAGCCCCAGTGTCGGCCCGAACCCGTGATCCTGCCCGATCACATTCACGTTCCATCCGTTGATCGTGTGGATCGCGCCGGGTGCCACCAGACGGGTCTCGATCACCGGGCGAAAAAACGACGGCGGCAAACCCGGCTCCGGCGCCACCCAGGGCTTGAAGGCGTAATCGAACCGGCGGCGCAGTTCCGCCCAGGTCTGCCCAGTACTGTAGCCGGGGATCGGTGCGCCCAGCAGCCGGTTGAGAATCCGGACCTCGTCCAACCCCGCGATATGATCGGCATGCGGATGGGTGAACAGCACGGCATCGATCCGCCCGATCCGGTTGGCGATCAGTTGCAGCCGCAGTTCGGGCGAGGTGTCGATCAGCAGCCGGGACTCCCCGCACGCGACCACCGCACTCGCCCGGCTGCGCGCGTTGCGCGGCTCCAGCGGATCGCACATCCCCCAGTCGCCGGACCCATCGGCCCCGCCGATCTGCGGCAGCCCCGCCGAGCCGCCGGTCCCGAGCAGCGTGAGGGTGAACTTCATGCCGCCTTGGCGAACAGGCGACGAAAATTCGCACTGGTCAGATCGGCCATCGCCGCCTCGCTCATGCCGTGCAGCACAGCCAACACTTTGGCGGTGTGAACCGTATTGGCCGGTTCGTTGCGCCGGCCCCGCAACGGCACCGGCGCCAGATAGGGCGAATCGGTCTCGACCAGCAGCCGCCCCGGCGGAATGTCGCGCGCAATCGCCCGCAGGGCATCGGATTTCGGAAAGGTCACAATCCCCGAGAACGAAACATACCCGCCGATCGCCAGCGCCCGCGCGGCAAGTTCGGGACCGGAGGAAAAACAATGCAGCAGAAACGAAAACGGCGCGGCGGCATAAGCGGCCTCCAGCATCGCGGCCATGTCCTCATCGGCGGCGCGGGCATGGATCGCAAGCGGCAGGCCGGTCATCTGCGCCGCCCTGATATGGGCGGTGAAATTGGCGGCCTGAACCTCGGGGGCCACCGTATCGTGGAAATAATCGAGCCCGGTCTCCCCGATGCCGATCACGCGGGGGTGCGCGGTCATCGCCGCAATCGTCTCGGCCGCCGGAACCGGCCCCTCGGTCCCGGCATGATCCGGGTGAACGCCCACGCACGCCCAGACATTCGCCGCCGCCTCCGCCATCGCGATCGCCTGGCGCGACTGGGCCATGCTGGTCCCGATCGTGACCATCTGACCAACGCCGGCGGCCACCGCCCGCGCAATCACGGCGGTCCGCTCGGGTTCCTCGAAATGATCCAGATGGCAATGGGAATCGATCAGCATGAGGTTCATATAGCGCGACCGGGCGCAGGTCGGAACTGCGGACCGGCCTTGACCTGCGCGCAGGGGCGGGGCCATTTCGCGCCGGTGCCGGTTCGCCGCACCCGACGATCAGGAGGACGCGATGCCTAAACCCGTCATGCTCACGATTCTCGATGGCTTCGGCTGGCGCCAGGATCAGGCGGACAACGCCGTCGCCCTGGCCCGAACCCCGCATTTCGACCGGCTGTGGCAGCACAATCCCCACGCCTTCCTGCGAACCTGCGGCCGCGATGTCGGGCTGCCGGACGGGCAGATGGGCAATTCCGAAGTCGGCCACACCAATATCGGCGCCGGACGGATCGTGATGCAGGATCTGCCGCGGATCGACAGCGCGATCGAAGCCGAGGCGCTCGCCCCCATCCCCGACTTCCAGCGCTTCCTCGCCGCCTTGCGCCAATCGGGCGGTGCCTGCCATCTGGTCGGCCTCGTCTCGCCCGGCGGCGTCCACGCGCATCAGCGCCACATCCTCGCCCTCGCACAAATCGTGGCCGATGCCGGCATCGCGGTCTTCGTCCACGCGATCACCGACGGGCGGGACACCCCGCCCCAATCCGGCACCGCCGCAATCCGCTGGCTCGCGGACTCACTGCCCGCAGGTGCCGAGATCGCGACGATCATCGGCCGCTATTACGCGATGGACCGGGACAACCGCTGGGAGCGGGTCCAGCTCGCCTACGACCTGATGGTCGACGGCTCCGGCGCGGCGGCCCGCGATGCCGTCGCCGCCCTCGACGCAAGTTACGCCGCCGGCACCGGCGACGAGTTCGTCAAACCCACCGTCCTGCCCGGCTATCCCGGCATCAGCGACGGCGACGGACTGCTCGCGGCGAATTTCCGGGCCGACCGGATGCGCGAACTCCTCTCTGCCCTGCTCGACCCCGATTTCGCCGGATTTCAACGCGCACTGGTACCCCGCTTCGCGGCGGCGCTGGGCATGGTGCCCTATTCCGACGCGCTCGACCGGTTCATGCACAGCCTGTTCCCGCCCGACCCGATGGATAATCTGCTGGGCGAAGTGGTCGCCCGCGCCGGCAAGCGCCAGCTACGCGCCGCCGAAACCGAAAAATACCCCCATGTCACCTATTTCCTCAACGGCGGACGTGAGACGCCGTTCGAGGGCGAAGACCGCATCATGGTCGCATCCCCGAAAGTCGCCACCTACGATCTCCAGCCCGAAATGTCGGCACCCGAACTCACCGACCGCGTCGTCGCGGCGATCTCGACCGGTGATCTCGACCTCATCGTGCTCAACTTCGCCAACCCCGACATGGTCGGCCATACCGGCGTGCTGGAAGCCGCAATCCGCGCGGTCGAAACCGTCGATACCTGTCTAGGCCGGATCGCGGCGGCCATCGCCGCGCAGCACGGGCAGCTCATCGTCACCGCCGATCACGGCAATTGCGAAATGATGCGCGACCCCGAAACCGGCGGCCCGCACACGGCGCACACCCTCAACCGCGTCCCGGTCTTGCTGGCCGGCGCACCCCCCGGCACCGTCCTGCATGACGGAAGACTGGCCGACCTCGCCCCCACCCTGCTCGCGTTGCTCGGCATCGCCCAACCCGCCGAAATGACCGGCCAGTCCCTGATCGGACCCGATGCGCCGCCCACCTGATCCCCGCCCACCTGATCCGCGCCGGTCGCGTCGGTGGCGCGGCAGCATCATCGCCGTGCTGATCGCCGGATCGGCAGGGCAGGGGGTCGTGCCCAATTTCGCTTCGGCAGCGCAGGGCAACGGAGCCATCGATCAGGCCCAACGCCGGCTCGATGCCGCCAACCTCGCGGCCCAGCATCACGCGGCGGCGGCGGCGGCCGCCCAGCGCGCGGCCCGGATCGCCGATGCCCAGGCGGGAGCGCTGGTCAGCAGCGAAATCGCCGCCGCCGCCACCCTGCGCGAAACCCAGGACCAGACCGCGCTCATCGTCGCCAAGCTCGACCGCCTGACCACCGCCACCGCCGCCGCCCGCGCCGAGCTGGAAGCGGATGCCGCAGCGATCGCACCCCTGCTGCCCCTGATCGCCCGCCTCGCCCTGCATCCGGCGGCAACCCTGCTCGCCGCCGATGCCGCCCCCGGAAAGGCCGCGGAAGGCGCGCTGGTGATGCAGGGGATCACCCGCGAGATCGGCCAGCGCGCCGCCAACCTGCGTCGCGCCCGCCGTCGCTACGCCCATCTCAGCACCGCGCTGACGGCGCAGCAGGCCGCCCTCACGCTCTCGATCACGACCCAGCAGGCGCAGGAGGCGGTGCTGCAACGCCGGATCGCCGCGGTGCGCCAGCAGGCGGCAACCCTCTCCGCGCGCCGCGCCGCCGAGGCCCGCGAAGCCGGCGCCGATGCCGCCCAGGCGCGCAGCCTCGTCGGCCTGATCGGGCGACTCCGCCACCAGCAGGCGCAGGCCGCAGCGGCACGGGCGCGGGCCGCCGCCGCGCGCATCCCGGCCCCCGCCGGCAATCTGCCGAAATCGCTGAGCGGCGCCCCGGTCGCCGGCACGCTGGTCCGCGGCTTCGGCCAGCCCAGCGCCGCCGGCCCGGCAACCGGGGATACTTTCGCTGCCACCCCCGGCGCCGTCGTCACGGCGGCCTGCACCGGCAACGTCGTGTTCGCCCAGCCGTTCCAGAGTTACGGCAAATTGATGATCATCGATTGCGGGCAGGGATACGATTTCGTGATGGCCGGGTTCGACCGGTTCGACGCCGCCGTCGGCCAGACCGTCCGGGCTGGCCAACCGGTGGGGAGCATGGCACGATACGACCCGCATGATCCAGGCAATCAGCCACGTCTTTACGTCGAATTGCGCCATCACGGCGCAGCGATCGACCCCGCCGGTCATTTCGGCGCCGGCGCTGCCGCGCGCTGACGCGGTGCCTCGCGGCACTGGACTTCCGGTTCAGGCGCATTATGGGATCATGTCAACGCGATCGGGCGGGACAGAAGGATGGCGCGTATGAGGCTTCGGACGAGTTTATTGATCGCGGGTACATTCGTGGTCGGCATCGGGGTCGGCGTGGTCGCGCCGGTCATTCGCGGTGCCGTGGCCGATCAACCCGCCGGTGCCAACACCTATGAGCAGCTCGGCCTGTTCGAGAATATCTTCCAACGGGTCAAAGCCGATTACGTCATGCCCGAGCCCTCGAAAAAACTGGTCTACGACGCCATGAACGGCATGCTCGCCGGGCTCGACCCGCATAGCGGCTACATGAACAAGCGCCAGTATGCCGACATGCAGGCCGAAACCAGCGGCCAGTTCGGCGGCCTCGGCCTCGAAGTGTCCCAGGCGGACGGGTTCATCAAGGTGATCAGCCCGATCGACGATACCCCCGCCTACAAGGCCGGCATCAAGCCCGGCGACATGATCGTCGCGATCAACGGCAAACCGACGATCGGCTACACGCTGAACAAGGCGGTCGATGCCATGCGCGGCCCGCCGGGCAGCGCGATCACCCTGACGATCAAACGCGCCGGGATCGACAAGCCGATCATCGACAAATTGACCCGCGCGACCATCCACGTCCAGGCCGTCAAGGACAAGCTCTACGGCCGGGTCGGCTATATGCGTCTCGCGAGCTTCTCCGAAAACGCCAATCGCGACATCCGCCGCGCCGTCGCCAAGCTGAAATCCGAAAGCCACGGCAAGGTCGATGCCTACGTGCTCGATCTGCGCAACAACCCCGGCGGCCTGCTCAATCAGGGCATCGCAGTCGCCGATGATTTCCTGAATTCCGGCGAAATCGTCTCGACCCATGGCCGCCATTCATCGGATGACGAGGTCTGGTACGCCCATGCAGGCGATATCGCCCATGGCAAGCCGATCGTCATCCTGATCAATTCCGGCACCGCCTCGGCGGCGGAAATCGTGAGCGCCGCCTTGCAGCAGAACCGCCGCGCTGTGGTGATGGGCACCCGCAGCTTCGGCAAAGGCTCGGTGCAGACGATCTTCACCATCCCCGGCCACGGCGCCCTGCGCCTGACCACCGCGCTCTACTACACGCCCTCGGGAAAATCGCTGCAGGATTACGGCGTGCAGCCCGATATCGAGGTTCATGAGAGCAAGAACTCGAAAAACCATTTCCCGAAGATCCGCGAAGCCGACATGCCCAACGCCTTCCACAATCCGTCCGGGATGAAAACGCCGATCCTGCCGCCCAAGCTCGTCCTGCCGCCGATGGCCAAATCCATCGCGCCCCGGCCCCCGGCATCCTGGCCCAAACTGGTCCCCGGCAAGCCCGCAACCGACTACCAGTTGCAGATGGCCCTGAAACTCGCCTCGGCCATGGCTCAGGAAGGCACCGGTCAGGCCGCCCATTGAACCGGACACGATGGACCGCGTAACCACCCCGGTTCCCCGCGCGCTGAAACTCTTCTGGGGCGGTTTCGGCCTCGTGGTGATCGCGGGTGCCGCCTATCTGCAATATCTCGGCCCGATCAAACCCCCCGTAACTTTGCCGGCACGGCAGGCGGATGGCGCGATCCCGGCCCCGAGCCCCATGCTGCTCGCCGCCTCGGCGGTCGATCCCGCCTGGAAAATCCCCCATCCCGGCCCCTACGGCATCACCCCGATGCGCTACTACGCCGCAAGGCCCGCCGCCGCCGCCACTGCCGGCAAGCCCGAAATCGCGATCCTGGTGGCAGGGCTCGGCTACGCCCTCGCGCCGGGTCTCGCTGCGGTCAAAACCCTGCCCCCCGCGGTTTCGCTCGGTCTCTCGCCCTACGGCGCCCACGACGCCGCCCTCACCCTCGCGGCGCGCAAGGCCGGCCACGAGACCATTCTCGGCCTGCCGATGCAGGTAAATAATTCGCCCGACATCACCGAAGGCGATCAGGCCCTGCACGCCGGCGCCTCGCCCGCAACCAATCTCAAACGGCTGGACTGGGCCCTCTCGCGCATCCAGGGCTATGCCGGCGTCACCGATGCGATCGGCATGACGGTTCCCGAAACCTTCATGACCCACCCCCACGCCGCGTCCTGGCTCGCCGGCCAGATTTCGGCGAGCGGCCTGTTCCTCGTCGCCGCAACCCCCGGCGCATCCCTGCCATCCGGCGTGACAGGCCGGTCCGCCACCATCGTGATCGACCCCGACTCCGGCACATCGGCAATCACCAACGACCTCAACCTGCTGGTTTCGACCGCCATCGCCAAAGGCAGCGCGATCGGCGTGATCACCGAACCGACCCGCGCGGGCATCGCAACTCTGGCCGCATGGCTGCGCTCGCCCTCGACCAGCCATGTCAGCCTCGTGCCGGTAAGCACCCTCGCCGATCCCGGAGCGAGCGCCGCAGGATCGCCATGACCGATCCTTCGTCCCTGCCATACCGGCCCAATGTCGGTGCCGCCCTGTTCAACCACGCCGGCAAAATCCTGATCGCGCGCCGCCTCGAGCATCAGGCCGTGCTCAGCCATCCCTGGCAGTTGCCTCAGGGCGGGATCGACCCCGGCGAAGACCCCGCCATCGCCGTCATGCGCGAACTGCGCGAAGAGATCGGCACGAACGCCGCCATCATCCTCGGCTCGATCGCGGAGTGGCTGAGCTACGATTTTCCCCCCGAAATCCGCACCAGCCTCGGCACCCGGCATCGCGGCCAGCGCCAGCGCTGGTTCGCGCTGCGGTTTACCGGCACCGACGATCTGATCCGCCTCGATGCCGATGCGCATCAGGAATTCAGCGCGTGGCGCTGGGCCGATCTCGCCGAAATTCCGGCCTTGGCAGTCCCGTTCAAGCGCCACATCTACGAGCGGATTGCCCGCGATTTCGCGGTCTTCGCCAAACCTGAGGGAGAATGATTTTGGGTGAAATGATCGAACTGACATCGGCCGACGGCCATAAATTCCAGGCCTATGCCGCCGGTGACCCCAAAAGCCCTCGCGCGCTCGTGGTCGTGCAGGAGATTTTCGGCGTCAACCGTCACATGCGCGACGTCGCCGACCGGCTGGCCCAATCCGGCTATTACGTGCTCTCACCGGCGGTGTTCGACCGTGCCGAGCGCAACGTCGAACTCGACTACACGGCGGAAGGCGTGAAAAAGGGCCTTGAGTTGCGCGCCGCGATCGCGGAATCCGATGTCATGATGGATATCGAGGCGACAGCGGCAAAACTGAGCCCTCGCCCGACCGGCATCATCGGCTATTGCTGGGGCGGCACCATCGCCTGGTGGGGTGCCACGAAAAGCAAAAGCTTCAGGGCAGCCGTCACCTGGTACGGCGGCGGCATCATGCAGACCAAGGAAGCCGTGCCCAACTGCCCGGTGCAGATGCATTTCGGCGCGCTCGACAAGGGAATTCCGATGTCCGATGTCGAGGCGATCAAGCAATCCCAACCCGAAATCCCGGTCTTCATCTACGAGAACGCCGATCACGGCTTCGGCTGCGACGATCGGGCAAGCTTCAATGCCGAGGCCAACAAACTGGCCGAGCAGCGCAGCCTCGCCTTCTTCGCCGAACATCTGGTCTGAACATCTGGTTTGATCGGGGCCGCACCTCAGCCTATTGAATCCAGCCGCCGGTCATGCTCATGACACCCCATGAATGAGCTGACCGACGAACGGATTCTGATCCTCGATTTTGGCAGCCAGGTGACGCAACTGATCGCGCGCCGGCTGCGCGAGGCCGGGGTCTATTGCGAAATCTGGCCCTTCGATGCCGACCCCGCCCGGATCGCGGCATTCCGGGCGCGCGGCTTCATCCTCTCCGGCGGCCCCGCGAGCGTCAGCGAGGAAAACTCTCCCCGCGCACCCCAACTCGTCTTCGAGTCCCATGTCCCGGTCCTCGGCATCTGCTACGGCCAGATGACGATGTGCGCCCAGCTCGGCGGCGATGTCAGCAGTGCCCATATCCGCGAATTCGGCCGCGCCTTCGTCGACATCACCGATGACTGCACCCTGTTCGACGGGGCCTGGACCCGGGGTGGCCGCGAACAGGTCTGGATGAGCCATGGCGACCATATCAGCGCCCCGCCGCCCGGTTTCCGCACCGTCGCCACCAGCGACGGCGCGCCCTTCGCCGTCATCGCCGACGATACCCGCCGCTTCTACGGCCTGATGTTCCACCCGGAAGTCATGCACACCCCGCATGGCGCGCAACTCCTCGCCAATTTCGTGCACAATGTCTGCGGCCTGTCGAACGCCTGGACCATGGCGAATTTCCGCGATGTCGCACGCACCAAAATCCGGGCTCAGGTCAGTAGTGGCCGGGTCATCTGCGGCCTGTCCGGCGGTGTCGATTCCTCGGTCGCCGCCGCCCTGATCCACGAAGCGATCGGCGACCAGCTCATCTGCATCTTCGTCGATCACGGCCTGCTCCGCGCCGGCGAGGCCGACGATGTCATCCGCATCTTCCGCGACCGTTTCAACATCACCCTGATCCACCGCGACGCGTCGGACCTGTTCTTCGCCGCCCTCGAAGGCATCTCCGACCCCGAACAGAAACGCAAGATCATCGGCGGCCTGTTCATCGACGTGTTCGAACAGGAAGCCACCAAACTCGGCGGCGCCGATTTCCTCGCCCAGGGCACGCTCTACCCCGATGTGATCGAAAGCGTCTCGGTCAGCGGCGGCCCGAGTGCCGTGATCAAATCCCACCACAATGTCGGCGGCCTTCCCGCGCGAATGCGCATGCAACTGGTCGAACCCTTGCGCGAATTGTTCAAGGACGAGGTCCGCGCCCTCGGCCGCGAACTCGGCCTGCCCGAAACCATGGTCGGCCGTCATCCGTTCCCCGGCCCCGGCCTCGCCATCCGCATCCCCGGCGCGGTCGATCGCGAAAAAGTCAAAATCCTCCAGCAGGCCGACGCCATCTACCTTGAGGAAATCCGCGCCGCCGGCCTCTACGATGCCATCTGGCAGGCCTTCGTCGCCCTCCTTCCGGTCCGCAGCGTCGGCGTCATGGGCGATGGCCGCACCTACGATTACGCCTGCGCCCTCCGCGCCGTCACCAGCACCGACGGCATGACCGCCGATATCTACCCCTTCGACATGGCATTCCTCTCCCGCGTCGCAGGCCGCATCGTCGGCGAAGTCCGCGGCATCAACCGCGTCACCTACGACATCACGAGCAAACCCCCCGGAACCATCGAGTGGGAATGATCGCTACCCGACCATATCGCCGGTCCACGCGATGACGGGGGATGTCGATCGACTCGCCCGCTTCGACACGGTCGACCAAATCGCTCAGATGGGCTTTGGCGTCCGCCAGAATGATCGCACCCATGCCACGCTCCTGACCACGTAGATCGTCATAGAGCGCACGACATCACACCCGCTTCGCCGGCCCCATCGCTCGCCCCCGCTTCATCAACCGCCTCGTTTCCCCGGCCATTGAGGGGGAAGGCGGTTTTACGCTAGTCTGGGACCGTATGAGACGGATCTCGGTGACAATCGCGCTGGGCCTGATCGTGGCCGGCGGCACGTCGGCGGCGATGGCGCAGGTCGTGGTCAATCAGCAGGCGTTGCAGCAACTTTCGGGCAAACCACCGCCGCCACCGGTCGCACGGCCGCGTTATCACCCGATCATCCGCCATCCCGCGCCACGCCGGGCCGTGGTGCATCCGGTCATCGCCCCGCCTCGTCTGCCATTGCCCCCGCCGCCGCCGCCGGTCATCGCCGCGGCACCACCCCCGCGCCCGATTCAGCCCCGCGCGCTGACCCTGATGTTCCCGCATGTCGATGTCGCACTGCCCGCCACCCAGGCAAAGGCGCTCGATGCCTTCATCGCGACCAAATTCGACAAGGCCGCCCATTTCGTGGTGCAGGCCACCGCGCCGGGTGTCGCGAACGATCCCTCGGTCGCGCGGCGGATGGCGCTCAACCGGGGGCTTGCCGTGCGGGCGGTGCTGCGCCACGCCGGGGTGAAATCCGATCACATCATCGTTCAGGCGCTGGGCGATCCGCCGGGACTCGTGCCCGATCATGTTACGCTGACGGAAATACCGTAAGGGTTTTGCCATCATGACGCGACCGAACCGCTACCTCCTTCGCATGCTGGTGTTTCTGGTTCTGGTATACGGGCTGGCCGCGATCATCGCGCCCACGCTCGCGAAATTCTACATGGCGAACCCGGTGGTCAATTCGGTGATCGTCCTGGTCGAGATTTTCGGCATCGGCTGGAATTTGCGCCAGGTCCTGCGCCTGAGCCCGGAAGTGGACTGGGTCGAACGCTTCCAGCGCTCGCGCTCCTCGATCGAACAGGGTCCGAAACCACAGCTCCTGCTCCCGATGGCCCGGATGTTCGGCGGCCGTGGTGACGACGGCAAGCGGATGAGCCTGTCGATCGCGAGCATGCGCACCATGCTCGACGGTATCGCGAGCCGGCTCGACGAAAGCCGCGAAACCTCCCGCTACGTCACCGGGGTGATGATCTTTCTCGGCCTGCTCGGCACGTTCTGGGGATTGCTCAAGACAGTCCATGCCGTGGCCGGCGTGATCGGCGGCATGAATGTCGGCGGCGGCGACGTCAATGCGATGTTCGACCAGCTCAAGGCCGGCCTCGCCGGACCGCTGGCCGGGATGGGCACGGCGTTTTCATCCTCGATGTTCGGCCTGTCGGGCGCACTGATCCTGGGCTTCCTCGACCTCACCGCCGGTCAGGCGATGAACCGCTTCTTCAACGAGCTGGAGGAATGGCTCGCCGGGCTGACGCGGGTTTCGAGCGGTGCCCTCTCGCTGGAAAGCGAAGCCTCGATGCCCGCCTATGTTCAAGCCCTGCTGGAACAGAGTTCGGAGAATATCGAGGCCTTGCAGCAGGTCCTGCTGCGCAACGAGGAAAGCCGCACCCAGACCGCGCAGGTGACACAGGCGCTGAGCGAGCGGATGAACACGCTGACCGAGGCGATCCATAATTCGCACCGCATCATGCTGAAAATCGGCGAAGGTCAGGCCGCGCTGGCGCGACTGGCCGAGCAGGGCGATCAGGGCAGCGATGAAATCTCGCGCGCCCATCTGCGGAACATCGAATTGCTGCTCGCGCGCCTGATTGCCGAATCCGAGCAGGGCCGGATGCAGGGCATGGCCGACCTGCGGCATGACCTGAAAATCCTGACCCGCACCATCGCGGCCCGGCTCGACGATGTGAGGACCTGAACGATGGCACGCCTGCACCGAAGCCGCGGAAACGGGCTGGATATCTGGCCGGGCTACGTCGATGCGCTTTCAACCCTGCTGATGGTAACGATTTTCGTCCTTCTGGTCTTCGTGCTGGCGGAGGCATTCCTGTCGGTGGCGCTGAGCGGCAGCAACAAGACCATCGCGTCCCTGCGCGGCGAGATCGCCCAGTTATCCAACGTCCTGGCACTGGAAAAATCCAAGACCGCTTCGTTACAGGACGAACTTGCGAGCATGGCGTCCTTGATGAAGGCAAAGCAGGCGGCCAGTGCGGCGGCGCTTTCCGGGCAGGTCAAGCTGAACTCGCGGGAAGTCGCGACAGTTGCGCTGCTCGATCAGCAGATAGCGGCGTTGCGCCTGCAACTCGCAAGCCTCGCTGCAGCGCTCGACGCGGCCTCGGCCAAGGACAAGGCCGATCACGTCCAGATTGCCGATCTCGGCAAGCAGTTGAACGAGGCCCTGGCGCGCAAGGTGCAGCATCTCCAGCAATATCGCAGCGCGTTTTTCGGCGAATTGCGCAAGGCGCTGGCCGGGGAAAAGAACATCAAGATCGTCGGCGACCGGTTCGTCTTCGAGAGCGACGTGCTGTTCCCCTCCGATTCGGCACAGCTTTCAAGTGCGGGACGCGCCGAGATCGCCGATGTCGCGACCGCCATCGAAAAGATCGCGCCGAAAATACCGCCCCATCTGAACTGGGTGCTGAGCGTGGGCGGCTATGCCGACAAGGTCGCGATCAACGGCGGCAAATACAAGGACAATTTCGACCTCTCGGCGGCGCGGGCCTTGTCGGTCCTGCATCTTCTGGTCAAGGACGGCGTGCCGAAGAACCGGGTGATCGCGACAGGATACGGCGCCGAGCATCCCATCGCGACGGGGGACACACCGGCGGACCTCGCAAAAAACCGCCGCATCGAATTCCGCCTGACCTCGGCAGACTGAACCCCCCCCCCGAAGCCCCGGGGCAAAAACAGCCCCCGGGGTCCGCATGAACTGACACCCGCGCATCGCCTGCGCCGGTCAGGTCGCCCCAATTCTCATCCGCCGAAATAGCCCGGCAGGATCTTCTCGGCGGCGGTTTTCGGATTGTCGGCAAGGAGTTTCGGATCGGTGGTGACAATGATCGTGCCGGCCATCGGGTCGCCGAAGCCATGAACCCCGGGGCGAACCTTGGCGACGGTGCGGCCGCCGGGCTCCTTGGCCAGAATGGCGTGGACCGAGCAATAATAATGCACGATGCCCTGATGCGCGAAGGTGATCGTGTAGGTGTGAACCTTGTGGCCCGGCCCCTTCGTGCCCGCCACGGCTCCATCGAAGCGGGTGCTGGTCTTGCCGGTCGTGGCGCTGTAGCCGATGATGGTATGCGAGCCGGTGTCTTCGTTGACGAAAACGACCGGCTGGCCGGGGCGCACCGCGACCGGATTTTCGAGGAACATGTTGGCCCCGTTCATGTGAACATAGACCGGTTTCGGTGTCGCGGCGCGGGCCGCGAGCGGCAAACCGAGGCTCGCGGCCAGGATCGGGGCGGCAAACAGAGCGGCTTTGGCGAGACGAGACATGATGGTATCCTTTCGTTGGTGTAATCAGGTGGTTGGCGGGTCGAGTCCGTCATCGACCGCCGGGCCGATCCGCAGGTAGCGGGCGGCGAGGCGGGGCAGCAGAAGCAGGGTCAGCGAGGTCGCGGTCAGCAGGCCACCGAGGATTACAATAGCCATCGGCCCCTCGATTTCATCCCCCGGCGCGCCATTGGCGATGGCGAGCGGCAGCAGGCCGATCGCGGTGACGGTCG
Source organism: Acidiphilium acidophilum (assembly GCF_033842475.1). Classification (NCBI taxonomy): domain Bacteria; kingdom Pseudomonadati; phylum Pseudomonadota; class Alphaproteobacteria; order Acetobacterales; family Acidocellaceae; genus Acidiphilium; species Acidiphilium acidophilum. The sequence goes on along the minus strand of NZ_JAWXYB010000018.1, from coordinate 2,291,916 downwards.
CGGTGATCAGAATGGCCGGCAGCCGGTCCATCGCCCCCCGCCGGGCGGTGGCGGCGGACCAGACAAGACCGTCGCTCTGGACCAGCCGCCGATAGTGGATCAGCAGCAGCAATCCGTTGCGCAACGACAGGCCGAACACCGTGACCAGCCCGACCATCGCGCCAAGGCTGATCGTGCCGCCGAGGAACAGCCAGGTCGCGGCAATACCGCCGGACAGGGCGAAGGGCAGGCCGAGCGCCATGAGAGCGACGCCACGGGCCGATTTCAGGGCGAGCGCCAGCAACCCGGCAATGATCACCAGCGCCATCACGGCATGGATCAGCAGAGAGCGCCGCGCGGCCCCCCCGGCCACGGCGCTGCCGCCATAGGTGACATAGGCATTGCCGGTCAGATGGAGCCCATCGATCCGGCGCCGGATCGCGGCGAGCACGGCGTCGCCATCGCCCGCGCGCGTGTTGACGGTGATGACCTGTTCGGTGCGTCCGGCATCGTGCAGGATGAGGGCAGGGGTGCCGGTCTGGCGGATGCGGGCGATGCGGCCGAGCGGGACGATACGATGATCGACCGCTTCGATCGGCAGGTCCGGCAGCGCCCCCGGGTCGGCCCGGCGCGCGGGCGCAAGCGTGATCACGATCGGCTCGATCAGGCTGCCCTGATAGACCTCGCCGACGCGATCCCCCTCATAGCCGGTGCGGATGGCGGTGAGCACAGCACGCGCGGTGACCCCGTAGCGCAGCATGGCGGCGCGGTTCGGCGTGATGGCGAGTTCCGGCATATTGGGCGGAGCAGCGACGGCGGCGACGATAATGCCGTGGATCGGGCGGATCGCGTGCAGGATGCGCCCGGTATCGACCGAAATGGCCGCAAGCGTGTCGCCATAGACCGAAATCACCAGCGGGGCGGTGAAGCCGGACAGGGTTTCATGGATGCGCTCGGTCAGGAAGCTGTTGGCCCACCAGCGCACGCCCGGCACGGTATCGATCGCAGCCAGGATCTTGCGTTCCGCGACGGCATTATGCGCATTGCCGCTGCGGCTCAGCGTGATGTCGACTTCGGCCTTGTTGACGTCGGGATGGCCGTTGCCGAGCGTCGCGCGGCCGACATGCTCGACCACATCGGCCACTTCGGGCATCCGGCCCAGAATCGCGGCGACGTGCCGGCCGATCGCGAGCATGGTTTCGATCGAGGTGCCGGGGGCGGCAAGATAATGGGCGATCATGTCCTGCTCGCGGAATTGCGGCAGGAACCGGGTGCGCACCAGCGGCAGCGAGGCCCCCATGCCGATCACGAACACGAGGGCGATCAGCGCGAGCAGGCCCCCGCGACGGGCGGAGATATCGAGCACGCTTCCATAGGCGCTGCGGGCGGTCGGCATCGGCACATGGGCGGCCCCGCCGGTGCGCCGCGCCAGCAACAGGCCCGCCAGTGCCGGGGTCAGCGTGAGGGCAACGAACAGCGAGGCGATGATGGCAGCGATATAGGCAATGCCGAGCGGCGCGAACAGCCGCCCGGCGACGCCACCGAGCAGCAGCACCGGGGTGAACATCGCCGCGACGCTCAGCGTGGCGAAAATGATCGCCCCACGCACTTCGACCGAGGCATCGCGGATCACCCGCAGCACCGGCAGCGGCGTCGCACGGGCCCGGTTCTCGATCAGGCGGCGATTGATGTTTTCGATATCGACCACCGCATCGTCGACGATTTCACCCAATGCGATCGCGAGGCCCGCCAGTGTCATGGTGTTCATCGTCACGCCGAGGGCGCGGAGCACCAAAGTTGCGATGAGCAGCGCAACCGGGATCGAAACGAACGAGATCAGCGCGATCCGCCAGTCGCGCAGCGCGAGCAGCAACACGATCAGAATGAGCACGGCGCCGATCAGCAGCACGCGCGCGAGATCGCCCAAAGCCTCGCGCACGAAACCCGAGGGGGCGAGGGCGTGGCCGTCGATGTGAATGCCCTGACGGCGGAGTGCGGGGGCGATGGTGGCAAGGGCGCGCTCCGCGCCATGCGCGACGCGCAGCGTATCGGCCCCCGCCAGCGAGGACACGATCAGCAGCAGGCCGGGCTGCCCGTGGATCAGCGCGGCCCCGAACCGGGGCGGCGGCGCAGTCGTGATGTCCGCGATATCACCCAGCGTGACCGGCAATCCGTCGTGTTCCCCCAGCAGGCTGTGCGCCAGAGCGGCGGCGGTGCGGGCCTGGCCATGGGCATCGAGCAGGAGTTGCTGATTCCCGGTATCGATGAAGCCACCGCCCAGCAGGGCGCTGGCGTCATGCGCGGCGGTGGCGACCTGATTGAGCCCGAACCCGCTGGCGAGCAGGGCGCGGCGGTTCAACCGGATGTCGAGCCGCGGCAGCGCGAGGCCGAATACGACGACATTGGCGACCCCCGGCACCGCCAGCAGGGCTGGCCGCACGGTGGTCTCGGTGATCGCGCTGAGGCGCATCAGCGACATGCCCGGCGCATCGAGCCCGATTTCAACCGCCGTGCCGGTGGCGGACTGGCGCGGCACGATCACCGGCACGGTGTGCGGCGGCAGGGAGGCGGTCAGGCTGGCCAACCGCCCGGCGACGCTCGCACGATCCGCGACGATATCGGTGCCGCCGTGAAACACCAGATCGATCACCGACAGGCCGGTGCTCGATTGCGAACGGATCGCGGCGATACCGCGCAGCCCGCTCAGCCCCTGTTCCAGCCGGTCGGTCACGGCGTGCTCGATCTCGCGGGGATCGAGGCCGGAGGCATTGGTCTGGATCTGGACGGTGGGCGGCGCGAATTCGGGAAACACGCCGTAATGCGCCGCGGGCAGCGCCGCCCCGGCGATCAGGGCGACCGCGCCGACACCGAGCACGACGAGCAGGCGATACCGCAGCGACAGGCGGATGATCGCCTCGATCATGACCCGCCACCGGCAGCACCGTGATGGCCCGCGACGATCGAAAGCAGCAATCCGGCCCCGGCGATCGCCACGACCGGGTGTGGCGGCAGGGCAGCGCGGCGGACGAATTCGCCGCCCGACAAGCCGGAAGCGGCCCCCGCATCGCCCAGCGTGATCAGGGTGAAGTGATGCGGCGCGGTTTCAATGAAGATCGCGCGATGGCCCTGCCGATAGATCACCGCCGAGGCCGGGATCACATAGCCCCGGTGCGATCCACCCCGATCGAGATCGAGGGCGAGCGGCTCCCCGGCGGGCAGCAGCGGCGCGCGGTAATAGAACCCCGCACCGATCCGCCCGGCGGGCGCATGGGCCATCGCGCCGATCAATGCGAGCGTGACCGAGGCCCCGGCGGCATCCCGCGCGGTTGCGCGCGGCGCGGGCGAACCGGCCAGCGCAACCGCGACCAGCGCAGCGCTGCCGCTGGCGATGTCGGCGACCGGACCGGTGGGGCGCGCAATCAGTGCGGCCAGCGCCGGGCCGAACTCGGCGATCGCCTGGGCGGTCAGCGCCCGGGATCGCGCGGCGGCGAGGGCCTCGGCGGCTTCGGCCTGTTGCAGGCTGGCGGCGGACACATTCCGGCCAGCGCCATAGAGCTGCCGGGTCCGGGCGAGGGTGGCGGCAGCGAGATGCGCGCGGATTCCGGCGGCGATCAGGTCGGCCCGCAGCGTCAGCAGGCCAGCCGGATCGGTCACGACGCCGTCTGCACTCCGGTGCGGCTGACAGCGGATCAGCGGCAGCGTCGCGGTCCGCACGCCCCCCTCCCGCGCCGGGCCGCTGCCGATCACCGCAACCGGCGCGGTCTGGCCCGCCCATGCCGTTTGCCCCGGCAGGCCCAGCGTGCCCAGACCGCCGGCCCAAAGCAGCGCCCGAACGACCAGCGAAGCGAGCGTCGGGCGGATCATGTCGTGCTCCTGAAAAAACGGTGATGCAGCGCGTCTTCCAGCCGGCCGATCGCCGCGAGGTCCTGCCCCCGGGCGACCAGCGCCTCCTGCCGGGCGACGATCGAGGCTTGCTGCGCGCCGAGCAGCCCGAGCCTGCCGCTCGCACCGGCACGAAACGCCTGCGCGGCGGCCTCGGCTGAACGATCCGCCCCGGCGGCGCTGCGATCGGCGCTGCGCAGCGCGGCGTCACTGGTGCGCAAATCCGCACGCGCCCGATCGATCATGGCAAGCACGCGCTGCTGCGCCGCGTCGAACCGCGCGGCGGCGCGGCGGCGTTCGGCACGGGCGATCGCGATCGGGCCCTGATTCTGGTTGAACACCGGCAGCGGCACCGAGAGGGCGAGCAGGAATTTATTGTCCCCCTGATCGTAGTGATAGCCCGGTCCGATCGTGAAGCCGGGATATTGCCGGTCGATCGCGGCGCGCAGCCGATCCTGCGCGGCCCGGTACTGTTCGAGCGCCGCGCGCACCGAGGGCCGGTCGATCAAGGCGGCGCGCGCCAGCGCCGCAACATCCCCGGTCGGCGGTGCAGTATCGAAAGCGGCAAGATCGAGCCGAACTCCATCCAGCGCCGCCACCGGCATGCCGATGGCGGCGGCAAGGCGCGTCATGGCCAGGCTGGTTCGCCGCGACGCCTCGGTGGCGGCGAAACGCGCCTGTTCCGCCGCGATCTGCCCGGCGGTGAGCAGCGGTGCCGCGATCATGCCCGCCGCGAACCGCTGGGCGAGCACGCTCTGGCTGGCAGCGGCGGTGCGCGCGGCCTGATCCGCAATGGCCGCCCCCGCCCGCGCCTGCCAGACCGCGAGCAACGCATCGCGGACGCGGGCGCGCTCGTGCCAGGCAGCGGTGCGGATCGCCGCGCGCGCCCCCGCGATCCTCGCGCGCGCCGCCGCAGCATCCGCCGCCCGTGCCCCGAAACTGCCGATCACGAAATCCACGATCGGACCGATCTTGATCGGCGAAGGCAGCGACGTGCCGGTATTGTAGGTCGGGCTGAGGCCCAGCGTCGGGTTGGGCAGGGCGGTGGCGGCGATCAGCCCGCCCTGGGCGATCTCGCGGTTCGCCACCGCGATCCTCAGCTCGGGCCGCTCGAACACCGCAACCAGCGTGAGCGTGCCGATGCCCCAGCGCGGCGCGGCATCGCCCATCGCCGCGAGAAACCGCAGCAGCGCCGGATCGTCGAGGCGGCGCGCTGCGAGCCGGGTGGCGGCGGTGGCCGGGTCGATCGGGCGCGGCACATAGCGCGCGCACCCGGCAAGAGTCGCCGCCAGCACCATCGCCGGCAGCACCATCGCCGACAGCATCATCGCGCGCCGATGGCCTCGCCGGCTGGTCGGATCGGATATCGGGTTCATCTCGGATGAGCCGATACCAGCGCTATCTGACGTTTCGTGAACCTGAACCTGACGGAATCGTCAGAAACGAAAATGTGTTCAGGCAGGCTGCAGCGGCAGGCGCAGACTGACCACGGTGCCGATGCCGGGTGTGCTGTCGATCGCGACCGTCCCGCCATGGAGCGTCGCGATGCTGCGGACCACCGCAAGTCCGAGGCCGAAATTGCCGCCGAGGCTCGAACGTGCCGGATCGGCGCGATAGAACCGGTCGAACACGTGCGGCAGGTGCGCGGGGGCGATGCCGCTGCCGGTGTCGGCCACGTCGATCCGGACCATCGGCACGGAAGCGGTCGCCGCATCCGCGACGAGGCCGACCGTCACACTCCCGCCCCGGCCGGTATGGGCGATCGCATTGGCGACCAGATTGCCGACCGCCTGCTGGAACAGGGTGCGATCGCACGGCACGACCGGCCTCGCAGTGGCGCTGAGCCCGAGATCGAGGCCGGCTTCGAGCGCCGCCGGTTCGTAGAACTCCAGGATCGCGGCGAGTTCGGCGGCGATATCGAGCGCCTCGCGCCGCGGCGCGGCCCCGGCGGCCTCGGCGCGCGCGAGAAACAGCAGGCTGTCGATCACCCGGTTGATCCGCCCGCATTCCTCAAGGGCCGAGCCCAGCACGTCGCGATAATCCGGCGCGGAGCGAACCCGCCCGAGCGCGACTTCCAGCTCGCCCCGCAGATTATTGACCGGGGTGCGCAACTCATGCGCGACATCCGCCGAAAACTGCGTGACCTGCGCGAAGGAGGCTTCCAGCCGGTCCAGCATGTCGTTGAACGTCGCGGCCAGCGATTGCAGTTCGCCGGGCAGGCCAGCAGTATCGAGCCGCTCGTGCAGGGTGGTGGCGCGGATGCTGCCCGCCGCCGCCGCGATGCGCTCGACCGGGCGGATACCGCCGCGCGCAATCGCATAGCCGATCGCCGCGCACAGGCCGAGCGACAGGATCAGCATGAACAGCAACCGCTCCCGGTCCTTGATCAGCACCCGCTGATCGCGCGCGCGGTCGATCGCGACCTGTACGATGGTATCGGTGCCATCCACTTTGAAACGCTCGCTCAGCAGGTCGAACGGCGCGCCGTGCCGGTCCTGCACGGTGGTGAACGCGCGCGCGCCGGGGCGGAGCGCGAGCAGTGCGGCGAAATCGGTCAGTGGCACGTCGCGGTCCATGCCGGGGGTTGCGCGCTCGATCCGGCCATCGGGTGCAATCAGCCGGAACCCGATGAACCCCGCACCGGGCGAGACCGGCGGACGGGCCGACTGATCGGGCACCGGCACGGCGGTCGCCAGCAGCCGCAGATTGGAAGCGGTATCGATCAGGATGCGGCGATCCTCCGCGCGCAGATTGCCAGCGACGGTGCCGTACAGCACGCTGGCCGCGATCAGGATGAGCAGGAAACTGGTCCCGGCATACCACGCGGTCATGCGGATCACGATCGAGCCGGTCGTGGGCGGCGGGATCGGCCGCACCGCGCGCGCTGCGGCTGATCCGCCCTGATCAGGCACCGGAGCGATCCTCAAGCACATAGCCGATGCCGCGCACGGTGTGGATCAGCCGGGCGGCGAACGGGTCGTCCACCTTGGCGCGCAGGCGGTGCATGTGGACATCGACCACATTGGCCCCGCTGTCGAAATTGATGTCCCAGACCTGTTCGGCGATCAGGGTGCGGGTGATCACATCCCCGGCGCGGCGGGCGAGCAGGGCGAGCAGCAGAAACTCCTTCGGCGTCAGATCGAGCAGGCGCCCCGCCCGCAGCGCGCGGTGGCGCTGCACATCGATCACCAGATCGGCGACTTGCAACGTCGCGGACTGACGCTGCGGCCCCCGGCGCAAAATGGTGCGGATGCGCGCGAGCAGTTCAGAAAATGCGAACGGCTTGACCAGATAATCATCCGCGCCGAGTTCGAGCCCCTGCACCCGGTCGGCCACCGCATCGCGCGCGGTGAGGAACAGCACGGGCGTCTGGTCGCGGCGCTGGCGCATCTCTTTCAGAAGGGTCCAGCCATCGATGCCGGGCAGCATCGCATCGAGAATGACCAGATCATAGCCGCCGTGGCGGATCAGCGAGCCCGCAATCGCCCCATCGGTCGCGATATCGGCGCTGAAGCCGTTTTCCTCCAGCCCTTTTTTCAGGAACCCGGCGGTCTTGGGTTCGTCCTCGACGATCAGGAGCTTCATGGCGCATCTGTCCGGGACGGTGTCACGAAAGCGAGGCGGAGCGGGGTGTGGCCATCGGCGCGAGCGACCGTGATCGGCGCGCCGAGCGCGCGGATCAGGCAATGCCGGGCCTCGCCATGGCTTCGGACCTCCTGCGGCAGCGCCATGATCGATCCGGGATGGCCGATGCGTTCGAGCGAAACCGCGCCGAGCCAGATACGGGCAAATCCGCCCGTGCGCGACGGCACCAGAACGGGCGAGCGCCACAGGCGGAACACCAGCCGCCGGTTGGCCGGCAGGGTGCCGCCGGTACGGATCAGGACCAGCGCGGGCAGCCGCCCGTCATCGAAGCGGGGCATCACCGGCAGCGCGCCGGGTGGCGTGCCGATGCCGAAAAAGCGCAGCAGCGTCGCGGCATTCCATGGCGGCGGCGGATGCCAGCCATGGTCCGTCAGATCACGCCGCAGCACGCGCGGCGCACCGAGAAACTGCACCGGGAAGGGGCGGCTGTAATCACCGAGCAGCGAGAGCGACCGGCGCGGCAGGCGCGCCCAGCCGCCGTGCAGCCAAATGCTGCGCGACATGATCAGGCTGCCGTGCGCCAGCGTCGCATCGCGCAGCGCGGCCCGCTGATCCAAGGCACCCGACACGCCGCCGACCCCGAGGATCAGGAGCAGGATCGCGACACCCAGCCCCGCCGGGCGAACCGCCTCGGCGGGGTGGACCAGATAGGCAAACCCGAGCAGCGCCGCCCAGGCGGCCCCGAAGGCGACGGTCTCCAGAGCGGTCGAGAGATAATCGGCGCCGAGATAAAGCCGCGCCGCGAGCAGTCCCGTGAGAAACACCAGCATGGCGGCTACCACCGCGATCCGCCCCACCGCGCCGATCGTGCGGCAGATCACCACGCCCATGAAGCCGAGCAGGGCGGTGAGCACCGCAAGATGGGTGCCGGGAAACGGCAGCAGGCTCAGCCCGGTCGGGCGCAGGAACGGCGCGGGCCGGTCCAGCGCGACATCGAGCCCGGCGGTGAACAGGATCGCCCCGATCGCCGCGGTGATCGCATAGGCCATGGCGCGCCAGGCGCGCTGGCGATCGAGCCAGAGCACGATGCCAATTTCGAGCGCCACCACCACGGCACCACTTCCGAGAGCGCTCCACCCCACCGCCAGCCGCACCGCCCAGCCGACCCGGAGCGAGAGCAACAGGTGCAGCACCGCATGATCGGCGTGGACCAGCGGATCGCCCGCGATCAGATCCTGCATCACGCCGAACAGCAGCCACAGGCTCGCGATCAGCAGCACGCCGAGCGTGGCGATACCGGGCAGTTCGGCGCGTGCAGGGTCGAGCAGCGGGTGCAGGCGGCGCGGCACCAGGCGGACCGGCGCGCGAAACCCGGCCAGAATCGGCACCAGAATCGGCACCAGCGCGCGCACCACCGCCTGCGCGGCCCACGCCAGCGCGGCGGCGGCCGCCAGCACAGCGAGACCGGCGAACCCCAGCCCGATCATGATGGTATCCCTCGTCATGCCGATCCCTTTTAGTCCGGCAACGGCAGGCTGCCCACCTCACCGAACATCCGCAACCGGGGACCGGCTCCCTCCGGAGCAGTCTGGCCGCCGGATCGCCGCCCGATCGCCGCCTTGGCGCCGCCTTGGCGCCGCGCGAGGGCGCGGCACAATCAACCCCTCCGGTGAGGCCCGCGCGAGCCCTGCGTCAAAACGCCTCGAATTCACCAGCCGGATGGCTGGATATTTGTTGCGGCACACCGCGCAACCGGCACGCCATATCCCCGAGCGTGACCACCCGCGCCGCCGCATCGGGGTCGATCGCCCATGCCTCCGGCACCGAGGGGCGCAACGCCCGCATGAAATCGCTCAGCCCATAGAGCCGCTGCGTGATCAGATCGATCATCTGCGCCTCATGATGACACGCGAAATCATCCGCCGCCCGCAGCATCGCCGGCCCCAGAACCGTCTGGAACTGCTCCGCGAGACGCCCGAGTTCGACCAGCTCGGCTTCGACATTCATCAACAGCTCGCCGATTGATACCTGTGACTGGCTCAAAACAGCTCCACCGTCCCGACCGTGGCGAACGATGGCGGCGGAGCGCGATTGGCCTCGGCCCGCGACACCGTATCATCGCCACGGCTCAGCAAGGTCTGTCGCGCCCGCCCGGACACCGGCCAGAACTGCACCCGCCGCCCCTGATTGCCGCGCAGGCTGCCCCCCACGATCACGATTCCCTCCGCCTGCAGAAACCGCTCCGCGAATGTCGCGTTCAACCTGCCGACATCGGTCAATCCGGCCATCATGCACGATCCGCCGAACAATTTCGCCTGCAGGCGGCGGCGTTGCGCCCCCTGCCTGAGCAGCCCGTTGACCAGCAGCTCCATCGAATAGGCCCCGTAGCGCATGGCATCGCCATGCACCGCCCCCCGACCCGGATCGGCCCGATCGCCCGGCAGCAGAAAATGGTTCATCCCGCCGATCCCCGCCTCCCGATCCCACAGGCAGGCCGCGATGCACGAGCCGAGAATGGTCGTCAGCACCACAGCCGGGTCGCTCGACACCTGCTGCTCGCCCTGCACGATGTTGATCCTGCGTTCGAAAATGACCTCCGGCGCCGTCGCTGGCCTCATTTCAACGCACCGATCACCGCCTCGATCTTCTCGCGCATCGACTCCGGCGTGAACGGCTTGACCAGATAGTTGTTGACGCCATGCTCCACCGCGGTCAGCACCATCTGCTTGTCGGCCCGGCCGGTCAGCATGATGAACGCGGTCTTGCTGATCGGCGGATGGGCGCGCACGGCCCGCAACAGGCTCAACCCGTTCAGATTGGGCATGTTGTAATCGGAAATGATCAGATGGATCGGTGTCTTGCGGGTCAAAATCACCTTGAGCGCCTCCTCGCCATCGGAGGCTTCGAGTATTTCGCCGATCTTCAACTGCTCCAGCGCCATCCTGGCAAGGCTGCGAATGGTCTGCTGATCATCGACGACCAGAATCGTCAGGGTGCTCGCCTGCGGCATCACACTCTCTCCCTGTTATGAAGGTTGGTGCGGCGAAGAATGTGATCGGCCAATTTTCCGAGCGGCAGTTGCCGGGCGACCGCACCAATCTCGAACGCCACTTTCGGCATGCCATAGACGATACAACTGGCCTCATCCTGCCCGATCGTCTCCGCACCCGCGCGGCGCATGTCCAGCAATCCCTGCGCCCCGTCCCGCCCCATCCCGGTTAGGATCACCCCGAGCGATCGCGCGCCCGCCGCCCGCGCCACCGAGCCGAACAACACATCGACCGAAGGCCGATGCCCGCTGACCCGCTCGCCCTCATGCAACCGGCAGCGTGGCTTGCCCGGATGCGCGATCTCCAGATGCGCACTGCCCGGTGCCAGATAGACATGCCCCGGCAATACCGGCATCCCGTCTTCCGCCTCCGTCACCTCGGGCGCGCACAGCCGGTTGAGCCGCTCGGCAAAACTTCTGGTGAAGGTCGCCGGCATATGCTGCGCGATCAAAACCGGCGGACAATTCGCCGGAAACCGCGACAGCACCGCGATCAACGCCTCCACCCCGCCGGTGGACGACCCGATCGCGACGATCCGCCCATCGGATGCGAACCGTTCGGTGCACCCGCGTTTCACCGGTTCGCTGGGTGCCAGGCTGCGCGGCTGCAGACGTGATTTCGCGGCGGCCCTGACCTTCTCCGGCAGCTGGTCGAAATCGTGGTAATCGCCATTGGATGGTTTCGCGACGCAATCGATCGCCCCGCATTCGAGCGCCCGCAACGTCGCGGCCGCTCCGGCCTGGGTCAGGGTCGAGACCATGATGACCGGCGTTGGACGCAACCGCATGATCTTTTCGAGAAAATCGAGACCGTTCATGTTCGGCATCTCGACGTCGAGGGTGATCACATCGGGATTGAGTTGCTTGATCGCGGTTCGCGCCTCCAGCGGATCGGCGGCGTGGCCGACCACCTCGATCTCGGGATCACGGCGCAGAACTGCGGAAATCAGCTCCCGCATGGTCGCGGAATCATCGACCACCAGCACGCGCACGCTCATCGGCCCGCCTCCGTCTCGCCCCGTAGCCGGTAGGTCGTGATGCCGTCGCTCCGCAGCTTCCGCTCGGCAGGACCGCTCACGCGCTCTGAATGGCCGATATACAGCGCGCCCGCCGGGTCCAGCAGCGTCACCATGCGCGACCAGATCTTCCCCTGCGTCGGATCGTCGAAATAGATCGCGACATTGCGGCAGAAAATCGCCTGGAACGTCCCCCGCATCGGCCACTCGCCAATCAGGTTGAGCCGGCGAAACTCCACGAGCGCCCGCGCCTGATCCGCAATCCGCACCATGCCGCGATCGCCCTCGACCGGAGCGAACCAGCGCTGGCGCAGATCGGACGGAACCGGTTCGATCGCGCTCCGATCGTACAGACCGCTCTTGCCGATCGCGATCATGTTGGGGTCGATGTCGGTGGCCAGAATGCGAATGTCGCGCTGCGCCGCATCCGGCAGCAGCGAAAGCACGGTCAGCGCGATCGAGTAGGGTTCCTGCCCGCTCGAACACGCCGCCGACCATAACCGGACCCGACCGCCCTTGCGGGCGCTCGCGATCAACGGCGGCAGGATCTGCGTCCGCAAATGCTCGAAATGATGCGGTTCGCGATAGAACCGCGTCACATTCGTGGTCAGCGCCGCCAGCATTTCCTGCCGCTCGCCACTCCCCTCGGCACTCGCGACGAGCGCGCAATATTCCGAGAAATCCTTCAGCCCCAGAATCCGCAATCGCTTGGCGAGCCGCGAATACACCAGCGTCGCCTTGTGAGCGGGCATCGAAATACCGGCATCGGCATGGATCATGGCCGAAATCCGCCGAAAATCCTCGGCGGTCAGACAATACTCGCCCCCGTCGATCAGGCTGCGGGCCCGGGCCTGGCTGAGGGTCGGGCTCATGCGGCCTGACGCTCCTCGGTCGGCAGGATATGATCGAGCGATATCACGCTGATCATGCGCCCGTCCACCGGCAGCAGCCCGCGCACGAACGCCTTGACCAGATCGGAAGCGACATCCGGCGTCGGCTGGATCGCGCTCTCGTTCAACGTCAGAATGTCCGAAACCGCATCGACCAGCAGCCCGACCTGCTGGTTGTGGATCTGGGTCACGATGATCACATGCCGCGCGGTCGGTGCCGATCCCGGCAGGCCGAGCCGCACCGCGAAATCCACGATCGGCAGCACCGCACCGCGCAGATTGATGACGCCGCAGATATAGCGCGGCGCCTGGGGCAGGGCGGTCGCCGCCGTCCATCCGCGAATTTCCCGCACCGCCATGATGTTGACGCAGAACTCCTGCTGACCCACGCGAAACGCAATCAGCTCGCGTCCCTCGGCCCCGTTTGTGAGCGGTTCATTCATGACTTACCCTGCCTGTGAAAGAGTTGGTTCGGCCCGCAGCCCGTCACCACGGAGACGTTCGGTTCTCGTCACGGAGACGATCGCATCGACATCGAGAATCAGCGCGACGCGCCCATCGCCCATCACGGTCGCCGCGGCGATACCGGGCACCGCCCGGTAATTCGCCTCGAGGCTTTTGATCACGACCTGCCGCTGGCCCTGAATCGCATCGACGATCAGCACCGCGCGGACGCCGCCCTCGCCCTCGACCAGCAGAGCCACGCTCTTGTCCGCATCGAGCGGCGCGTCGCGATAGCCCAGTGCGACACTGACATCGACCAGCGGAATGTAACGCCCGCGCATCGCGACGACCCGCGCATCCATCCCGAGCGTATGAACAGTCGCCGCCTGCGGCTGCAACGTCTCGATAATCGCACTGAGCGGAACGATCAGCGTATGACCGGCCACGCTGACCACCATGCCATCGAGCACCGCCAGCGTCAGCGGCAGGCTCAGCGTGAAGGTCGAACCCGCGCCGGGCCGCGACGCGATCGAAATCCGCCCGCCGAGCGACTGGACCGAGCGCCGCACCACATCCATGCCGACCCCACGGCCCGAGATGTCCGAAACGGTGCTCGCGGTGGAAAAACCCGGCAGAAAGATGAGATTATCGGTTTCCTCGTCGTTCAACTGGGCGTCCGGCGCGATCAGCCCCTTCTCGATCGCCTTCGCCTTGACCCGCTCGCGATCGATCCCCGCGCCATCATCCGCCACCTCGATCACGATCCGCCCGGACCGGTGCAGGGCGGTCAGCTTGACCACCCCCTCCTCCGGTTTGCCGGCCGCAACTCGCGCCTCGGTCGGCTCCAGCCCATGATCGATCGCGTTGCGGATCATATGGGTCAACGGATCGGCAATCCGCTCGATGACGGTCTTGTCGACCTCGGTCCCCTCGCCGTCGGTCAGCAACCGGACCTGCTTGCCGGTCATCGCCGCCACCTCGCGCACCAGCCGGGGCATGCGCTGGAAAACCGACCGCACCGGCTGCGCCCTGATCGCCATCACGCTGTCCTGAATCTCGCGGGTCAGATGCTCAAGCTCGTCGAGCGCCGCCGCCACCCCCGAGGCTCGCGCCAGACCGGCTTCCATGACGCGCTGCGACAGCATCGCCTCGTTGATCACGAGTTCGCCCACCAGGTCGATCAGCCGATCCACCCGGTCGAGATCGACCCGAATGGTCGCCCCGACCGCCGCGCCGCTATCGCTTCTGGAGGCCGGTCCATCCGTGCCCCCCCGCGCCTCCGGACGCGATTGCGCCGCGACCGGCGCGACCGCGCCGCCTCCAACCGCCACCGGCCGGTCATCATGAGGCGCGGATACGCTCTCCTGCGCCTTGCGGATTATCGCCAGCACATCGGCATCGGAAGGTATATCGGCAAAGGAGCTCGCCGGAGCCGCCTCATCACCATCGAGGACACGGACATCCGCGACCACGCCCGCCGCATCTTCATCGGGCCGTACCTGAACAAGCCCCGCCTCGGCAGGCCGATCCGCAGCACGGCTGATGACCAGATCGCAATCGTCCTCGACGAATTCGAAGGCAGCCCGAATTGCCGCCTCATCGCAATCCGTCTGGAGCATGATCGTCCAGGTCAGATACGCCCCTTCCGGATCGAGATCGCCAAAGTCGGGAAGCGAAGACGTATCGACCGTCACGCTCACCGGCCCGAGCATGCCGACTTCACGCAGCAGCAGGGCCGCTTCATTCGCATTCGCATACAAGGCAGCGAGAGGGCGAAACGTGATGACCCATCCGGCATCCGGCATCGTCTCCTGCTCGACCGCGACCGCCAGGGGCAGAAAATTCAGGTCGCCAAGCCCGTCATCGTCGTCCTCGGCACCAATCCCTTCGGCCATGCCGTCATTGGTCAGGGCCTTCAACGCCGCAGCGAGCGATGTCGTCTGTGCCTCATCCGGCATGGTCCCCTCGCGCGCGCAGCGGACCAGATCGGCGAGCGCATCGGAGGCGCGAAGCATGAGTCGCATCGTGCTCGCCGAAGGATCGAGCCTGCCCGCCCGCACCTGATCGAGTGTCGTCTCGAAGACATGAGCGAAGCGAACCAGATCCTCCAGCCCGAACGCACCGGCACCGCCCTTGATCGAATGAACTGCCCGGAACACCGCATTGACCGTCTCCTGATCGGTCTCGCCGGTCTCCATCCGCATCAAGCCGCCTTCGAGTTCGGATAGCTGCTCCTCGCACTCCTGAAAGAATGTCTCACGGATTGCCGCCATCGGGTCCATGACGTGCCTCCTTACGCCGCCACGCGTCGGATCACGTCGACCAGCTTGACCGGATCGAACGGCTTGACGATCCACCCCGTCGCCCCCGCCGCCTTCGCGCGGCTCTTCTTTTCGGCATCCACCTCGGTGGTCAGCACCAGAACCGGCGTCGATCGCCAGGCGGCATCGCGCCGCACCGCTTCGATGAAGCCGAACCCGTCCATCCGCGGCATGTTGATGTCGGTGACGATGACATCCGGCGTTTCGTCCCGCAGCACTTCGAGCCCGTGGACGCCGTCCTCCGCCTGCACCACCCTGAAACCGGCCTCCACGAGGGACAAGCGCAGCATGTCGCGCATCGTCCGTGAATCATCGACCGTCAAAACTGTCTTGATCAAGCGTCTGTTTCCCTTCGATGATCGAACGCGGCGGGCTCGATGCCCATCAATCTCAGCGTGGCGATCACATCGGGGGAAAATCCCTCGATCAGAAATCTACGCTGATCGGCCTCCCAGCGCGCACGCGCCGCAAGCAACACCTGCAGGCACTGCCCGCCAATTCGCTCAACCGCGCTGGCATCGATTGCGAGATCACCCCCGCGCCTGCTGCTTAACAGCGCATAAAGTGGCGCTGCCGCCTTGATATCGAGCACGGGATCGAGCCTTATTTTCATCTTGCCAATGCTCTTGCCATTGCTCTTGGCTATACGCGTCCGCCTGGTCATGACGCTCAGAACTCCTCCCAGTTATCGGCATCCGCAACGACCGCGAGCTTGCGCGATGTGCCCGCTGCGGCTGCCTTCATCGGGGTCGCCACTGGCCGGGATAGCTTGGCAGGGCGCGCGGCCGGGGCCAGTCGCGCGACAGGTTTGCGAATCACCTGGCGTGACGGTGGCGCGGCAACATCGCCGATCTGGAACTGCGCGATCAATGTCGCGAGCTGCTCGGTCTCCTGAGCCAGCGCATGGCTCGCCGCGGTCGATTGCTCCACCATCGCGGCGTTCTGCTGCGTGACCTGATCCATCTGATTGACTGCGGCATTCACCTGATGCAGCCCGGTCGCCTGCTCCTGGGCAGAGGCCGCGATCTGCACGACGATCTGGTTGATCTCGCCGATCTGAACGACCAGATGCTGCAGCGCCTTGCCGGTCTGCCCGACCAGTTCGACCCCGCTGCCGACCTGCTTCGACGACGTTGAAATCAGCGCCTTGATTTCCTTGGCCGCATCCGCTGAGCGCTGGGCAAGCGCCCTGACTTCCGAGGCGACCACCGCAAATCCACGCCCGGCATCCCCGGCGCGTGCGGCCTCGACCCCCGCGTTCAAGGCCAACAAATTGGTCTGGAAAGCAATTTCATCGATCACACCGATAATATTGCTGATCTGGAGCGACGAGGCCTCGATCCCGCTCATCGCCGCCACGGCCTCACGCACCACCGCCCCGCTGCGTTCCGCATCGGCCTGAGCCGTCCCCACCACGTCACGCGCATGGGTCGCACCCTCAGCGGTCTTGCCCACCGTCGCGGTGATCTGATCCAGCGCCGCCGCAGTCTGCTCAAGGCTGGCCGCCTGCTGCTCGGTACGCCGCGACAGATCATCGGCAGCCGACGAAATCTCACCGGTCCCGGACCGGATCGCCGCCGTATTGGTCGCGACGGTTCTCATGGTTTCCTGAAGTCGGGCGAGCGCCCCGTTGAAGTCGCCGCGCAGCCGTTCGTAGTCCGGGGCGAATGCCTCGTTAATCCGATAGGTGAGCACGCCCGAGGAAAGCCGATCAAGTCCTTCGGCCAGGGAGCGGACCACGTGCTCCAGCGCCCTGGCCGCTGCCTCACGCTCCGCTTCGGCGCGCGCCCGCTGCTCTTCGAGTTCCATGCGCGACGTCAGCCCTTCCTCAGCCTTGTTGCGCGCGATCATCATGGTCCGAAATCCGTCCATCGCCTTGGTCAGCCGTCCCACGCAGTCACGATGCCGGGTGAACCGGATCGGCGAATCGAGATCCCCCGCCGCCAGCGCCTCCATGCGTTCGACCATGATGACATAAGGATAGGCGATGGCCCGCCGCATGACATAACCGAGGCCGATCGAGACCAGCAGCGCGGCGATACCCACCACAAGCGGAACGCTGCTCCGCGCCGGATCGGAGGCGCTCGCCGCCGCACCGAGACAAACGAGCACCAACGCGCTTTCCATTGCAAATGCCACGGTAAGCTTCAAACGGATCGGAGCGGTCTCACGGAACCAGGTCAGCATGTGCGCCTCGCCACTTGTCTTGATGTTAACGGTCGGGATCGAACGCATCGCGTGTCGGCACCGCGCGACTCCAACCCCCATTCATCACGATAGCGACCAAAGATTACCCCATCGTTAACGGCGAGATCCGATTATGGCCGATCGCTCAACGTCCAGCGCCGCTGTCCCCCCTCCGAGTTTGATCCGCCCCCCTGATTGGCTTCAGCACGCAAGACCGCTTGCACCGGGCGCAAACGGAAGGTCTGGCGGTTAACTATCCGTTAATATCTTTGAGGCACAGTTCGGATACATCGATCATGTCGGTCGTGAACGGAGAAGCTTTTCTTGAACAGAAGTCTCACGATCAGCGGGTGCTCCGCAGGGTGGAGGTCTCGGACCGCGGGGAACCGGCCATGAGCTGGCTTCCGCTTGCCCTCTCCGTCGTCGTCGTTGGCCTCGGTGTTTTGATCGAGCGGGTCTGGGCCAGACAACAATTGAAGCCCGTCTGCGACCATATTGCGGCGGTCGTCGCCCGTGCGGCGGAACATGAGCGCATGATGCTGACGCAAAACGCCCTCAGCCAGAATATCGACATGTTGCGTAGTCTGACCCAGGACTATGGTGAAGCGCGCCTGGAGCGCGAGGATCTCTGGTTCGGCGACCACCGGATCAACGGCGATTTCGAGCTCGTCGATCAAGTGAAGGCAAAATTTGGCGGTGCCGCCACGATTTTCGCGCGCGATCGACGCGTATCCACCAACGTCCTGACTCAAGCGGGTACCCGCGCGATCGGAACCACGCTCGCGCCCGGGCCGGTGTATGAGCGCGTGCTCGTACAGGGTCTCAGCTACCGTGGCGTCACCGAGATTCTCGGCGAGTCCTACATCACGGTGTACGAGCCGATCCTGCGGGATGATCGGGTGATCGGTATTCTGTTCGTGGGCGTACCATCCGCATCGATCGTCGGGTCCTCGACCCGGATCCCCCCGACCAGGCCGTGTGTCGGGTCGGTTGCGGCCAACATCGACAATCTGGAGATCATCGGGTCCGGGCAGTTGGCCGCCATGGAGCTTGCGATCGCCAAGCGTCAGGAGGCCGATGACGTAAGTCGACGCCTGGCCGCCGAACAGCGCTCCATCACCCGAAGCCAGACGCTGGCGATCACTGCGGTGGCGGCAGGGTTGGAGCAACTCGAAACGGGCAACCTGACCTATCGGATCGATGGCACGCTGCCCGGCCGATACGAAAAACTCGGGCGCGATTTCAACGGGGCGATCGCGAAATTGCAGACCGCCATGACCGCCATTGCCGTGAGCAGCGCCGGCGTGCGTGCCGGCGCCAGCGAGATCACGCAAGCGTCCGACGACCTGGCGCGGCGCACCGAGCAACAGGCGGCGACACTCCAGGAAACCGCAGCCGCCATGGATCAGATCACCGCAACGGTCCGCACCACGGCCCTGCGCAGCAGCGACGTACGGGATCTGGCCTCGGCTGCCGGGCAGGACGCGAAACAGTCCGGCGACGTCGTGCTCGAAACCGTGAAGGCGATGAGCGCGATCGAAGGATCATCCCGCCAGATCGACAAAATCGTCGACCTGATCGACGAAATCGCTTTCCAGACCAATCTGCTCGCCCTGAATGCGGGGATCGAAGCCGCTCGCGCGGGCGATGCCGGGCGGGGCTTCGCCGTGGTCGCGACGGAAGTGCGCGCCTTGGCGCAACGCTCCGCCTCTGCGGCGAAAGAGATCCAGGGGCTGATCTCCGCTTCCGGGCAACAGGTCGCGGTGGGCGTCCGCCTGGTCGGCGAAACCGGGCAGGCGCTGGGCCGGATCGCGGATCAGGTCGCCCGGCTCAACGTGCTGATCACCGACATCGCCGCCTCGGCCAGCGAACAGTCCACTGGCCTGCACGAGGTCAACGTGGCGGTCAATCAGATGGATCAGGTCACGCAGCAGAACGCCGCCATGGTCGAACAGGCGACGGCCGCAAGCCACGGCCTCTCCAGCGAAGCCGCCGAACTCGCAAGACTGGTCGAGGGATTCGTGATTGGCGATGTCGAGCCGGCACCGGCGCGTCAGCGTCAAGTCGAGCGACGCAATCTGGCCACGCGCCCTTTCGCGTCCGGAGCCGCCAGGCAAAGCACGAACCCCGCATCCGTACCGACCCAAGCGAGACCGAACCTCGTCGCAGTCAGTTCGAGCGACTCGTCGTGGGAGGAGTTCTGAAACGGTCCACTGCTTGTGGACCGCGACATCCCGATCATGCCGACCGGTGTACCGCGATCGACCGCCACCGGCCCCCCGCATGACCGCCCTGTGCGCCATGGGGCAAAATTTCACATAACTATCGGCGCCAAGCCCTTGCGCCTCAGGACATTTCTGCGCATATCGCGCTCTCTTTGGCCCCGGGGGGCGTGGCGCGGTGCTGCGTTCTACAGGCTGTCACTGGTTGAGGGGGTTCGCGATGAACGCACTTGCCCGACTGGGGATGGTCTCGGAAATTCCGAGCGAAAACCAGACGTTTGCTCATGACACGGTCGATGATGTCGCCGTGCCGAAGGATTATTTCGTGGAACGTGACGGCGTGAAGTTCGCCGGTACGCATCTGCTCATCGATCTGTGGGGGGCCGACAGGCTCGACGACCCCGCCCTGATCGACGTGACGCTGCGCGACGGGGCGCTCGCCGCCGGGGCGACGATCCTGCACAGTCATTTCCATCATTTCACCCCCAATGGCGGCGTGTCCGGCGTGGTGGTGCTGGCGGAAAGCCATATCTCGATCCACACATGGCCCGAACGCGGTTTTGCCGCGATCGATATTTTCATGTGCGGCGAATGCGACCCGTACAAGGCGATTCCCTTCCTGCGCGCGGCGTTCTCACCGAACGACGTGCAGGTCGGCGAACAGCGCCGCGGGCTGACCTCCTGATTCCACCAGACTGAAACCGGCACGCCGTCCTGCTCCGGCAGGGCGGCGTTTTGGTATGGAGACCGATCAATGACCGATATGTGGGTGAACGAAACCCTCTACCCTTTCTGGGGCCAGCGCTTCGGCGTCACGCGCGAACTCGCCCGGGCGAAAAGCGCCTTTCAGGATATCGCCATCTTCGAAAGCGAATTCCACGGCCGGGTGATGCTGCTCGACGGGATCGTGCAGATCACCGAACGCGATGAATTCGTCTATCAGGAAATGCTCGCTCACGTGCCGCTGCTCGCCCATGGCGATGCGAAATCGGTCCTGATCATCGGCGCCGGAGACGGCGGCGTGCTCCGCCGGGTGCTGATGCACCCGGGCGTCACCAAAGCGGTCATGGTCGAAATCGACGGCGAGGTGATCCGGCTGTCCAAGGAATTCCTGCCCAACATCGGCGGCGATACCTGGACCGATCCGCGCGCGGACGTCATCGTCGGCGACGGGATCGACTATGTCAGAAAAGCGCCCGATGCGTCGTTCGACGTCATCATCGTCGACAGCACCGACCCGATCGGCGTCGGCGAAGTCCTGTTCACCGATGATTTCTACAGCAATTGCGCCCGCATCCTCACCGGGCGCGGCCTCATCGTGAACCAGTGCGGCGTGCCCTTCATGCAGGCCGACGAACTGCGCGAAACCTCGGCCCGGCGGCGGAAATTCTTCCCCCACGTCACCGCCTATGTCGCCGCCGTCCCCACCTATGTCGGCGGCTACATGACGCTGGGCTGGGCCGGCAAGGACCCCAGCCTCACAACCCTGCCGGTCGCGACCATCGCGGAACGGGCACAGGCGGCGGGAATTGCCGGAACCACGGAATACTGGTCGCCCCAGGTCCATGTCGCCGCCTTCTGGCTACCGCCCTACATCGCCCGCCATCTCCCCGGCTGAGCCGGGCGGCCCACCCGTCGCGCCCGATCGGCGCATCACGCCTTGCGCATGATCGGCGCGACGAACTGCGCCTCGGTGTCCCACGGAAACAGGATCCAGGTATCCTGCGACACTTCGGTGATGAAGGTATCGACCAGCTCTTTCCCGGCGGGCTTGGCATAAACCGTCGCGAAATGCGCCCGGGGCAACAGGGCGCGCACCTGCCGCGCCGTGGTCCCGGTATCCACCAGATCGTCGATGATCAGAAACCCGGTGCCATCCCCCGCGGCGACCGGCGGCTTGGTAATGCGCGGTTCGCCGCGCCGCTCATCATCGTAGGTGACGATCGAAACCGTCTCGATCAACCGGCATTCCAGCTCGCGCGCAATAATCGCCGCCGGGATCAGCCCGCCACGGGTAATCGCCACGATCCCGTCGAACGGCGTCATGGTGCTGAGCCGCCATGCCAGCGCCTTGGAGTCGCGATGCAGCTGGTCCCACGACACGGTATAATAATGTTGAGCCATCAGAATAATTTCCCGCCGACCGGCACGTCGAAATCAGGGCGCACCAGAACGACCGCGCCATTATCGTCCGGCATACCGAGGGTGAGAACTTCCGAAATGAACGGCCCGATCTGCCGGGGCGGAAAATTCACCACCGCGCATACCTGCCGCCCGAGCAGCCGGTCCGGCGTGTAATGCGCCGTGAGCTGCGCCGAGGATCGCCGGACCCCGATCGTGCCGCCGAAATCGATCCACAGCTTGATCGCCGGCTTGCGCGCTTCGGGAAACGGTTTGGCGTCGACCACGATCCCGACCCGGATATCGACCCGCTCGAAATCGGCATGATCTATCGTTGCGCTGTCCATGCGCCGGAATTGGCCAACCCGGCGCGGTTGTCAACTTTCCGATCCCCCGCCGTCCAGCGGCCTCCTCAGCCGCGCGTGTCGATCCCGCCCAGCCCCTGGGCGAGCACGCCGAGCAGGTCGGCGGCGGCCAGCGCGATGCAACCCTCGGTCGGCCGGAAATCCGCCCGCGCGACATGCAGAAAAATCGCCGAACCCCGACCGCGCCGGACCGGATCATCGTTCCAGCCGAGCACCCCGATCACGTCATACAACCCATCGCCGCGCCACAACGCCTCGTGCCGCCCGGGGTGGGGCAGGCGGATCATCCGGTTGTAGTCGGCATGGGCAGGGTCGTCGCACCACCCGTCATCCGGCGCGATCGGCTCGATCGCAACGGCGGCGCGCGGCGGCGCGATCCGGTCGGCCCGATACAGCACCCGGCGCAGCGCCATCAGCGCCGACGGCGTCCCGCTATCGCCTTCCTCCTTGTGCGCCACCACGCCATGCGCGCCGATGGCAGCGGGAAACCGCCGCCCGTCGAACCACAGCGCGCCCTCGCGCAACGTGGCGATGCGCTGCGGCTCAACCAAGCAGATGGCCGAAGCGGCGCGCCTTGGTCGCCAGATACCCGTCATTGACCCCGTTCGGCTCCATGATGTGCGGCACCCGCTCCGCCACATCCACCCCGCACGCCAGCAGCCCCGCCAGCTTCTCCGGATTATTGGTCAGCAGCCGGATGCGCTTCAAACCCAGCGCATCCAGCATGGCGGCGGCGATGTGGAAATTCCGCTCATCCGCCTGCCAGCCGAGCGCGCGGTTGGCATCCACCGTATCGAGCCCGCGATCCTGCAGCGTATAGGCGCGCAGCTTGTTGATCAGCCCGATGCCGCGCCCCTCCTGCGCCAGATAAAGCACCGCCCCGGCCCCCGATTCGGCCATCCGCCTGATCGCCCCCTTCAGTTGCGGCCCGCAATCGCACCGCAGCGAGCCGAGCAGATCCCCGGTGAAACACTCGGAATGAATCCGCACCAGCGGCGCCGCCTCCCGCAGCGGGTCACCGACCAGTATGGCCATGTGCTCGATCCCCTGATCCAGCGCGCGAAACGCAATCAGCCGCGCATCCGGCGCATCGTCGAGCGGGATCGCAACCTCGGCGACCCGGTGCAGCGTCGCCGCGAGTTCGGTCGGATAGGTCAGCAAATCCGCCGCCGGCACCACCAGCAGCCCCGCCCCGAGCGGCAGGGACGCCCATCCCGGCCGCACCGGGGCCACCACCATCGCCGGCAGCAACCGCGCGAGCTTGCCGAGCGCCAGCGCCGCCCCGGCCTGTTCCGGTGGCGCGGTCCGGGTGAAATTCGGCATGATCTGTTCCAGCGTCGGGTCCGCCACCCGCCGCAGCGTCGCCACGTCGATCAGCGGGCGGCTCAGCGCCAGCGCAACCGCCTGCGCATCATCGGCAATCGGCGTGCGCAGCACGGCAGCCGCCCGGCTCGGCGCCAGCACCAGCGAGGCCGGCCCCGCGCTCAGCCGATCGATCAGATGCAACCCCTCCGCGCCCAGCGTCTCGGCCGGCCCGACGATCAGCGGATGCGGCCCCGCCACGATCACCGGCACCCCGCGCCGCGCATCCGCCACCGCGCGATGCACCGCCCGGGTCCGCGGCACCCCCATGGTCGCGTGCGTCTCCACCCCGGAATAGGAGTTGCCGGGGGAGGCGGGCAGATCGGATTGATCGGTTTGCACTGAAATCATGGCAATTCGTTCGTGAGGTCCCAATATCGGTCGGAGTACCGAGGAGTCGTATCGATATGGCGCTGTCCGCGGGATCCGCCAAGGCCGCAATCGACGCAGACACAGCCGCCCCGACGCTGGCGGACGTGCCGGAGCCCGCGCCGCGCGTTTTCCTATCATATCGAACCGTCCGGTCACACGCATGTGAGAGGCCCGGGCGCCGAAACCGGCCCTCCGCGCCTCGAATTCGGCCACCCGGCCCTGTAATCGGGGTGGCCTCGACGGCATCTAGCGTCTATCGCAACAATGACAGAACCCGGATCACCCGGCATTTCGAAGGAACCGCGCAATGACGACCCATCATCCGATCCTGATCGTTGACGATGATCTGGCCCTTCGCACCACGCTGACCGACCAGCTGCGGGCGGATCGCGAGTTCGCGCCGGTCGAGGCCGGAACGATCGCCGAAGCCGAGCAGATCCTCGCCAAGGGCGAAAACCGCTTCGACGCCATCATCCTCGATGTCGGCCTGCCCGATGGCGATGGCCGGGCCTTCTGCGGCCGCCTGCGCGAAGCCGGCCTGAAAATCCCGATCATCATGCTCACCGGCGCCGCCGAGGAGCAGGACGTGGTGCGCGGCCTCGATTCCGGTGCCAACGACTATATCGCAAAGCCGTTCCGCCTTGCCGAACTGCTCGCCCGCCTGCGCGCCCATCTGCGCAATTTCGAGAGCAGCGAGGACGCCGTGCTCCAGATCGGCCCCTACACCTTCCGCCCGGCGATGAAACTCCTCCACGAACCGGTCAAGAACCGCCGCATCCGCCTGACCGACAAGGAAGCCGCCATCCTGAAATTCCTCTACCGCGCCGGGGGCAAATCGGTCGGCCGCCAGATCCTGCTCAACGAAGTCTGGGGCTACAACGCGGCGGTCACCACCCACACGCTGGAAACCCACGTCTACCGCCTGCGCCAGAAAATCGAGCCGGAACCGAACCAGGCCCGCCTCCTGATCACCGAAGGCGGCGGCTATCGCCTGAACCAGGAAGCCACCGAAGCCGCAGCGTGACGCGCCGCCCCGGTGCCGCTATAATCGGCCCACGTCTCCGTAGCTCAGCAGGATAGAGCACAGGATTCCTAATCCTGGGGCCGTGGGTTCGAATCCCGCCGGGGACGCCAGATCGCATAAAATCCTGCATTTACCACTTGCGCTTCATCCGCAGGAACATGGTGGCGGCAAAAACGCCGGTACGATCATTCGTTCGGCATCCGTCACGTCATTCCATGACGCAGGTTCCTGTGGCTATGCTGTCGCCAAATCGTCAGGGTCCATATCGAGGTCTTGTCCAAAGCAATGCAACTTTGACGATCACGATCTGGCCCGACCGCCCAGCCCCTCACCCCATCATGTCACATACGTTTCGAGACAGCCTGTCACTTAGTCGGGGCGTATATAACTATTTGAGCACGGCGGTTATACCGAATGAGCGCTTTGGGTGCATTCCGAACCAGAGGAAATGCACCAGTTGTTTTGACGGTTATCTGGCGCTTTGACACGCCGTCTGCAACGAGCACGTCCACGACATTATCGGCGCGGCGACGTGAGAGCAACATGTCGGCGTTTGTCTTATGCTTGGAAGACGTGTAACCCTGAACCGTCAAAAACGCTCCTTTTTCGTGCTGTGCCGCGTCAGCAGCCTCGCCTATAATTGTAAGGGCGCCCGAATTCAAATCAGCCTGCTTAGCCTTAAAAAATACAAGGAATCTCTTTGGCATTGGTGGCGAACATCCACATCCAACTGTGGGAGGTGATTGTGACTGCGCGAAGGAAAATGACGACAAAAGTAACCCAAAAAATACGATGATGGCCGAAAATTTGATGAAATATTTAGAGTAAATCATAATGTCGGTTGCCTCCACGCGCTACTACGTGAAATCCTTATACTACAAATACCGATCGCCTCCCTCATGGTAGCGAAACGTCCTCCGGAGTATAAAGTTTTTGTGCGGGTGACCGAAATTCCAAATGGACCTCCATGACCTGCGACGATAAATGTTATGGGATCTCCGTTCACGCCGTCATGATAACGAAATTGTGCTGCTGCATCAATAATCGCCGCATAGAGGTCGGCGTCGAACGGTGGCGGTGCGAACCTGCGCAGCGAGCCTCGTAATAGCCCGCTCCCCGGCGAGCCGCCCCGCAACCCCTGCTGAAGAGGGTACCCAACCATGAACGAACCCGCCCTGCGCACCGCCCTGATCCACGCCTGCCGCCAGATGAACGCGCTCGGCATCAACCAGGGCACCTCCGGCAACATCAGCCTCCGCTCCGGCACCACCATGCTGATCTCGCCCTCAGCCACGCTCTACGACGCGCTGGAACCCGACATGATCGCCGCCATGCCGCTCGACGCCGATGACGGGCGCTGGACCGGCCCGAAAAAACCCTCGACCGAATGGCGCTTTCACCGCGATATCCTGCGCGCCCGCCCCGACATCCAGGCCGTCGTCCACAGCCACCCTACCTTCGCGACCACGCTGGCGATCGCCCGCAAGCCGATCGAGGCATGCCATTACATGATCGCGGTCTTCGGCGGCACCGATATCCGCTGCGCCCCCTACGCCACTTTCGGCACGAGCGAACTCTCCGCCCACGCCCTCACCGCCCTGCAGGACCGCATGGGCTGCCTGCTCGCCAATCACGGCATGATCGCGCTGGGCGAAACGATCGACGCCGCAATGTGGCGCGCCGTCGAGCTCGAAACCCTCGCCCGCCAGTATTACCACGCGCTCCTCCTCGGCAACCCGCACATCCTCACCGAAGCCGAAATCGAAGCCACCCGCGCCCAATTCGCCGGCTACGGCCACCATCGCAGCGACCCCCCAACAACCTGAACCCACACCCGGCAACCCGCCTTGGCACGTTTCGTGCTTAACCGCCGCCGTCACACGGGATCACCGCACCGGCAAACGGGCGGATCAACAGGGAGTAGGATTTCATGGCGCGGCATCATTGGGTCGCGGGGGCGCTGTCGCTCCCGCTTGTCGGCTTGTCACTGCCCGCAAAAGCGGCAAACACCGGCTTAAGCGCGGGCGATACTGCCTGGATGTTGGTCAGTTCGGTTCTGGTCCTGTTGATGACCATCCCCGGCCTCGTCCTGTTCTATGGCGGCATGGTCCGCAAGAAAAACGTCCTCGCCATGATGATGCAGAGCGTCGTGATCTGCGCGCTGGTCACGGTCCTGTGGATGCTGATCGGCTACAGCCTGGCCTTCTCCAACGGCAACGCCTTCATCGGCGGCCTGTCGGATGCCCTGCTCGCCAACCTCGCGCATGACTGGAACACCCCGTTCACCCTCGGTGCCGGCCTGAGCGATGCGGTGCATCTGCGGGTGCCCGAAAGCGTGTTCATCATGTTCCAGCTCACCTTCGCCATCATCACCCCCGCCGTCATCACCGGCAGCTTCGCCGAGCGGATGAAGTTCTCCGCCCTCCTCGTGCTGATGGCCTGCTGGTCGATCCTGGTCTACGCCCCG
Organism: Acidiphilium acidophilum; assembly: GCF_033842475.1. Lineage (NCBI taxonomy): Bacteria > Pseudomonadati > Pseudomonadota > Alphaproteobacteria > Acetobacterales > Acidocellaceae > Acidiphilium > Acidiphilium acidophilum. The sequence goes on along the minus strand of NZ_JAWXYB010000018.1, from coordinate 2,264,630 downwards.
GTCGCCCACTGGGTCTGGAGCCCGGCGGGCTGGCTCTACCGGCTCGGCCTCGCCGATTACGCCGGCGGCACCGTGGTCGAGATCAATTCCGGAATCGCCGGGCTGATCTGCGCCCTCTATCTCGGCCGGCGCCTCGGCTTCGGTCAGGACAACATGATGCCGTGGAACCTGTCCTACGCGGTCATGGGTGCCTCGCTCCTCTGGGTCGGCTGGCTCGGGTTCAACTCCGGCGGGGCAGGGGGGGCCAATCCCAATGCCGGCATGGCGGTTCTGGTCACGCAAATGGCGGCAGCCGGCGCCACCCTGTCATGGTCGGCGGTCGAATGGCTGTTTCAGGGCAAACCCACGGTTCTGGGTGCCATTTCCGGCGCCGTCGCAGGTCTGGTCGCCATCACCCCGGCGGCGGGTTTCGTCCTGCCCGGCGCCGCCATCCTGCTCGGCCTCGCCGCCGGCATCGTGTCCTATATCGCGGTGACCATGGCCAAAACCCGCTTCGGCTACGATGACTCGCTCGATGCCTTCGGCGTCCACGGCGTCGCCGGCATCCTCGGCACACTCTCGATCGGCGTGCTCGCCTTCGCACCGCTCTCGGGCGGCGCAATCCACGCCGGGCTGCACCAATTGCTGATCCAGGCGATCGGCGTCGGCGCCACCATCGCCTATAGCGGTGCCATGACCGGCGCGATCCTGTTCGTGCTCGACCGCACCATGGGCCTGCGCGTCACCCGCGATGAGGAACGTCAGGGGCTCGACGAAGTGCTCCACGGCGAATCGATCGCCTGAGCCCCCTCAAACCGGCCCCGCTCACGCTCCGAACGCGGCCACCGCCCGCGATAGCGCGATATTATGCCGGAACGCCTGCCGCGCCTCCTCGATGATCGCGCGGCTGCCCGCCTCCGGCAGATCGAGCGTCTCGAACCCGCGCCGGTAGGAGGTCGCGAAAGCGGCCGGATCGGCAATGCCGCCGAACTCATAAAACGCCAGCCCCGCCCCATCGAGCCCGAGCGCCCGTGCGACCAGCCGCCGCAGAACCCGCCCGCCAGGTGGTGTAACCTGACGTCTGGAAATTCATTTTGGGTTGGGAGTTGGTGCCCTTGCCGGGGCATGCCCCGGCAAGGGCTGTTCATTCTGGTATTCCATGCAGTTGTTCACACCAACATGGAGACCGATGAATGGACGCCAAAAAGGATACGATTATCGAGGCACTTTTGGAACATCTGATCGAAAACGGCGCAGGCGATATCGCCACGGTATTTGCCAGGACCTTCGAACTCGCCATGCAGATCGAGCGCGAACGCTTCCTCCACGCCAGTCACTACGAGCGCAACCCCGATCGTCAGGGTTACGCCAATGGCTACAAGCCCAAGCGGATCGATACCCCGGCCGGGTCGATCACCGTCGATGTCCCCAAAACCGCCGGTCACGTGGGCGAACCCTTCTACCCACAGTCCCTCGAACGCGGCCGACGCTCGGTCCGCGCCGTCATGGTCGCCGTCGCCGAAATGTACATCAAAGGCGTCTCCACCCGCGACGTCGAGGCCGTCATGCGCGAATTCGGCATCGAAAGCCTCTCCTCCGCTCAGGTCAGCCGCGCCAGCAAGCTGCTCGATGACGAACTCGCCGCCTGGCGCACCCGACCCCTCGCCGAGATCCGCTACCTCATCCTCGACGCCAGATATGAAAAAATGCGCGATAATGGCGTCGTCCGCGATGCCGCCGTGCTCTCGGCCATCGGCATCGGACCCGATGAACGCCGCCGTGTCCTCGGCGTCTCGGTCGCCCTTTCCGAGGCCGAAGTCCATTGGCGTGCCTTCCTCGAAAGCCTCCATCAGCGTGGCCTGCGAGGCGTCGAATTCATCGTCTCCGATGACCATGCCGGATTGCACGCCGCACGCCGCGCCGTCTTCGGCGCCGCACACTGGCAACGATGCCAGTTCCACCTCGCCCAAAACGCCATCCACCACGCCCCCAACCACGCCATCCGCAAACGCATCGGCGCAGAACTCCGGACCGTCTGGAACGCAAATTCCCTCGCCGCTGCCCAGATCGCTCTCACAACCCTCGTCAATGCCTATCGCGACACCGCACCAAAGCTCGCCGATTGGCTCGAACGAAATATCCCCGAAGGCCTCACCGTCTTCACACTGCCAGAACCCCACCAGCGCCGGCTTCGCACTTCCAACCCCATGGAACGCGGCATCCAGCAGGAACTCAAACGCCGCACCACCAAAATCAGGGTCTTCCCCAACGAAGCCTCCCTCGAACGCCTCGTCAGCGCCGTCCTCGTCGAAATCGATGAAAAATGGGCCGCCGACACCAAGGGCTACATCAAGTGGGACTACCAGGATGCCTGACCCCCGCTCGCCCTATTTTCCAGACATCAGGTTGCTCAATCGCCCGCCATTGAGATCACCGAGATACCGCACATAGGCATGCGCGAGCAGACGGAGCGGATCACAAGCCGCCACCGCCGCAATCCGCGCCGCATAATCCCGCCCCTCCGGCAGAACCGGCCACCGCGCGGCCCAATCCGCCCCGCCGAGCGCAGCCAGATCGGCCCGCAACGCCGCGCCCCGATAAAGTTCCTCCCGCGCGAGAGCCCCCACCGCCGCATGATCCCGAGCCGAGTCGAGCCCCGATTCCAGCGCCTCGTACACGGCCAGCAGATTGCGCAGGAACAGCCCATACGCCTCACGCCCCATCCCGCCGGAGAGCATCAGCGCCACCACGCCCGAGCGTTCGGCCTCGCGATGCAAATCCCACGTCGCCTGCCGCAACCGCCCCGCCAGATCGCCCGCCAGATCACCCGCCACATCGCTCACCAACTCGCCCACCAGATCAACCTCCGGTGGCGTCATCCCCCGCGCCACGGCCTCGCCAGCCCCCATTGCCATCAATTCCGTAACAATATTGAAACGGAGATTGGTGTTCCAGCGCCGGATCGGGTATGTTCCATCAAACTCTGATTGAACGTTGCATGAACAGTGTCAACCTCACCCGCCCCGATGTCACGCTGCGTCTCACCCGCGAGGGTCTGATCGTGGCGGCGACGATGATGGAGCACGACCGGATCGAAACCGTCCCCGGCTGGCACGGGCGGCACTGGCACGAAACCGTCACGGCGGCGGGGGTCGAAACCATCCGCCGCCTGGTCGATGAAGCTCTGGCCAGCGGCGTTTCGAGTTTCGCCCCGGTCAACCAGATGTTCCCGGGCGGCGCGGAAATCCCGCTCGAATACACCACCGTCAGCCTCGGTGATGACGGCGGCCTCATCGCGATCGGCCGGCGCTTCAACGTCGTCGCCGATGTCGAGGCACGGCTGATCGAAAGCCGCCGCACGATGGAGAGCAACCATTGGCGGCTGCGCGAAAGCGAACCCCGCGACGATCTGGTGTTCAACGCCGCGGCGGACCCGATGCTGCTGCTCGACCCTGAAACCTCGGTCATCCTGCGCGCCAACCCGGCCGCGCGGCAGGCTCTCGGTGCCGCCTGCATCGGGCGCTTTCTCGATCTGCTGACCGAGCCCCGGCGGCGCTCCTTCGCCGCCACCCTGCGCCAGGTCCGCAACGACGGTCAGGCCCCCGGCGTGATCGCCGCGATCGGGCCGGACCGGATTTCCTGGATCGTCCGCATCTCGCTGATCGAAACCGGCCCCGCCCCGTCGCTGCTCCTGCACCTCAGCCACCCCGACAACCTCAGCGACACGCCGGCAAACCGCGCGATCCACCCGACCCTGATCGCCCGCCTGCCCGACGCGTTCGTGGTGATGGATAGCGAGGGCATCATCGAGCAGGCCAATCTCGCCTTCCTCGAACTGGTCGAGGCAGGCAGCGAGTCCGTCGTCCTCGCCCAACCGCTGGACCGCTGGCTGAAGCGCGGCACCGCCGATACCGCGATCATCCTCGACCTGATCCGCAATCACGGCACCCTGATCCGCCTGCCGGTCGTGCTGCGAGGCGAATTCGGCGCGGAACACATGGTCGAACTTTCCGCCAGCGCCGCGGGCGGCATGATCGGCCTGCTGATCCGCGATATCAGCCGCGAGTCCCGCCCGGCCGACAGCACCAGCGCACCCGGCCCGCTCGCCCGCGCCCTGCAATCCCTGTCATGGGATATCGGCGCCACCACGATCCACGAAGCGGTCGATGAAACGGTCGCGGTGGTCGAACGTCATTTCATCACCACCGCGCTGGCGCAGGTCGCGGGCAACCGCAAGGCCGCCGCCGCGCTGATCGGCCTCAGCCGCCAGAGTCTTTATCTGAAAATGAACCGGTACGGGTTGGAATGAGGCCGGGCGACACCAACAATTAACCCGACCGGTCATTCGGTTCGATCAAGACCATCTGATCCGATCAGGGAATCGACCGGAGCCGTCAACCACCGGTTTGGGGAGCGTCTGGGCATGGCATCGCAAATCGCATCGGCACCCCGGTTCGGAACCGCCGATCTCTCGAATTGCGAGCGTGAACAGATCCAGTTCGCCGGATCGATCCAGCCCCACGGCGCCCTGCTGCTCTGCCGCGAACCCTCCCGCGTCATCGTCCAGCACAGCGAAAACGCCGCCGGATTTCTCGGCCTGACCGGCGATCTGACGGGTCTCGGCCTCACCGATATCCCCGGCACCCTCGCCAGCGCGATCGCCCGCGAAAGCAGCGAAGCCCTCCACATCCGCCCCGTCGCGGTGCGATGCGAAGCCGGATCGCCCCCGCGCCCGATGACCGCCCTGATCCACCGCCCCCCCGGCGGCGGCTTGCTGATCGAACTGGAACCAGCCGATGTTCAGGCCGGTACCCCCACGGCCGAATCCCCCACGGTCGGTGCCCCCAAGGCCGATCTCGGCCCGGCGATCGAGGCGGCGCTCCAGTCGGTTCTCGGTGCCACCTCGCTCAATGCCCTGTGCGACGAGGTCGCCCGCAGCGTCAGGACCATCACCGGCTATGACCGCGTGATGATCTACCGGTTCGACGATGAAGGCCACGGCGAGGTCTTCGCCGAGCAGCGCGAGCCGGGACTCGAACCCTATCTCGGCAATCGCTATCCCGCGAGCGACATCCCGCAGATCGCCCGCCGCCTCTATGAGCGCAACCGCATCCGCCTGCTGGTCGATGTCGGGTTCCAGCCGGTGCCGCTCACCCCGAACCTCTCCCCGCTCACCGGTGCCGAACTCGACATGTCGCTGTGCGGCCTGCGCAGCCCGTCGCCGCTTCATATCCAGTATCTGCACAACATGGAGGTGCGGGCCACCCTCGTGGTCTCGATCATGGTCGGCGGCCAGTTATGGGGGCTGATTTCCTGCCACCATTACCAACCCTATTTCGTCCCGGCGATGACCCGCTGCGCCTGCGAGTTTCTCTCCGAGGCTCTGGCCACCCGCATCACCGCGCTGGAGAATTTCGCCGAAGCCCAGGCCGAGCTGTCGGCGCGGCGGCTGGAGCATCGCATGTTCGAGGTTCTCTCGCGCGAGGGCAACTGGAAGGTCGCTTTGTTCGACAATGCCCAGTTGCTCCTCGCCCCGGTGCGCGCGAGCGGTGCCGCGCTGGTGATCGACGATGAAGTGACCGTCGCGGGCGATGTCCCCTCCACCCACGACATCCGCGCCATCGCCCACTGGCTCGACGAGCGGGGCGAGGAGGGGCTGACCGTCACCGCCTCGCTCAGCCGGCAGCGCGGCGCGTTCGAGAGCATCGTTGCCTCGGCGAGCGGGGTGCTCGCGGTATCGCTGGCGGAATCGCCGGGCGCCTATCTGTTCTGGATGCGGCCCGAGCAGGTCCGCACCGTCACCTGGGGCGGCGATCCCACCAAGCCGGTCGCGGTGGGCGACGATCCGGCGGATCTGTCGCCCCGGCGGTCCTTCGCCAAGTGGCACGAGGTGATGCGCCGGCAATCCGCACCGTGGAGCAAGGCCGACATTGCAGCGGCAAGGCTGATCGGCGCGATGGTTTCGGACGTGATCCTGCAATCGCGTTCGGTGCGGATGCTGATCGCCCATGACCAGCTCGAAGTGGTGCGGCGCGATGTCGTGCGGTCGAGCCAGCCGGTGATCATCGCGGATGTCGCGGGCCAGATCCTGCTGGTCAACGAGGCGTTCTCCCGGCTGATCGCGGGCCACAACCAGAAGCTGGAAACCCTGGCGCAGTTGCCGGATCTGTTCGCCCATCCGGCGCCGGTGGCGGATCGTCTGCAGGCGTTGCAGGCGCATCATCTCAGCTGGCGCGGCGAGGTCACGATGAGGCGCGACGGCGAGCGGTCGGTGCCGCTGCTGATCCGCGCCGACCCGATCTTCGCCGCCGCCGACCGGGTGCTGGGGTATGTGCTGATGGTTTCGGACCTGACGGAACAGAAAGCGGCGGATACGGCGAGGCTGGTCTTTCAGGACGGCATCATGGAAAACAACCGGCGGGCCAGCGGTCTGATCGCGTCGAGCAACGATCTGATGTTCCAGACCCTGCTCAAATCGATGTTCGAAAACGCCCAGCTCGCCGCCCTCGAAATCACCGACCGCGCCGATTCCGCCCGCATGTCGGTCATGCTGGAGAGTGTCCGCGACTCCGTAACCCGCACGACCGAGGTCCTCCGCAACCTGTTCTCCCAAACCCCTCCCTGAGCAGCCCTTTCATTTTGCCTTCCCTAAACTAACAAAAGTTTTTTGCTTCTTTTTTCCAAAAAAGAAGCGCTTTCTTTTTTCCTTCCTTACTTTTCCCCCACCCCACCCCCGCCCGTCACCAAACTAACCCTTTCCCACCCCCCACCCCTCATGCTCTAACGTCGGCATGAACGCGGCCTCACCCCTCTTCACCCGTTTCGCGGGCTTCATAGATCGCCTGAAGCAGACCATCGCCGCCGCCAGCGTGAAGGTGCAGGGCCGTCCCGCACGTCTGCCCGCCCCGCTCGGCCTGATGCTCTACGGTCGCCTCTCCCGCCTCACCACCCGCCTGCGCGACCTCCTCGCCCGCATCGAAGCCGAGCGCACCAAGCCCCGCCGCATCCCCGCGCCCGGCCCCCATCAGCGCGCCCCGCGCAAATCCACCCCCAAGCCACCCCCGGTTTTACCGCGCCGCTTCGGCTGGATCGCCCAACCGATCCCGGAAGCCAACACCCACGCCCAAACCCTCCGCCAGTTCCTCTGCGAGCCCGAAACCGAATCCCTCATCACGAGCGACCCCCGCATCGGCCGCATCCTCCGCCCTCTCTGCCACCTCCTCGGCATCGACCTCACCTTGATCTACCGCATGATCCCCCCACCCCATCCGCAAAACCCCACCCAAACCAAACCCCACCCCCTCCTGCGCACCCCATCCACCAAACCCCGCCCGTCCAAACCCCGCGCGCCCAATCCCAAACCACCCGACCCGCCACTCCGCGCCCCCACGCTGGATGCCATCCAATCCCTCCTCGACCAGACCTTCAGCCCCCGCGCCCAAACCCATAACCCCTGGTTCACCCCACCCGATTTTTTCATCGTCCACCCGAAATAGCCCACTCACGCCTATTTTGTTACGATATAGCAACAAAATACCGCGCAAAATCACCACGCAAGGTGACCACCGCCTATCCAGCCCAGAACTAATGGATAAAAATTGGCGGACCCGGCGCGATTCGAACGCGCGACCTTTGCCTTCGGAGGGCGATCTCACGCGACTCTATATCTACATCCTTTAGAAATAGTACCACGATATCAAGTGCTTATGATACCGGCGGATACCTCTCGATACCGCCGGATACCGATTTTCGGGGGATAATTGGAGCGCAATTGGAGCGCAAGATTCCTACCTTTCGTTCGCTATCCGGAACGGCGTTTACCAGTATCACGCAAACGTGATCCGCTGGGGCCGACCTGCCGCCGTCCGCCGAGCGGGGAGGATTCTGGTAAAGCAGGGCCAGCAAAATATACGCGTTTAAGTAAATCTTGAGCCTCTACTATCCAGGCCTCAGCATCTTCTTTGCTGTAAAACACGCGCGACACGTTCAAAACGGGACGATACACGACGCGATTTCCCTTACGTGACTCGATATTAATCCTACTCATCGAACAATAACCTTTCTTTCTTGCGGCTCGTATCGAAAGCGACTCGGATACCATTTCGTCGATCTCGTTATGCACTGTCAGATGTGAAATGCGCCGAAAAAGATGACTTGACCGCGACAAAATGAGTCTCCATATTGCGATCGAAACATTGGTTTTGGTGTCGCTATGGAAAACGCAGAAAACGCCTTGGAAAACGAATACCTTCAGCAGAATTTTGGTAATTCTTCGGATTTCATCGAGATCGAAGTTGAGCCAGAGTTCGAAGTTGAATCATACCCGCGCCGGTCGCGTCGGTATCGCGAGAGCGATGTAAGTAAATACTTCGATAATGAATCGAGATCGTTATGGCATCAC